>NZ_JFHM01000018.1:0-86448 GCF_003664935.1 Mesotoga sp. H07pep.5.4
AAGCGCAACCGTACCAAACGATACCAAACCTATCAAAAGAATTGCGATCATCTTTTTCATAAAACTAACCTCCCTTTACCCATGAAAAAATCGATGTTGAAAATCAATAACCTTCGGGAATCTTCCAAAGTCCCGGGCCACCATCAACGGTAAACTCGCCTTCAGGAATCTTCCAAAGTCCAGGTCCTGCAAGCGCAACCGTACCAAACGATACTAAACCTATCAAAAGAATTGCGATCATCTTTTTCATCAAACTAACCTCCCTTTACCCATGAAAAAATCGATGTTGAAAATCAATAACCTTCGGGAATCTTCCAAAGTCCCGGGCCACCATCAACGGTAAACTCGCCTTCGGGAATCTTCCAAAGTCCAGGTCCTGCAAGAGTAACTCCACCAAGTGCTATCAATCCAATAAGAAGAATTGCTGCTACCTTTTTCATTCACTTCACCTCCAAAAATCTGCTTGATGAATTTCGTTCCGTTTCAGCACCTTACTCTTAGTGATCTTCTTCTTCAGGTATCTTCCACATACACCGCACCTCCTGGTCAAGTGTTCGAGTGATAAATTACCTTTTGAATCTCTCTCCACCTCTAAAATTTCTTAACAAAACTCAAGCTACTACGAATAAATGTTTGGTCGGATGGACAAGAAGAAAACAACAGCATCTCTACATGAACAAGATAACAACTACATTTTAGAACAAGAGCAATCAAATACGCAAACATCAATAGAAGAAGAATGGAAGTGATAATCAGGTGCAAAAGGTGATAATCGCTGACAAACGACTATGATGAAGCGTAGAACAGATAATCAAACGTAAGAACTATAAATATGACCAAATCATATGCTGTACTATTAATTATAATCTTTGCGAGGCAAGATTAGAAACTGATCTCACAAAAATTAAACTAGTAATTCATGCGAGTGCAAAAATCAAAAATAGAAATCGAAAGTTCGCATTGTCTAATGAGGCGAATACCTTTTATAAGTTTAGCCTTTGCTAGTTTGTTGTGGTTTATAGAGGTAAAAAGAAGCTCCAAAAAACGCCCAATATGCCCGTACCAAATACGATCCAGATGACTGAAAGTTTGAATTTGTAGAGGATATAGAAGGCAGATACCGCTGTAACAATGGTGAAAACACTATTAATAGACTCAATCCCTATCCTTAAAGTAGCCGAAAGGATCAGTGCGATTATCCCGAGCCTTAGGGCATTAAAGACCTCTGCCGTGTCGATCCATTTGGATAGAATTTTCAGAATCTTTAGTATCAGAAAAATCCAGAACACGCTTGGAAGAACGACTCCGATAGTTGCGAGAATCGATCCTTGTACTCCGGCAATTCTGTAGCCAATAAAAGTGGCCGAGTTGATCGCAATGGGACCGGGAGTCATCTGTGAGATGGATATTAGAGTAAGGAACTCTTCAATTCCAATCCATTTGTTTACGTTTACTATTTGATCTTGTATTAAACTCAGAGCGCCATATCCTCCTCCGAAAGCTAGAAAACCGATCTTAAAGAAAGACCAGAAGAGATTCAGTAGAATCATCTGGTCGACCTCCTGTCGATGAAATAAATGAGAAGCGAGCATACCAGCAAAACCCAGATAGACGATACATTAAGAAAGACAATTACCAAAGTGCCAGCAGCGATAACGATTACAATCAGGTATCTTCTAAGACTTTTTCGAAGAAGCTGAAAGGAAAGATTAGCAAGTATTACAGTCACACCCACTCTCGCGCCGGCAAAAAAGCCTTTGAAGACAGGAAGGTCTACGAAATCGGTGAAGAAACTTGCTATTACAAGTATTATAATAAATGGAGTTAACGAAGCTCCAAGCACCGCAAAAAAAGCGCCCCAAAACCCTGCAAGCCTACTTCCAAGGATCATAGCTGTGTTTATCGCTATAACACCAGGTACAGTTTGGGCAGTGACAATGACATCGAGAAACTCGTCTTCCTTTATTATCCTGTATTTGTCTACAATAAACTCCTTTATTACAGGAATCATTGCATATCCGCCGCCTATAGTGAATGTGCTGACTTTGACGAATATCCAGAAAAGCCTAAGTGGGCTCATTGATTTCAACGTCCATCTAATCCATGCTGGAGCGACGAACTTCCTCCTCTCATCATTATGAGTGCTCAGTCAAATGCAATAACCCGGAAAGACTCTAAGTCTTCTGTTCTCCGCCCATTTGCTCCTATATTTTACAACTCGTTCTGGTTTTCTGCAGTCATAAGTCAAGTTATCCTTTTGAACGGAGCATGTCTCACGTGATAAACTTTACTAAAGGGGGTGAACCTATGGAAAACAGAATCAGATGGGGCGCCAAAGCGATTTCTTCTGACGGCAAAGACCTCGGGAAAGTCATTCGGGTAGTCATTCATCCTAAGAACAACGAAGTCACTCATCTAGTGATAGAAAAGGGCATCTTCAATAGAGTGGCAAAATTGGTGCCAATAGCTACTGTGTTTTTTGCAGCTCCCGACGAAATTAGATTGAGAATTGAATCGAAAGACGTTGAAACACTGCAGGATTACGAAGAGACGTTCTTCGTTACTGGAGAAGAAATAGAGAATCTCGAAAGCGGAGTCACCCCGGTTTACTGGTTAAGACCGGTTGGGGATTACGCAGAGCTATACCCTCTTCCACCGTTAAACACTTCGATAAATGTTCCAAAGGACAGCAAATCCCTTGAGCCGGGATGTGATATCGTTACCGCTGAAGAGAAGATTGTGGGAAGGGTAAAAAGCTTCGTTCTAAATGACGAAGGCAAGATCACCCATTTGATAGGTGAATGCGGAGGATTTGGTTCTAGGTCAAAGAAACTGATACCGATAGACTGGGTTGAAGAAATCGATGAGTGTAAAGTAAGAGTTTCTGCATCGTCAGTTATGGTAGAAAAATTGCCGGAAATGGATTGATGAAGAAAGTGACGGTGTACTATATGGCATCAGCCGGAATCTTATTCGTGCTCAATTTTTCTAAGGGTGCCTATTTTCATCCAGTCTTTTTTTTCTTGCCTTTCTTAATCATTGTTGATTATTTAATAGTTTCAGGTATTCCTGGGAGGAGTTATTCAATAAGAATTTCAGCCTTTCTGAGAAATATACAGTCTATACTCACCCTCAGGCGAACATTCGATGAGAGCACAAAAGGTAAGATTATCGATTCTGAGAATCTGAGAAACCTTGAGAAGGTAGTTTCCTCACTCGAAGAAAAACTGAAGAAGCCATCTGAGCTACAGAGAAAGCTGTATATTTTTTCAGCTTATGCAGCGCCGCTTTTTCCGCTCGCGGTTATGTTATCCTCCGTGATTGTTCAGAGAAGAGTCGAAATTGTGGCGGGTCTTTTTTCGTATGTGGCATCGTTGATAATTGTTCTCTTGTCAAGAAAGGCCTTTTCAAATCTTGAAAAGACTATCGAAAAACTGAATGAAGAAATTAGGAAAGCTGTGGACGATATCACTCAATAATTGAGAGTTTTTTATTGGAAGGAGATTCAAAATGGCATTTGTTGAGGTCAGAGACCTTAGTAAAACTTACAGGTCGGGTGAAGTGTCGGTCGAAGCACTGAAGGGAGTTTCATTTGATATTTATGAAGGCGAGATACTAGCGATTCTCGGACCGTCCGGATGCGGAAAAAGTACACTCCTGAACTGTCTTTCAGGAATAGATACGCCTACGGAGGGGAAGGTTACAGTCAAGGGGGTTGATCTTCACTCTTTGAAGGATGATGACAAGACCCGCTTTAGGGCGATGAATATGGGGTTCGTGTTTCAATTCTACAATCTTATACCTGTCTTAAAAGCAGTCGAAAATGTGGAACTCGCGATGCTTACAATGGGAAGTAATGAAAAGAAAGCCCGTGAAGCGGCGATGGAAATTCTTGCAAAAGTCAATTTAAGGGAGCGAGAACATTACCTCCCTTCAAGATTGAGTGGTGGCGAGAGACAGAGAGTCTCAATAGCAAGGGCGCTCGTTCACAGGCCGGCTATTGTATGGGCCGACGAGCCTACGGGAGCCCTGGATACGAAAACCAGCAATGATCTAATGAATCTCATCACCGAGCTGAATGAAACGTTCAATCAGACTTTCGTAATTGTTACGCACGACGAGAGAGTTTCTGCATTCTCAAACAGAGTTCTTCACATGGATAGTGGTAGCATTTTGAAGATTGAAGAAAATAAAGAATTGAAGGTGTAACAGTGATAATACAGATAATTAGTCTTTTTGCGGGTGTTGCCGTAATTGCGATACTAGTTTCAATGATAAGGAATCCGATAATTTTCAAAATCGGTTACAGAAACATTTACAGGAGAAAATCCGATACTTTTTTGGTGATAATGGGATCTCTGATTGGAACGGCGCTTATCATGGGTTCGATGGCCATGAATGATTCTTTTCAGAATTTCCTTTACGGTCAGATCGAAAGAACCCATGGTGAGATCGATGAACTGATCTACATCCCTTCAGATAATCAAAACATTGGTAAAGAGCTCATTCCCAATTCCAAAATCGAGATTCTTGTCGATTCACTTTTGAAGAACGAACAGGTAGACGGTGTCCTTCCTATTCTTAGTAGAACTGTCTCTATTGGACTCCCCGGAGAGGCCAGAAGTCAAACTGGAAAGAGTTTTCAGGTGAGCATGATAGGAGTAGAAGCCGATCAACTCTCAAACTGGCCTGACGTCGATAAAGTGGATCTGGTCCTCCCCTCTGCTACAGATGAACTTCCCGAGGTTGTCATCAACAAAGAGCTGGCCGAAGTTGCCGGGGTGGCGGTCGGGGATACTCTTGAAATTCTTGTAGACCCAGGACAGAGATTGCTTTTCTGGATTCCTCTTCCTGAGGTAAGGGTGGCTGAAATTGTTGAAGGGAATGGGATTCTTCACTACCAGATAGAAAACCAGGGTTCAAATGGGTTTACCATGTTAATGGATGTTGAAGAAGCCAGAGAAGTACTTAAGATAGGTGTTGAAGACTATTATAATGCACTAATCGTTTCGAACCGTGGGGATTTTCTAACAGGTGAAAGGCTTACAGATCAGGTTGTGGCAAGCATAAAGCCCTTAGTCGGTGAGGAAGTGGTGGTCAGGGAGGTCAAGAAGGATTCCTTGAGTATGGTTGACCAGGGGAATATCGGTCTCTTATTCCTCATGCTCAGTGTCTTTGCCATATTTGCAGGTGTGCTTCTTCTTACAAACATTTACTTGATGCTTGCTCAAGAGAGGAGGACCGAGCTTGGTACCCTCAGAGCGATTGGTTATTCAAGAAAAAGAGTGTCCAGGACGATTCTCTATGAGGGTTTTTTCTATTCTATTTTCTCGTCAGGTATTGGAGTCCTCGCTGGGTTGGGAATTGCGAGGTTTATTTTAGGTAGTTTCGTAAACCTATTTGAGGATGCGGTCTCACTGATACCTTTCGAAGGTGCAAATATCGCTTTTAACTCCATGCAGAACTCATTCGTGTTCTTCGTGCGGATCGATTCAATTGCCTATGGATTTCTTTTGGGGCTTATCATACCTATGATAATCATTGTTTACACGGGAAGGAAGATTTCACGCACGAATATAGTGACCGCGGTAAGAAATATACCTGAAGAGCTTGATGAAAGGAAGAGACTTCTGCTGAATGTCATAGCAGCCGTAGGGGTTCTTGTTTCAGTAGTGATGGCCTACAGTGGATATTCGTTGGGAAATGCGACTGGCTTTTTTACCGGCGTTATGCTTGCGGGATTGCTGATTCCGGTTGCGATCCCGATGAAGAACAAAAGATGGATAGAATCTTTCTTCTCAATTGCGGTAATCGTATTCACAATGTTCAGCAATTCCTTTGATCTAATAGCATCGAATAGTGGCTCATCCATCTATCTCACGATTGCAAAAGGTGCAGCAATTCTCTTTGCCGGGCTATTTTTGATTGTCTACAACTTGAAGACCTTTGAGTACCTTCTGAACAAACTCTTTCAGAAAGCAAGAGCCGCAGCTCCTGTATTCAAGATTTCAATTGCCTTTTCGGCAAGAAACCGTTTAAGAACAGGCCTCACTATTGCCATGTTTGCCGTTGTCATTTTTGTTATTACCCTGATTTCGATAATTCCTTACTCTATGGAACAGATGCTCGTCAAAAGCAGAGATGCAATCTTTGCTGGCTTTGATGTCGGAGCTTTTTCTTTTACTGGTGAAAGTGCAATTACCTTTACTGAACTGAAATCTCAGCTGGAAGTCAGGGAGATTTCGACGGTGTCGGGGATAAACGTTGCGCTGAGAAGAGACGGAAGATATGATGTGGAGCAAGTCTTTGCGCTTGACGACAATTTCATTGACTATAACAGGATGACGGAACTCGATTTCGTTGAAGGGCTTGGGATCTCAGACGTGAAAGACTTGTGGAATTATCTGAGAGACAATTCCGGCACTGTTATAGTTTCAAACAGTGTTTTGCCGGATGTTCGACCAGGGGATGTGCTTGAACTAAGAAGGATAGCTGATCAAAGCGATACCGGAAACGGTGCCGCTGCTTTCACGCAGAAAAAGCTATCTTCAGAGATGATTGATTCAGGCCCTATTTATCTTGAAGTGATAGCAACGATCCCGGAAAACACCATCTCCTTCCTTAATGGACTGCTCATTTACATAGGGAATACTCCTGCGGAGTTGACAGGCAGCAGTGCCGCGAGACATTTCCTTTTCAACCTTTCAGGAGACACCGAGGTAGAGAAAAAGGCAAACTTCGATTCGCTTCAGGATAAGATATCATCTAGAAGTCCTTTTCTTCTATACGTAGATGACATAATGAACCTGACCTCAACAATGTTGCAAGGGACAATAAGCATTCTAAGGTCTTTTCTGTACTTCGGAATGCTTGTCGGCATAGTTGGTATAGCGATCATTATGTTCAAGGCTCTTCATGAAAGGAAGAGAATTATCGGCATGCTCAAAGCAATTGGTTTCACCAAAGCAATGGTGTTTTCTTCTTTCTTACTTGAGACATCGTTTATCGCGATCATTGGAATTCTCCTTGGGATGGTGACCGGTACGCTTACAAGCGTTGAAATCTTTGCCTCTCCTTTAATGGAGGGCATGAAGCTTTACATTCCTTGGGATCAGCTTATCTCAATGGCGTTAATATTCTACATTGCCTCTCTTGTTTCGACCATTATTCCCAGCTATTCTGCTTCTAAAATTGCACCTGCAGAAGCTTTGCGATACTTTGAATAGGAAGTGATCCGGGTGAGTAGGATACTCGTGGTGGATGATGACTTGTCGGTTAGAGTTCTGTTGAAATCGATTCTTTCGAGAGACAACCATGACGTTGTAGAAAGTGCGGATGGCAGGTCGGCATTCTCATCGCTGGCTGTGCAGAAGCCGGATATAGTACTTCTTGACCTAATGTTGCCTGATTATAATGGACTTGATATTCTGGCTCAGCTCAAAGAAAGTGAAGAGCTAGAGCCTATACCCGTTATTGTTCTTACGGGCTCTTCCGACAGAGAAAGCAAGCTCACTGCTCTGAGTTCAGGTGCCGTTGATTTCATTTCAAAGCCCTTTCTCCCCGAAGAGGTTCTACTTAGGGTAAATACTCATCTGAAGCTTCATGATCTTATCAGATCTTTGAGAGTGGCGGTAGATAATCTAGAAAGCGATGTCATAGCAGCCGGTAAAATTCAAAATGCTCTTGTTCCAAAAAGCAATCCTCAAGGACTCTCTGTTGAATGGATATATGAACCTTCTTACAGGGTTGGTGGGGATATCTTCGATATATTCAAGCTGGATGAAAATCGGTACTTTGTTTATCTCGCCGACATGTCAGGACACGGCGTAAATGCGGCAATGCTATCGGTGATGGTACACAGGTTCATTGAAGATTTCAGGGCCAGTATCTATGATGGTGAGTTCGATTTGAGAAGTTTTATGAAGGAGCTGGATAGAAACTTTATTTTTGAGAGGTTCAACCTTTTCTTCACAATTGTTTCCGCAATAGTGGACTTTAAGGAAGGCTTCGTTCTGCTTTCAAATGCGGGACATCCGACTCCTTTGATGCAAAGAGAGGGATCTGTACAGTTTCTTGAAGGGAAGAGAGAAGCTCTTGTCGGAATAAATATGATTCACGGAGATGTTTCTAAGGTGCCTTTCCGTAGCGGTGATCGCTTGTTATTGTATACCGATGGGCTGATCGAAGTAATGAACGAAAAAGGTGAAATGTATGGCGAGGAAAGACTTAGAAATCTTATGAAGAGCAGTTCAGATATCGATATAAGGAGTACCGCTTTGCACTTGAAATCCTCTTATGAGAGTTTCAAGGGGAGTACACTTGCGGAAGACGATATTACGGCCTTACTGATACAGTTCTAGTTCGGTAAGCTGTTGCCGAAAAGTCTAGGATGAGGAGCTGAGTGAAGAATGTTCGAATTCAAGAAGGCTAACGATGAGATTGGAGTGATTTCCCTTGTTAAGAGGGCAAGAATTACGGGGGAAATGTCGGCAAATTTCAGAAAATGGCAAGAGACTGTTGATCTGAAAAGTTGCTCAACAGTTATTGTGGACGGCAATAACATCGAGTTCATTGATTCCATGGGAATTGCAGCTCTGATAAGCATTTACAAGACGGTTTCCGCAAAAGGAAGTGATTTGATTCTGGTGAATCTTTCTGAAGAGATAAAGAAACTACTGAATACATTGCGACTTGACAGGCTCTTCATCATTAAGAACTGCAGCGTTGTAGAGGCCATCAAGGATTTGTGTTGAAATAATGGCCGAAGAGAACTACAGTTTCACGGTCGAACCCGAGCTGTATAAGATTGATGCTTTTTCTGCAAAAGTGTCCGAGATAGTCAGAAGAACTAAAGGAAATGAAACAGGATTCAGGGCAGGGCTGATAGTAATAGAAGCGTGCTCGAATATCGTTAAGCACGGTGAACTCAAGGAAGATGATCTTATTTCGGTAAACCTTGAAGTTGGAGAAGAAGAAGTGACTATCACCATCGAAGATGCCTCCACAGAGTTCAATCCTCTTAAGGTAGACGATCCAAATCTTGAGAACATAGAACTTCTGCAAAAAGGTGGAATGGGCGTTTATTTGATAAAGAGGTTTTCAAAGAGGGTTGATTATCGTTACGAGAACGGGAAAAACCTTTTGAAGATCATTATCTAGTACTGCCAGTACAGAGGCTGTTTGACTAAGTTGGTTTTGATATGATATAAATAAAAGATCATAGATCAGCAGGTGCCGAAATGAAGAAAAAGCTTCTCTGAACTGCGTAATTCAATACTTTCTCATACGACTCATCGATCAACAACTACATAAGTGATCCCTAGTTTTTTGTAGTTTATTGCTGCCAAGCCTTTACTGGAGGTGATCGAATTGCTTCAGATAAAAGACCTTTCCATTTCGTTCGATGGTTTTGAAGTATTAAGAAAAGTGAATCTGGATCTTGCCGCAGGGGAGACTCTCGCCTTGACGGGAGCGAATGGAACTGGTAAGACAAGTCTCCTGAGAGCAGTTGCCGGCGAGATAACCCCTTTGGAAGGAGAGATTTTACTTCAAAAGGATATTGCCCCATTTTTCGTTCATCAGGAGTGTGACACTTTCTCCGGCACGGTGAAGGAGTATCTTTTCGGCGCGAAACCAGAAATCTCCAGGATTTACACCGAACTGTGTCGCTCTTCAGATCCAATTGTTTACGCAGAACTAATAAATGCTTTTAACGATGCCGGAGGCTTTGAGTTGGAAGCCTCGATTTCCTCTACAATAAATAAATTTGGAATAGGCATCGATGATCTAGACTTTCCGTATAGGAATCTATCTCATGGATTTAAAAGGATACTTTCCGTAATCAGAGGAGCTCTCTCCGGCTCCAAACTTCTTTTGCTGGATGAGCCGACAAATCATCTTGACATCGAAATGACTTTGAAGCTCGAAGAGATAGTAAGTTCTCTTAGTGAAAGTGGTGTGGGAATAATTGTTGTAAGTCACGATAGAACTTTCATTGATCGGGTCGCCCATAAAACAGTCTATTTGAAGCGGGGAATAGCAATATCCATAAGCGGCGGTTATTCCGAGATGCTGGCCTTCTTAGAAAAGGATTTTCTTTCGAGAAAAAAGAAGTGCGTAGAAATAGACAAGAAAATCCGTCAGCTTGAACTCGATGTGGCCAGGAGGAAAAGCTGGTCTGATTCAAGAGAGGCTTCAAAAAGACTTTCGTCGGATAAGGGGCATGAAGGTCACATGGCGGCTAAACTTGCAAAGCGCGCACTTGTTGTCCGGAAAAGGAAGGAGAGATTAGTCCAACAACTAGAACAGGAAAAACCATTCGTCGAGAAACCTATAACCATCAAGATTCCCCAGTACGAAGTGCCTAATAGAAAAATGCTTAATGCCGAGAGGATATCATTCTCATACGGAAAGAAAAACATCTTTAGGGAACTCTCGCTAAACGTCGATACTAATGAGAGAATAGGGCTAATCGGTCCCAACGGTTCAGGAAAGACAACTCTCATGAGATGTCTTGCAGGTATTCTGAAGCCGGTAAATGGCAGAATTTACAGAAACGACAGTGTCGATTGGGTGTACATTCCACAGGATATGACGCGCCACTTCAAAAAGAAAACTCCCTTTGAAGAGATCTCCGATGTCGGGCTGGATGAACAGACAACCAGAAGCCATCTGGCAAATATCGGATTCAGGGGCGACAGAGCACTGGCAAATGCTGAATTGATAAGCTGCGGAGAACGCATGAGGCTTGCCATATTGAAAGCCATCCTTTCACGAGTAGAATTTATCTTCATGGATGAACCGACGAATCATCTAGATATTGAATCTCTTGAAATGCTTGACAAACTTCTGAATGATTTTCCAGGAGGGTTCCTCTTCATTAGTCATGATCGGCAGTTCATTGCGGAACATGGTGAAAAGATCTTTACCATTGAAGACGATGGATTGAAGAGTCTTGATTACACTAAAGATATCGACATCGATTCTTTTACTGAAACAAAGCGAAATCTTACCGATTCTTATGAACAATCGATAACTAGAAGAAAGAGTGGGGATAGCTGGTCTGAGTTTCTACAGTAAGGTGGAGTTCTGATAAGAACTTAAGATGCCATGTAGTAAACGTAATTCACTTTGACCGTTCGTATTGCTTTGGCTGCACCTTATTACCATTCTTTTGTTGTATAATGATTTTGATCCAAAAAGGAGGAGCAACCCACATGCTAGAAATCATACAGGTGTATTTTATGGTTATGTCGGGCGGATTTTCAAGATCTGTGGGTGAATGCTACCTCGTTGAGCCTGTATCCATCTAGAACTGTTAAGCTTAGACAATGGCCGTGACGAGTGTCACGGCTTTTTTTTGGAGGGCAATTTCTTTGAAGACAATGACAGAACTCATGGAAAGCAACATAAAGAAAAACTACGTATTCTCCTTCCTTATGAATTTTAGGTTATCAAGCGGCCTCTGGATGATATATATGGCCTCCAGAGGAATGAGCTTGACGCAAATAGGCTTTCTTGAAGGGATTTTTCATGTTACTTCACTGACTATGGAAGTTCCTACAGGTTCGATAGCAGATCTTTTTGGCAGGAAGCTAAGCAGAAGCATGGGAAGGTGTCTCTCGTTTGCAAGCATTCTCATACTGATCGGTTCGACTAGTTTTCTCCATTTTACTGCGTTTATGATACTTGCCGCTCTCTCCTATAATCTTGAATCGGGTTCTGGAGAGGCTCTTGTATATGATTCTCTCAAATATCTGAAAGCAGAAAACAATTTTATATCGGTGCTTGGAAGGCAGGAGGCAATATTTCAAGTGTCTTCAGTTGTGGCGCTTCTGATCGGCGGGTTCCTGGGAACGTACAGTTATCACTATGCATTTTGGGCTTCCTCCGGGATCATCGCATTTTCGGTGGTCTATTCTCTTTCGTTCACAGAACCACCAATCCTTGAATCGGTGGGCCGTAATTCAAAAACTTTCCGGGGCTTCTTGAAGCAGATTGTTGACAGCTTCTCACTAATCGCCAGAGATAGAAAGGTTGCATTTCTTATCTTTTTTGTTCAGACTATACTGGCATTCAGCGCCTGCATATTCTTTTACATTCAGAATTACTGGAAAGGACTTGGCCGCACGGAGTTTCAGATTGGCATATACCTCGCGGCCGGGTCGTTTCTAGCGGGATTAGTGGCCATGAAGGTTCAGAGGCTATCTCACCTGCTGAAGGAGAAGAAAGTCCTAATCATACTGCCTCTTATTTCCGTCGCATCTATGTGGGGTGTGGCGCTTTGTTCAAACAAGTTACCTTTCTTCATGGTTGTAGCAATGATTGAAGCTATGTTGTTTGTAGCGGGTAACGACTACATAAATAAGCTGATTCCATCCAGGAGCAGGGCAACGATAATATCCTTTGCAAGTATGATGTATAGCTTAGTAATGATAATCTTCTTCCCCATCTTCGGAAGAATCGCTGACACAATCTCGTTTGGAGTTGCTTTTGTCTCACTGGCTGTAATGGCAAGCTGTCTTTATGTGCTTAGTATGTATCTACTCAAGAAGATCGGATGAAAGAGTTGATTCGTGCTCGAAGCGATGCCGGTCAAAAACCGCCTCGTGTTCCAATATCAAGAGAGTGGAATGCTCAGTAAAGGTGACAGCTTACGAAATGATCTTTCGAAACCTCAATTATTTTGGGTTTGACTCTCGAGCAAATCTCCATTCTTTTGAAACATCGGGGATGAAAAAAACACCCAGATGGCGGATTCATAGGACTTGGAGCGTCACCTTCGAGAATTATTTTTTCAGTCTTCCGATAAGAGCCGCCGGGTATTGCCGAAAGAAGAGACTGTGTATAGGGATGGAGGGGCGATCTGTACAATTCTTCGGATTCGGAAAGCTCAACGATTTCTCCGAGGTACATAACGGCTATTCTGTTGCAGAAATAGTGCACGACGTTCAGGTCATGCGAAATGAAGAGATAAGTTAGAGAAAGCCTATCCTGAAGTTCGTTCATAAGGTTAAGTATCTGTGCCTGAATGGAGACATCTAAAGAAGACACTGGTTCGTCGGCGATGATGACTTCCGGATCGAGTATGAGCGCGTTTAAGATACCTATACGCTGTTTCTGACCTCCGGAAAGCTCATGAGGAAATCGACCTAGAAGGTCTTTGTCTAATCCTACGAGTTCAAGACTATCAACAACTAGATTTCTGATTTGTTTTTTCGCCATACCCATTGCTCTTAGTGGTTCAGACAGTATCCATTCAACCGTTCCTCTGGGGTTAAGAGAGCCTGAAGTGTCCTGAAAAACAAGCTGTACCTTCTTTCTGAACTCTCGAAGACTGTTTGCATCCATTGAATTGACTTCTTCGCCTTTGAACAATACCTTCCCTGCCGTGGGCTTCAGAAGTCCCACTATGCTATATCCTGCCGTTGATTTACCGCAACCCGATTCACCGACGATGCCGAAGGACTCTCCTCTAGAGATACTGAAGGAAATTCCATTAAGCGCTTTTATAGAGCCCGGCCTCCGTAACAAGCTGGTTCTTCTCAAGCGAAAATGCTTCGTGAGATCCTGAATCTCGAGAATTCTCTCCTTCAAAGTTTGCCTCCGGCTAAAAAACATCGCACCTCGTGATCGGAATCGATTTCTTTCAGATCGGGGAACTCCTTCCTGCATCTCTCGAATGAGTAATCACATCTTGGTTCAAAAGGACAACCTTGAGTTAAATCGGCAATGGATGGAACTCTGCCTCTAATATCAAAAAGCTCTTTCCCCTTAGATTCAAGTTTTGGTAGAGCTTTTATCAAGCCCAAAGTATAAGGATGGCCTGGATTCGTGAAAAGTGCCTCTGTAGAAGCTCTCTCAACGATGTGACCTGCATACATTACATAGACCTTAGAACATATTTCCCGAATGACTCCAAGATTGTGCGAGATAAAAATAATAGAGCAGTTGCTTTCACGGTTTATCTTTCTCAGAAGTTCCAGTATCTGTGCCTGAACTGTGACGTCCAGAGCGGTCGTCGGTTCATCTGCGATAATCAGATCGGGATTACACACGATGGCAATAGCAATGGCTATTCTCTGTCTCATCCCACCGGAGAGTTCGTGAGGGTACTTGCCGTATGTTCTTTCTGGATCTGGAAGACCGATACCTTTCATGATCTCAAGAACCCTTGAGAATCGCTCTGCTTTGTCGAGAGAAGTGTGCATCATGAGATTCTCGTCGATTTGTCTTCCTACTTTCATAAGGGGATTTAGAGAGGAGAGGGAGTCCTGAAAAATCATTGATATATCTCTTCCGCGTGTTCCCCTCGCTTCGTCTTCCGTGAGTGAAAGAAGATCGATGCCGGAGAAATTTATGCTTCCAGTAGCGAATGAATTATCGGGTAAAAGGCGCATTATTGACAATGCCGTTACTGTCTTTCCACAGCCGGATTCTCCGACTATCCCAACGATTTCTCTCTTTTTTACTTCAAGAGATATTCCTTTCACAGCGTGAAGAAGCCCTTCTGGAGTCTTGAATCCAATTTTGAGATCTTTGATTTCTAGTAAGGGCTCGTTTTCACAGTTCATTCTCTTTCACCTATTCTCTCTAATGTCTCTGATCCCATCTCCTAGGAAGTTGAATCCCAGCACAAGAAGCGTGATAAAGATTCCGGGTGCTATCGCGTACCAGGGGCTGACGGTTATGAAGACCTGAGACTCACTCAGCATTCTTCCCCAGCTGGGATTGGGCGGCTGAATTCCAAGTCCAAGATAACTCAGCGCCGCTTCGGCGAGAACTGCGTTTGCAAATCCCATTGAAGCAGCAACGACTATTGGGGAAAGCACATTTGGCAGTATGTGTCTGAACATTATCCGCAAATTCGAGATGCCCTTTATCTTTGCATTCTTGACGTAATCCAGCTCTTTGTGTTGAACGAAACCGCTTCTTGTGATTCTGGCAAACGAAGGAATTGACATTATCCCTATTGCAATAATCGTATTTCTCAAGCCTACTCCAAAAACGGATACAAACATCAGTGCAAGAAGGATACTTGGGAAAGCCATCATAGCGTCGACGATTCTCATTATTATCTCGTCGACTATTCCTCCAAAGTAACCAGAGATTGCGCCGATAAGTACGCCAAAAACACTGCCAATCGATACCGCGACTAGTCCCACAAAGAAGGCTGTCTGGGATCCTTTCATTATTCTGCTGAGCACATCTCTTCCAAAGTTGTCTGTGCCCAGGAGGTGACGCGCTGAAGGAGGTTCAAATCGTTCAAGTCTATTGATCTCTGTTACAGGAAATGGAGTATAGAATAGACTGACTACCATCATCAGCATCAGAATGGAAATCAGCACTGTCCCAATCCATAGATTGATCCTCCTTTTGTTCATGTTAGTCCCTCTGACCCAATCTGATTCTTGGGTCGATAACTGTGTATATGACGTCGATAAAGAAGTTAATAATAACGACTATGAAAGCAATGTACAAAACCATTCCCTGCACCAGAGGGAGATCCCTGGTCGTGATGGCGTTTATCAGAAGTCTTCCGACGCCGGGAAGCGTGAAAACCTGTTCAATGACGATTGATCCGCCTAAAATGTTTGCCGTTATCATTCCAAGTACAGTGATAATAGGAATCAGGGCATTCTTGAGTACATGTCTCAATAACACTGAATTCAGGTTCATCCCTTTCGACATTGCGAGCCGTACATAATCGTTCTTCATCTGATCCATTACGGAGTTTCTTGTGTATCTTATGACTGATGCAATCGATGGAAGCGCTATGGCGATGGCTGGTAGGATAAGTGACTTGAACGCTCCATAAGCATCCTCGCTCCAAGGAACATATCCTCCAGGTGATACCCAGCGAAGGAGAATTCCAAATATATAGATCAAAATAATCCCACTCCAGAAAGATGGAATTGCCATCCCAATCTGTGAGATTAGTGTGATCATAACTCCTGGTAGCCTTTCACCATATTTTGCGCTAACTATGCCAAGAGGAATGCCTATTAGGATAATCAGGGCCAAAGCCATCACTGCGAGAGAAATAGTTACGGGCAATCTGTCGAGGATTAATTCCGATACAGGAACGGAGTATCTCATTGAGATTCCAAGATCACCCGTGAAAAGCCCTTTCAACCACCTGGACAGCCTTATCCCTAATGGATCATCCAAACCTAGTTCTGCTGACAAGGCTTCATACTGGGATTCTTGAGCATCCACACCAAGTCTTGACAACGCAGGATTGCCCGGAATGATCTCAAATGTAACAAAGGTTATCAGCAAAACCAGAAGCACCGTTAAAATCATGGCAAAGAGCTTCTTTAAATAAACAAACACAAATGCCTCTCCTTGTCAGCGATAATAGAGAGTCGACATGTCTTGCACGTAGAGAGGATAGACCGTGTATCCGTGCAAATTGGGAGCTAGAGCAACGATAAAGTTGGGATCCATGATGTAAACTGCGGCGGCATCTTCTGTAAGAATCTCTTGAGCTCTTTTGAACATAGATGCTTTTTCTTCGACGGCAGTCTTTTCAATAGCCAGACTAATTATACGGTCGTATTCACTGTCGGAATAGTTGTAGAAATTTCTCGGATAGTCGGAAACATATCGCCTCAATATTTCGTAAGCACTCAATTTGCCAGTAAGACCGATTATTGTCATTTCGTACTCTCTTGCTGTGTAGACTCTGTCCAGCCAAACACTCCACTCGACAAGCTCGATCTCCGCCCTTACACCCACTCTCTTAAGCTGTTCCGCAATTACCTGGGCAGTATCTATATGAAACTGATAGTTGGAAGGCACAGTAATCTTTGTGTCAAATCCATCTGGATATCCAGCTTCTGAGAGAAGAGCTTTTGCTTTCTCGACACTCGGTTCGTAGTAGTCCTCAAGACCTTCTCTGTAATACGCGCTCATTATCGGCGACATGTTTGAGCCGAGCTTTGTCCCGTAACCGCCGGCCACGATTTCTATAATCTCCTCCTTGTCCACAGCATGGTTTATCGCTCTCCTGACTCTAATGTCGTCGAAAGGGCTGACCGCATGGTTCATTGCCATCAACTGAACCATATTCTGTTCGGCAGTTAATAGATTGTATCGATCTCCTAGTGCCATTGCCTGAATAGCATCGAGTCTCGGAAGTATCTGAACCTCTCCTGCCAGGAAACTCATTATTGCTGCCTGATTGTCGGGAATTATTCTAAATTCAACTTCCTCGACTTTTGGCAGCTCAGGATTCCAATATTCCTCAAACTTTTCGATAACTAGCCTCTGACCCGGTCTATATTCTACGAACCTAAAAGGACCTGTTCCCACAGGATTCTTCTCATGGTTTTCGTTACTTTCCGGAATAATTGCCACTATGAACTTCTCGAGAAAGTCAGTGTTGAGTGTACTGAGTTTGACCCTGACAGTCTTGTCATCTACCGCTTCAATCTTCGAAACAAACTTCTCAAAATCGGGAGAAAGTCCTCTTTCGCCGTTAGAGCCTTTGAGCCGGTTCAAAGAGTACAAAACATCGTCTACCGTAACCTCTGATCCGTTATGAAACTTCACTCCGCTCCTGAGATTGAAAGTGTAGACCATACCGTCTTCAGAAATACTGTAGCTTTCGGCTATGGCAGGTATTACGGTACCATTAGGGTTGGGCTTGAGAAGACCCTCGAACACGTTAAACATCATTTCGTAGGTTCCCGAAGCCGCCGCCCTGTGTGGATCGAGAAAATCGGGATCCTGCATCACCGCAACCACTATTCTCTGTGAAAGCAAGGCAGTAACGGCAACAATCAACAACATCAACATTAAGCCAATTCTTCTCACTTCATTCCTCCCCAAACGAACCCATCAGTGCATCATTCAATCCGGGCGTAATATACAGTAAAGCCAGCATCGATTGATATTTTAAACATTATGAGTGGAAAAACCTAACTCTGGCTTTGTTGAGAAATATTCCGGGATAATTTGCAAATCTTCCGTTTCATCAATAGTCTATCGCAGATTACGTTGCTTTATGCGAAGATTCTTGTAGTTCTTATCCAGCTCATCAATCTTCATTGTGTGTTCGTAGGTAGTTCTAGGTATTTAGGTCGCCGAGACGGCTTCTTCAGAACTACATGTGTTGATTTCAAACTTCGGAAAAACCAGAGTACGAATGTCCAAAGAAACTGTGAAAAAGCCGGACGCTACCATCTTAGTAAAATCTCCCGATAACTCTATATGAGATGGTTTGTCATAGGTTATTATGTAGTTATACTCGATACTTTTCTTATTGCGGGAGGTGCTCGTTGATAAGGAAAATAGCTACATTAGCAGTAATCGTCGTGATGTCTTCTGTATCTCTGGTTTCCAATCCCATAAATGATGTGATAAATAGAATTATCGACTTTGAGGGTTTTTGGGGGGCCATTCTTGTCTCCAGGGGAGACGTTATCCTTCATGCAGGCGGCTATGGCATGGCCGATATCGAGAGAACTATCCCCAATACTCCAGAGAAGAAGTTCAGAATTGCCTCTATAAAAAAGCAGTTCACTGCGGCGGCGATTCTGAGGCTATGCGAAGATGGTCTTATGTCTCTTTCAGACCCGGTTGGGAAGTTCATACCTGAGTTTCAAAACGGCGATATCATTTCGATCGAACAAATGCTTAATCATTCTTCTGGAATCCCCACAATGATTAACACGCAAGAACTCCGTGAGGAAATCAGAAAATTTGAAGTGGGAAGAACTCTTCAAGAGGCCGAAATCGCCTACATCTCCTCTCTGCCTTTGAGGTTTGAACCTGGAAGCAGCTTTCTCTACAGCAACAGCGCCTATTTCCTTCTCAGTGTCATAGTAGAAAGGGCAAGCGGGAAGCGCTATGATGAATATCTGAGAACGAGCTTCTTCGAACCACTGGGAATGAACAACACCGGTTACGACTACAATGAATACGATAGCGGATGGGGTCTTCCTTACTACTGTGATTCCTATGTTATAGATCTCTCTAGCGTAAGACCTGCTGACTGGGTCGATAGAAGGCTTCCCGGAGGAGCCGGGGGGTTATACTCCACTGTGTATGATCTGTATCTGTGGGACCGAGCGCTTTCCGCCGGCGAAGTGCTTTCAGAAAGCTTTTTAAGACTAATGCAGAGTCCATCAAACGAACTCTTTGAGGCAGGCTATGGAGTCTTCATCGGTAACGAGCTTATAGATGGCGAGTACAGAAGAGTTGTTTATCACGACGGAGACACGAAGGGTACCTCGACTAGAATAAATAGGTATGTCGATGACGACATCTTTGTGGTGGTGCTGAGCAACATCGAGGGAAAGGATTTCACCGCTCTCGCGCACGAACTGGCGAAAGCCGTTATAGTGAACGATATGGGAAGTAATTGATTCGGCGGGTTGAGCGTTTTTTGTCGGAAGTTCTAAATGGAAAGAACCGCTCTCATTCATTTGAAGAGCGGTTCTCTGCCTTATCGGAAGACTCGATTTGCTAACGGGGTTAATCTTCAATCGGTTTTGTACAGAGCTTCTACAGTCTTTCTTATGTCGGAGTAATTGAGCATCAACTTTCCGTTCTGCGGCCGGTCAGTGTCGAGGCTCGCCTCGTCGACCCAGTAGCTGTCTAGTTCGGCGATAACGCCCTTCGAGTCGACGATGAAAACCCTCTCCTCGCCTGGGAAGCCGTAGAAATCGACCAGGGCTTTTTCGTCTCTCAAATAGATATTTTCCAGCAGCGCCGCTTCCGGCTCGACTTGCTCCTTTCCTGTGAGTACCCATAGAACCTTCAGATCTGTGTACCTTTGGGCGAGATCGATGATTCCGTCCAATCTGAACCTTTCGAAAGCGCTCAGAGAAATGCAGTCGCAATCGGAGTATACCGGTTCGACGACTGTCGCAGGCGTGACTTTGCTGAGGACGATCAGGCTGGGGGATCCCTCAAAAAAGGCCGCATTAACAATTGGATCCGTCTGGAGAACTCCGGGAATCGGAAGAGCATCTCCCTTGAGAAATCTCGGTTTCTCCGTCGGAGCGTACCCGGTCTCCTCGAAGGAAACCTTTTTCCCGTCTTTGGAAACTTCGCCAAGTCTGTATGCCTTGCCGTTCAAAGAGAAGACTTCCCCATGCAGGAAGATCTCGTAAGAGTCGTGGATTAGAGCAATTTCGCCGTCGCCGTCCGTATCGACTCCGAAGTAAACCTGGTCGGTAGAGTAAAAACCTTTGGGGTCGAGCGTGAAGAGTTTGAGCTTTCTCGGGCCGTCTTCGGCCCAGACTAACCCCTCCATGTGCTCATACAAACAGTATCGGAACTCCAACTCGCCAGTCAACCCCGTCTTTCTGGCTAACAGTTTGACAGATCTTGATTCCCAATAACCCTCGAGTTCATAAAAGGTTTTGACTCTGGTAATCCACTCGTAGGTCGTAGTGTCTTGGTGGGTCTCCTTGAAGTCCGGTGCGATCGTTGGGTCGTCAAGCACATTGCTGTTGTTGTTTGCGTCGATCCACAGGAGGGGGATCTCTCCGGGTATGAGCGCGAATACTATCGGCTTGGCGCCGAGCTCGAGAAGGCCGTACTTCAATCCTTTTATAGATGGAGCTTCCAGAGTGTCAGGTTTTGATTCGCTGAGCGGGACGAGCGTCATTTCGTTTCCGGCCATCCATGGAATCTGTTGAGTCAAGTAGCCTGTAAGGCCGGCGGCAAAGGTAGTGACGAAACACAGAGAAAGTATTAGAAAAAGCATTGTCCTTTTCATAAAATCACCTCCAGTTATCTGTGACATTTCGGAGAAACTTTATGAGTCCGAACAGGCACATGATGACTCATAAGTGAAGCAAGAGCCTTCGTAAGGCCCGGTGTTTATGAAACAACCCACCGAACCTTCAACCTCTCCGATGCCGGAAAACTCACCGCTGGAACTGCAGGACTGAACGATGAAATAAACGACGTAACAATCTAGATAGAGATGCAATGTTACGGCCAGTGGATTTCCGTTGCCATCGAAGTTCGCCGCTCTGCCCGTTAGTACGCAGTCGTATCCCTGATCGCCCCGGAAACAGCTTCCGTAGCATCTTATGATATAACAACCCGGAAGTTCGACACGCGTCTGTTTTGTTTGCTCCAGACCGTTTGCGAAAGAGACTGATAGAAGGCAGAGCAGAAGTAGAACTACCGTAAGTCTCATAATACCACCTCCAATGATTGAATTTGGATAGGGCACATGAGTATGTACACCAATAGTTTACCACAATACCGTATTGTAAATTAAAGGCAATACGGAATCTCTATAAATACATTTCATTATATTGGTGAAGTACTGCCAACAAAGCGATGAAGGCGATCGGGAGACCAAGCTTTTCCGCTCGAGGCGGTTGGAAAGGTTCAGCAGGTTCTGATTTTTTTGGCGCGCGGATTTCTGTATGACGGCATTGGTTCTGCGAAGAGGCTGGATTGTCGCAGTGAAGAAGATTGACGGTTCGTGAAATTCTAGGTTGTGGCTGGCTGTCAAAAAACTCTGTAGAAACACGCACGTTGTTAATCTGATTGCATTCTGATCGAGAGAGTGACCCGGTCTTTAATGAAGAGAGTGAAAATAAATTTAAGAAAGCTATCGCTTGGCGACTGTTCATGAGAATGTGATCGATTATGCATCCATATGCCCGTCTTTGATGTCCAAAATTACGAAAACGGCTTGCGATTGGTCCAATATCGGAAGGCAGCAGAAAACTTTGAATGTTTCCTTTATTCAGGGGAAAGCTTTTTCCTCAAAGATTTTCCATTTCTACTTTTGTAATAGATGCCGTAATGCATCATAATTAAATCTACTTAAGAGAGAGTTGATGCATCAAAATAAAATCTACTCGAAGTCGACATGAAGGAGATTAAGAACACGTCCCTTTGAGTTAGATTTTGACTTCATTATCTGCATATCGGATGCTCGATTTGACTCTCAAACTCGTGGTATCATAATTCAATTGCTTTCCCGGAGGTGTACGATGATTCCAGAGAAGGTAATGGCCATACTGAAGGCCAACGACCTAGAGTTTTACGAGTTTCCTGAAGGGACGACACCCACTGCCATCACGGCTGCGCAGATGTTGAAGGTGAAAGTCGGTCAGATAGCAAAGTCGATCCTCTTCATTTGCAAAAGTGGAAGAGCTTATCTTGTGGTCTGCCCGGGTGATCGGAAGGTGTCGCTTTCGAAGCTCAAGAAAATCGCCGGTGAAAAACCGAGACTCGCAGATGAGACCACAACACTTCAGTTAACAGGCTTTTCTCCCGGAAGTGTTTGCCCCTTCGGACTTCAGGATATCAATATTATCGTTGATCTTAATCTACGGGAATATGATGTCGTGTTCCCTGCCGCGGGGACTTCGGGTTCTGCAGTTGAGACGAGCTTCGAAGAGCTTGTAAGGATAACTGGAGCCAAGGTAGCCGATGTCAGCAATCCCATGTCTCAATCGTAGAATACTACCAGTGGCAGCCCGCTGATCGGGTTTTCCATGATTCTTGATTTGAGGCCGTAAACCAAACTAATAATTTCCGGAGTAACGATATCCCATACCTTGCCTGAAGCAATTACTCTTCCATTATTGATGAATAGAAGCCTGTCTGAAATTTCTACCGCCTGATTTATATCGTGAAAGATCGCTATTGCACTTAGTCCTTTTGCGCGGACGAGATCGGTCGCGATTTTTCCGACTCTTCTTGCGTGGCCAGGGTCTAGGTGAGTTGTGAACTCGTCCATAAGAAGTATCTTCCCTTCCTGGGCAAGAGCCTTTGCAATTATTACACGCTGTTTCTCACCTCCGCTGAGCGTACTGAAGGGACGATCCTTGAATTCATATACTTCCGTAAGCCTCATCGATTCCTCAATGATCCTGTAATCTTCATTTGTCATGTTTCCCAGTCCGTTCAAATGTGGATTTCTTCCAAAGGAAACAATAGTCTCAACTTTCAGATCAAATGATGGTTCAAAGCTCTGTGGAATGTAAGATACTATTCTTGCCAGTTTTTTTGTCGAGAGGCCCCGAAGGTTATCGCCCATCACACTAATTTTGCCGCTCCAGTTCTTTCGAATTCCGCAGATTACGCTCATGAGGGTTGATTTACCGCTTCCATTAGGTCCCAGAACTCCAAGTACTTCACCATTCTTTAGGTGGAGATCGATTCCTCTCAAGACCTCCTCTTTGCCGTAGCTGAAATGGAGTCCCTCTATTTGTATAGGTTCAACCATCTTTAGCCACTTCCTTGCTTCTCAACAAGAAGATGAATACGGGCGCTCCCACAAGCGCTGTAACTGCACCTATAGGAAGCTCTGTTGGTTGAAACAGTGTTCTTGCAAAAGCATCGCAAATCACCAAGAACAGCCCTCCAAGCAGCGCAGTTGCAGGAAGGTTCAATTTGCTGTCCGCCCCAAAAGCAAGTCTTATCATATGCGGAATGACTAGACCTACGAAACCTATCAACCCTGCAGTTGAAACGGCGACGGCGGATACTATAGAAACCGTGAAAAAGACGAGAAACTTGAGTAATTCAGGACGGACACCGACGGTAATTGCGTGTTCTTCACCAGCCGCCATAATTACCATTTTCCTGTGGATTACCGCAAATATTCCATACTGGGCAAAAATGACAGGAGTTAATTTGAAGACGTCATTCCATGTAGCTCCAGACAGCGAACCCAGGGACCAGAAATGTAGAGTTATTACGTTTCGCCACGCAAAAACGACGAGAAATGTTACTGCTGCATTAAAGAGAAAAGAGACTATTACCCCGGATAGGACGAGTGTTGTAATCGGAATCCTTCCTCCCCTTCTGGAGATCGTGTAAGTCAGGAAAGATGAAAACAGGGCGAATGCAAAAGCAAGCGTGTTCATATTGAGGTCTAATCTGCTCACTTCCCGCAAGAATAGAGAAAGAACAGCTCCAAAAGAAGCCCCTGCAGATATACCGATAATGTAAGGATCTGCCAAAGGATTTTTAAGGGTTAACTGAAGACCGTTTCCACCCACTGCCAGTCCCGAACCGATTAGGAATGCCACCAATAACCTTGGAAGCCTTAGATTCAGATAGATACTGGAGGCAGTTCCCGAAGAATTACCGATGAGTATCTCGAAGATTTCGCCGAGGGAATAGCTTATCGTGCCGAAACTCGAAAACCACAGCATCCCTAGAATGGATGCTGTGGAAAGCAGTACGAATAATACAGTTCGTTTCAAAAGAAGAACTCCTTTAGCGTTTTAACTAAGTTGACAAAATTGGGGTTTGCATAAGCTGTAAGTCCGTCATAAAGGGGATAAACTCTATCGTTCTTCACAGCTGGCAGTTCTTCAAAGGGCTTGTATGAGACAATCATATTGACAGCTTCTTCCTGCCCACCTTCGTAATAGTATGGAACCAGTATTATCTCGGGCTGAGAATTCAGCACAAACTCTGGGCTTACTGGAAACCACCCGTTGTTTCCACTGTATGGAGCGGCGACGTTCGCACCGCCTGCGAATGCGATTGCTTGATTCACAAAGGAACCTGTCCCGCATGTCCATATATCGCTAACCTCCCCGGCTATCATTATGTAAATTACTCTGGGTTTCTCATCTTGAGATAGCTTATGAGAGTCTTTTGCGATTGCGAGAACCTCTTCTCTGAAGTCATCGGCGGAGGTCTTGCCTCTCTCGGGAACGCCAAAAATATTCCCAACAACCACGAGATTTCTGTAGATGTCCTCGAAGGAGTTTGGATTCATCACGTATGTATTGACCCCGATATTCTCCAGTTTCTCAACTTCTGCCTCCTGAAACCCTCCCGAAATCATCACAAGATCAGGACTGAGTGAGACTATCTTCTCCAGGTTTAAGGGAACCAGATTGCCGATCTTTTCTACTTCGTTCGAAAGCGCAAATGGATCCCAGTCGGTTACTCCTACGATTCTGGATGAAAGGTCAAGAACCTCAAGATACTTCGTTATCGCGGGAGAAGCGACAACCACTCTTTCGGGAGGTTCATTGATCGTTACGAGTCTTCCAAGATCATCCACAATGTCGATCGCAGCTGACAAAGCAGCAAACAGTACAACCAAACCAACTGTTAAAGCTCTTTTCAAAACACTCACCTCTTTTGCAAGGAATTTCACCACCCCTCTACCTCGGAAGGATGGTGATATCTGAGCTTCACTCAGGTCTCCTGACTTGCGGATCAACCTAATGTCTGCGCCTTCCCGGTTACCCAGTGGCACTCGCAGAGTTCGTACCGCTCACAGTGGCGGGACCGTACCGGATTCACACCGGTTTCCCTTGATATGAAGCTATGTTTTTCAGAGTTACCTGGAGAAATACCTGTCCAGATCCTCCAGTCTTATTACCATGGAGATTGGTCTTCCATGGGGACAAACAAGAAGATTCTTTCTTCTCAGCTCTTCGAAGAGCTCCTCCGCTTGTCCTATGTCAAGTCTGTTTCCGGTCCTTATTGCAGCCTTGCATGCAATCGATGCCAGGAGATTATCGAAAACCGTTTTCGGATCCTCAAGACCTTCAAGCCTCATTTCGTCGAGAATCTCCTCTAGCACATCGACTACGCCTTCTACTCCCATGACCTGAGGGATAGAGACCATTATGATTTTATCATTGACGAAATCGAAAGTGAACCCAAGTTTCTTCAGCGTTTCCTCTCTTGCGATAACCAGATCCATTCTTGACCTCTCGAGATTCAGTTCAAGAGGCATTAGAAGATTTTGCGGGGCGATTCTCTTGCTTTCTTTGAGGGTCTCGAAAATGATCCGCTCATGAGCGGCATGCTGATCGATCAACAAGAGACCGTCCTCGGATTCCGCAATCAAATACCTTTCTCCGAATACGCCAATAAAACTGACTTTTCCTTCCCCACTTTTTTCCTTTTCCGGTGAACCTTCACGCTCTCCACCAAGAGCAAATGATCTGAAATGGTGACGATCAATTCTGGACTGCGTGTAGGTGTCGCTAGCATTGTTATCGAAGACTTTTTGGTTCCTCCATGGGTGTTTGAAGCCGTGATTACTTACTTCGTGATCCTGATAAATCTCTGAGACATCTTTCCGTTCCTCCGAACTTCCGGTTATGTTCTCTTCGCTATGGACTATATTGATTGTGAAATGACCGGCACCTTTGATGGCCGACCGCACTGCTCTCTTCACCTCATCCAGAACGGCTGCAGTAGAAGCAAACTTAACTTCGAGTTTCTGTGGATGGATGTTAACATCGACTTCCTGAGGGTCAATATCAATAAAAAGAACTGCAAAAGGAAAATTACCTTTTTGAAGGGTTTCGCCATAACCTCTTTCCAGTGCATAATTCAGTTCGAATTGTCTCACATATCTTCGGAAGACAGAGAAGTTTTCACCCATTCTGTTTTTTCTCGTGCGGCTAGGGAGTGTAACGTAACCATTGACCTTGATTTCGCCTGAATCACCTGATACGGGAATTAGATCCCTCGTAGAGATCCCCGGATAGATGAGAGCGATCCTATCCTGAAGAGATCCGGCTCCTCTTGTGTCGAATACCGTTTGAGAATCACGGGAATACACAAAATCGACATTTTCGAAAGCTAAAATAAATCTCTGGATCATCTCAGTTACCATACGACCTTCAATTGAGGCGGACTTCAAGAACTTCCTTCTGGCGGGTGTGTTGTAAAGCAGATCAAAGACCTCCACGAAAGTGCCATTTGAGCCGCTTAGGGGTTTCTGCCCAGTGACACTTCCTCCTGCGATTTCCAGGATCGTCCCAAGTTCTTCTGAATCTGCTGCGGTCGAAAGACGCATGCGTGAAACTGAAGCAATTGTCGAGAGAGCTTCGCCTCTAAAGCCAAACGTAATGAGCGAGTCAAGATCCTCTATCGAGGAGATCTTACTCGTAGTATGGGGTTTTATTGCAAGTTTCGCTTCCTGGTTAGTCATCCCACTACCGTTGTCTCTAACCATTATGTATTCCTTACCACCGGATCTTATTTCGATTTCAACTAATGATGCTCCTGCATCTATACTGTTTTCTACAAGCTCCTTTACAACAGAAAAACAACCCGTTACCACTTCTCCCGCCGCGATCTTTCTCACAACATCTGTCGGGAGCTCGTGTATTCTCATAAAAAGCTCACTCTCCTCCCAGGGCAAGCTGGCGACGCCTGTCAAAGAGAATAATTGCGGCCGAGGCGGCTACATTAAGGGAGTCCACTGTATCTTCCATAGGTATCGAAATGAGACGGTCACTTCTTTCCTTTACCAGTCGCCTTACACCCTTCCCTTCATTCCCGAACACAATAGCAGACTTTTCAGAGTATTCGTTTTCATAATAAGGGATTCCTTCCATATCTGAAGCATAAATCCAGAACCCTTTCTCCTTCAGAATCTCTTCGAACTGTGCCATATTTATTATCTTTATTATCGGAATTTTAAAAGCAAGACCGGCAGAGACTTTCACAACCGACGGGGTTATTTCCGCGGAGTTACTCGAGGTAATTGCGATAGCATCCGCCCCAACTGCCACTGAAGTCCTAATTATTGCACCAAGATTATGCGGATCCTGAATCTGGTCAAGAAGTACAATCGTAGCTGTCCTTTGCTCTTCAATTGCTCGGAGGAGCTCTTCGGAGTCAGAGTAAGGAAACTGTTTAAGATCAATCACGACGCCTTGATGCTTCTTCTCTCTACAGAGATTGGCAAGCTTTTCTGGTGCCATCTCTTCAATTCTGAATCCCCTTGCCTTTGATTCCTCAGCCAGTTCAAGAAGTTGCGAGTCGACATTTTTCTGATTAGTGAAAACTATGCGCTTTACGTTCAGAGCTGAAGAGTCGACTGTGAGAAGCTCTCTCAATACATTTCTTCCATGTAAATACATTAAATCACCCTTTCGAACAGCTCTCTGATTCTCTCAGTCTTTCCTTCAAGAAATAAATATCCGATGAGAGCTTCAAAAGCGGTGGCCATTTTATAGTCCTCATCATCTCCATGTTTTTTTGAACCTCTTGAATTGTAACCCCTTCTGACGATTTCTTTCTCTTCTTCATCAAGAAGGTCAGCAACTTCTTCAAGAGCTTTCCTTTGACCTGAGGCACTTACGTAATCTTTTACTATGTTGTGCTGATGACCTGCTCTCCTCCGGGCCTGCGGCAAGGTATTCAATCGAAAATAGAGCGAATAAACTGCATCTCCTAAGAAAGCAAGGCTGTCAAGCGACAACTGGTCAGGACTTACCGAGAAAGAAAAGAGATTATCCCTTTTGTCGTTACCGTTGTTATAGGTATTCATCAATCCTCTCGATTAATGTTTGCAACTTTGATAGATCCTTTCCACCTGCCTGGGCAAAGTCTGGTCTACCTCCACCGCCCCCTCCAAGGTCTCTTGCGATTTTCCTGGCGATCTCACCTGCGTTGAATTTGTCAGTAAGTTTCTTCTCGACCTTCACAACGAACGAGACTGAGTCTTCCAGCTCGTTGAATATTATCACTATTCCGCCGCCTTCTTTGCTAAGAAGAACATCGGCCCCATTTCTCAGGGCGCTAGAAGGAGCGTTTTCGACCCTTCTTATGAGCAGTTTCGTCCCATTAACGATCATCTTCTTATCTTTCATCAGGGAGTCTCCAGAGAGCAGCTTTTCTTTCAATCTTTTTATCTCTTGTCCACCTGACTTCAGCTCGTTCAAAACCCCTTGAAGCCTCTGGATAATTAAATCTTCGGGAACCTCAAGCACTTCTCTTATTGTTTTCTGCCTGTTGAACAGATTTCTGAAATAATTAAGAGACGTTTTTCCTGTTATCGCTTCTATTCGCCTTGTCCCTGCAGCAACAGAGGTATCGGAAAGGATTTTGAAGAGACCGATTTCTCCGGTGTTGTCAACATGAGTGCCTCCGCAAAGTTCTCTGCTGAATCCTTCGACTGATATTACCCGCACCTTGTCGCCGTACTTCTCTTCAAAAAGCGCCATCACATCCTGCCCTTTAATCTCGTCAAAGCTTTTTTCTGCCTTATCTACTACTTTAGCCTTGAGGATCTCTTCATTTACGATTTCTTCAACTTCGTTGAGTTCATCTGTCGATAACGGCTGAAAATGCGAAAAATCGAAACGTAATCTATCTGGCTGAACCAGAGAACCAGATTGGTGGACGTGTTCCCCAAGCACCTTTCTTAACGCTGCGTGCAGCAAATGAGTAGCGGTGTGATTTCTCGTTATCGCCTTTCTTCGGTCCTCATCCACCGAAAGCCAAGCTTTGTCCCCAACATGTAAAGCACCTTCTTCAACAAAAGCCCTGTGGACTATCATCTCCTGGTAAGGTATGAACACTCTCTCGACCTTTGCAGAAGCATTGTCTGTACGGATCAAACCCGTATCGGTAACCTGTCCTCCTCTTTCGGGATAGAACGGTGTTTTTTCAAAGATTAAATCTCCGGTTTCGCCTTTGCTAAGGGTTTCTACGGCGTCACCTTCTTTTAGAATGGCGACGATCTTGGATTTGTCTTCGAATCTCGAGTAACCTGTGAATTTCGAATTGCCGGTCACAGGAAATATAGTTGAATATGCTTCGACGTTGCTAAGATATTCTCTGTCTCCCATTGCCTCCCTGGCCCTCTCTCTCTGTAACGCCATTTCCCTTTCATAGCCTTCTTTGTCAAGAGTTACACCGGTACCCGCAACGATCTCCTCAACAAGTTCCAGGGGGAATCCATAAGTATCGTGTAGCATGAATAATTCGGGACCTGAAAGTTCTTTCTTGTCGACAAGTACTGACTTCAATCTCTTTTCACCATTTACAAGTGTTGAGAGGAATCTCTCCTCCTCTTTAAGAGTGATTTCTTGAGTGAATGAAAGCCTCTGCCTCAGTTCGGGATATACATTTCCCATATGATCCGCAACTGTCTCCACTATTCGGTAAAGAAACGGGGAACTGTATCCGAGCAGTGAACTGTGGCGTACAGCCCTTCTCAAAATTCTTCTGAGTACGTATCCACGACCTTCGTTAGAGGGAAGAATACCATCTGAAACCATAAATGCAACCGATCTCGCATGATCGGCAATGACTTTTATCGAGATATCGGAGCCCGGTTTTTCCTTATACTTAATTCCAAGGATCTCTTCAATCTTTTTGATTATCGGTATGAACAAGTCGGTGTCGAAATTCGAATCGACATCTTGAAGTATCGAGGCGGCTCTTTCAAGGCCAAATCCCGTATCGATGTTCTTTCTTTCGAGGTAAGTGAGATTTCCTTCCTCGTCCTGGTTGAATTCTGTAAATACAAGATTCCAGAATTCAAGAAATCTACCGCAATCGCAAGCGGGGCTGCAGTTCTCGGGATCCGGGCAGTTGTCTCCATGACCTCTGTCTATGAAGATCTCTGAATCGGGTCCACATGGACCGGAGGGCCCGGCCGGACCCCACCAGTTGTCCTTCTTTCCAAGCCTAATGATCTTCTTTTCTGGGATGCCGACTTCATCTCTCCATATTGAAAACGCTTCGTCATCGTCAAGATAGACGGAAACCCACAAACGGTTTTCCGGGAGATTCAGATACTCGGTAACAAATTCCCAAGCCCATTTTATGGTCTCTCTCTTAAAATAATCGCCGAACGAGAAGTTACCCAGCATCTCGAAAAACGTTTGATGTCTAGGGGTTCTTCCTACGTTTTCGATGTCGTTAGTCCTTACGCATTTCTGACAGGTTGTTACTCTTCTGTAAGTGGGTTCTATCTTGCCCCAGAAGATCGGTTTAAAAGGAACCATCCCGGCGACTGTGAACATCAGCTGGGGATCGTTCGGTATCAATGAAGCACTCTGCAACCTTTTGTGATCTTTAGATTCAAAAAACTTGAGATAACTCTCTCTTATCTCAGCGCCAGTCATGTATTTCACTATCTTGCCTCCTCAAGTCAAAAGAGTAAGGAAAATATAAAACATGGGTGTTACGAAAAGAACACCGTCTATACGATCAAGCATACCACCATGTCCAGGCAGCAAACTGCCAGAATCCTTAACACCGTGATATCTTTTGAAAGATGATTCGGCAATGTCACCAATTGTACCAAATACGGCTACCACAACTGCCAATACCATGAACTGAAGTATTCCCAGGTCGGGACCGTTGTAAAGTCCTGTTAGTTTGCTCAAAGAGACGAACAGAAGCATAAAAAGAAGAGAAGTCACGTATCCACCAATTACTCCCTCGAGACTCTTTTTGGGGCTGTAACTCGGAGAGATCCTGATGTGACCAAATTTCTTTCCTAAAAAGTAAGCCCCGGTGTCGAATAGCCACACAGATGTTAATGACATCAACGCCATAGATGAACCGAACCCGAGATAGATGTGATAAAAGAATGCAAGATCGAAGCCAATGTATATAAGGGAGAATACGGAATTAGCTATTATCTCTTTGGCACTCCTTACATCGGCGACTGTAGTTATGACTATCGAAGTAATAGAAATCACACCCACTGCAAAAATCAACTCCGGTCTAGGAGCTGCAGATTCAACTCTGGCAAATCTATCGAGAAGTATTCCGTAAGCAACGATTATCGCAGGTATTACCCCGGACAGAGCAATTCTGACTGACTGATGGTTCCGCTCTTTTAAACTGAACTTTAGGTATTCATAGTTTGAAAAAAGCACCACGGCAGAGACCAATCCAATGAATGAATAATAGTTAACGAAACATAGAATGACAAAAGGAGCCACAACGGCAGCGGTCACTATCCTGATACCTGTCTCCGAGATTTTCTTCATCAGTCCAATGCACCAAACCTTCTTTTCCTTTTTGAGTAATCGTCCACTGCTCTATGGAATTCCTCTTTCGTGAAATCAGGCCACAGAGTTCCAGTGAAAAACAGCTCACTGTATACCGATTGCCACGTCAAAAAGTTGCTGAGTCTTTCTTCTCCAGAGGTTCGAATGATCAGATCGGGTTCGGGAACATCTGGAAGATAAAGATTCATGGCTATGTCTTCTTCCGATATTTGTTCCTTTCCGATCTTAAGAATCTCGTTTACCGCGTCAACAATCTCTGCCCTTCCACCATAATTAAGGGCTACGATAACATCAAGTTTCTTACCCATCGAAGTCTTGTTCTCGATCTGAAAGACGAAGTCCCCGAGTTCAGGAGGAAGCTCGTTCAGCCTCCCCATGAATCGCATTCTAACGCCCTCTTCCAGCATACTGCCGACTTTGCTGCTTATGTAAAGGAGCATCAGTTCAAATAGAAATTCGACTTCTTCCTTTGGACGCCTCCAGTTCTCCGTGGAAAACGCGTAAAGTGTTACGTATCTTATTCCAAGATCTGCACACCAGTGAGAGGCGGCGTCCGCTACTTCAGCACCCTTTCTGTGTCCTTCAATTCTCTCAAGTCCCCTTTTCTTGGCCCATCGGCCATTTCCATCCATTATAAAGGCTACATGAACGGGAAAGGCCATTAAAAGTCCATGATCTCCTTACTCTTCTTTTCAAAGGCCTTGTCCATCTCTTCAATATATCGATTTGTAAGCTCCTGAATTTCCTCCTCGAATTTCTTAAGATCGTCCTCAGTCATCTCTGATGCCTTTTCAAGTTCTCTAGCTTCCTTTATAACGTCTCTTCGGATATTTCTAATAGCTATCTTTCCCTTCTCCGCATTATCTCTTGCGATCTTCACCCACTTTTCTCTCTGTTCCGTCGTCGGTACAGGAAAGTTCAACTTGATATTGACCCCGTCGTTTATGGGAGTCAAGTCAAGTTTAGAGGCAAAGATTGCTTTTTCAACTTGGCTGAGGACGCTTCTATCCCAGGGCTTAATGACTAAAGAACGGTCTTCGGTAGTTGTGATTGTGGCTATCTGGTTAATCGGTGTAGGCACTCCGTAATAGTCGACCTTTACAGACTCAAGAAGGGCAGGGGAAGGTCTGCCCGTACGCATTTGGGCGTACTCTTCCACGATTTTTTCTACGCTCTTCTTCATTCGGTTTTCAGCATCTTTCAGCAGGCTATTCATGATCTTCCTCCCTTTCTCTCGTATGTCAACGGAATTATATCATGTAAGGCTTTTCGTATTAGTAGCGTCAGAACTGCAAAAAAGGTTTGTTAGTTGAATTGGGTAGTCTATTCTGGTAAAATCATACAGGTGCTCTAACCATGACAGGAGGTATGTAAATGTTTTCAGTCCTTAGTTTCATTGCATATGCCCCGGCAGGAGATGTGGCAGCTCCTTCGACAGATCCGGGGGCAGCAACCAGCGGGGGCTTCTCAGGAATAATCATATGGCTAGTTCTTATGGTTGCTTTCTTCTATTTCCTCATAATTATGCCTCAAAGAAAGAGGGATAAGCAGTTCAAGCAGATGATGGAGAAGCTCAAGGTTGGCGATAGAATAGTTACGGCCGGCGGAATCATCGGAAAGATTACAATGATAAAACCTGACAGCCTAAGGATCAGGACCGGCACCGGAACAGAACTTGATGTTACAAGAAAGGCAATCGCCGTCGTAGTTAATAAAGGCGAGAATGACAAAGAAGAAGTAGAACCCGATGTGAATGTCAAACAGTAATAGTTTCAGGTACATTTGTAGATATTGGAAGGGGGTGTCTGTCCGAGTCTTTCGGGCAAAGTCCGTATGAGAGCAAACCAAAAACGCTTGATCGTTACCGTTGTGGTGTTTGTTGCGGCATTATTGCCACTACTTATACCTCACGGTAGTGCACCAGCCGGAAGCAGCTTCATAGATAAATTGGCTGCGAACATCAAGTTAGGGCTTGATATAAAGGGTGGAGCTCTTCTTGAGTACCAGATGCTTACCGATGTCTCTGATCAAGAGATGAATGCACTTGCAGACAGAGTCATTGAAGTTTTGAGGGCAAGACTGGATGCTGCCGGATTCACTGAAGCAACAGTAGAAAAGGTTACCACGGGAATTTCGTTTGGGGAAGATATTCCACCTGTGAGAGTGAGAGTTCAAATTCCTGGAATAACAGATGTATCTAGAGCCGAGAGTCTAGTGGGAAAGACCGGGAGGCTCTATTTTGCTGATGTTCTCGCGATTGAAACTTCGGTTTCTACGCCTTCTATCCCAGCAGGAATGTCGCTGGAGATAAGCAGGAGAAAGCTTCAAGGAGCCGAACCTTACTGGGTCAAGGAACTTCACTACGGAGAATACGTCGGAGGAGTACAGAACAACACATGGTATTTCATCAGTCCCAAAGTCAGCATAGGGTCTAGCTATGCAGAGCTTGACGGAAGCGTGGTTACAGATGCTAAGCCTTTGGTGAACAATCAGCCCAGACCCGGGCAAGGAAGATTCATGGTTTCTCTGAAGTTCAGTTCCGAAGGTGCGAAGACTTTTAGGGACATTACTTCAGTGAAGTCCACATATGCCGATACCGATATGAAGAAGAGGCTCGCAATTGTCCTGGACGATAGGGTAATCATCGCACCTCTAGTTCAGTCTCAGATTTCCGATGGAAATGCCGTAATTGAGGGTTTGAATTCAATCGAAGAAGCGAAGGAAGTTTCCATTCTTGTCGGAAGTGGAAATCTTCCCGTCGATCTCGCATCGTTCAACAAGAGAGTTTTGTCGCCCACGCTCGGCAGAGATATCATAAATTCAAGCCTTTGGGCCGGAGTAGCAGGTATCGTTATAATAATGATCTACATGGTTGTCTTCTACAAGAAGATGGGTATTGTGGCAGACATCGCCTTGCTGTATAATGCGGTGCTTCTCTTTGGAATGATATCTCTTACCGGTTCAATTCTCACACTGCCTGGTATAGCTGGTATAGTTCTGACAATAGGAATGACAGTCGATGGAAATGTTCTGATCTTCGAGAGAATAAAAGAAGAATTGAGGTTGGGAAAGACGCCGGAGAACTCAATAGATTCGGCCTTTTCTAAGGTTGTGTGGACGATTTTCGACGCCAACCTCACTACAATACTCGCCGGTCTCGTTCTCTTCTATTTTGGAACGGGTACGGTTAAGGGATTCGCAGTCACACTTATAATAGGCGTTGTAGGCGCAATGTTCACAAATATAGTGGTGTCAAGAACCGTACTTACGGGAATGGCGGGAAGTCTCAAACCCCATCGCTACGTTGAAGTTGAAACGGAAGGGAGAGATGCAAGATGACCTTCAAAGCAGACTTCGTCGGAAAAAGGAAGTATTTCATTGCTCTTTCCCTTGTGCTGATTGTCGTCTCTGTTATCTTCATTTTCACAAAAGGATTCAATTTTGGAGTTGACTTCACCGGCGGAATCGAAATAAGCGTTTCCGTCCAGGATGTCGATATGACTGTGGCTGAGATGAGAGAGCTCCTGAGCGCAGAGGACCCCGATTTTGCGGCTGCAAGAATCATAAAACAAAGACCGCTTACCGAAGAAGGTTCTTCCGAACAGAGGAGTAGATTCTCGATTATCGTCAATACTTCAGAGAGTGAAGAATCCATAACAGCAAAGATGCTGGCCGGACTAGAAGTGAAAGATGTTACAAATGACAATATACTTTCTGTGAGTACAATTTCGGGATATGCTGCCCAGGAGATAAGGGGATATGCTTGGATTGCCGTAACAGTGTCCATGGCGCTTCTTCTTCTATACATAACGATTAGATTCAAGTTCTCTTTTGGAGTAGGAGCTATACTAACGCTTATTCACGATGTGATTATAGTACTGGGATTCTACAGTATCTTCGGAATTGAGTTCAATGCACCGGTAGTTGCGTCACTCCTTACTTTGGTTGGATACTCTCTCAATGACACGATCGTCGTTTACGACAGAATTAGGGAGAATACCAAGAAGATGAGGGGAAAGACGATAGAAACAGTGGTAAATACAAGTATCAATGATGTAATAGTTAGATCGATAAATACGTCTTTGACCACTTTCCTTGCTGTTCTCACTCTCTTCATATTCTCGGGAGAGGTCTTGAGACCATTTGCTTTTGGAATGTTGGTCGGTGTTGTCGTTGGAACATACTCCTCTCTGTACATCTCCAGCCCTATCGTTATCGAGTGGTTGAAGAGATCAGAGAGCAGAAGCCACGCTTGATCGTTGTCTACCTCTTGAAAAGTGATACCTGGTAGAGTATAATTTTCTGTAGAGTGGGGACGTAGCGCAGTTGGGAGCGCGATACAATGGCATTGTATAGGCCGAGGGTTCGAATCCCTTCGTCTCCACCAGGCGGGGAACACGAGTTCTCCGCTTTTTTAATTTTGGTGATGTGGATGAAGAGACTCCTCGTTTTTGTCTTGGTTTTGGTTGAAGCCGCGCTAGTTGCAGCCCCCTCAGTGTTTTTCACTGACGATGGGAGAGCGGTGCAAAAAATACTGAACGTTCTTGAGGATGCGAGAGAAGAGGTCATCTTGGTATCTTACTCTCTTGATGAAACCGAGATAATGAAATGTCTAAATCACCTTGAGGGAAGGGGAGTAAGAATTAAGGTGATGATCGATGATTCGACTGTGGATAGAGCCTTCGCAAAATCACCGGAATTTGAAATCAGGAGCGATACTGCAGCGGCTCTAGTCCACTCGAAATTTCTTGTCGTTGACAGACAAGTGGTTGTCTTCGGAACGGGCAACTTCACTGAAGGAAGCCTAAGAGAAGATTCGAATAGCTTTTTGGTTTTCGAATCTCCATCGGTAGCTGAGTTGTTTCTACGATACTTTGAAGCGATTGAAACTGGGGCCTTTTTGGACGAAGTCAACATTGGAAACATTGATTTCTACTTGTGCCCTTCAGGGGAGGCAAGGGAAAGAGTAATAAAGGAGCTTATGGGAGCTAGAAGGGAGATATGTTTCGCTATGTTTGCCTTTACCGATCCGGAAATCTTAGCAGCTTTGAAATTTTGTGCTTCCAATGGAGTTAGGGTTACTGGCATAGTAGACAGCTGGAACGAGGATTCTCCTTTGCGAGAATATTTGACTACTGGAATGGAAGTAGATGAAGGCGGTGCTGTCACAATTCACGACAAGACATTTGTCGTTGATGGAGAAACTGTAATTACTGGTTCGGCGAATGCGTCTCTGAGCGGCTGGGGGAAAAATCGAGAAGTAGTTGCTATAATCGACTCCAGAGAACTTGCAAGGGAATTTGTGAATCATTTCGAGTATATAAGGGGGGTCTCAAAATGATTGTCAGAACGGCGCTGGCTCAAATAAATACGACTGTTGGAGATATAAACGGTAACAAGAATAAGATCATAGAGGCAATTGATAAGGCGACCGCAAGTGATTCGGAAATACTTTTGTTCCCAGAACTGACGGTGACAGGATATCCTCCTGAAGATCTACTACTCAACACAGGCTTTCTCAGAGAGAATTTGGCTGCGCTTAGGGAAATCGCCAACTACACAGAAGGAAGCAAAACAATGATCGTTCTTGGGTTTGTAGATTTCTCCAATGAAATCTACAATGCTGCTGCCGTGATTCATTCGGGCGAGATTAGAGCCGTCTATAGAAAGATGAGCCTGCCAAACTATTCGGTATTCGATGAAAGGAGATACTTCTCTCCGGGAAGCCACCCTTTACTAGTAAGATACGGGGAAGCGAATATCGGGATAAATATCTGTGAGGATCTTTGGGTTCCTTCCGGCCCGATAAATGAACAGGCTATTGGAGGCGCAAATCTCATACTCAATCTTTCAGCTTCTCCCTTTTCCGGGATGAAGAACAAGACAAGGTCCGCTCTGTTGCTTACAAGGGCGATGGAGTACTCCAGCACCATAGTATACTGTAATCTAGTGGGTGGTCAAGATGATCTAGTCTTTGACGGCAGAAGCTGCGTAGCGATGCCGGATGGAAGATTGCTAGTAGGAAAGGCTTTTGAAGAAGATATGATTCTGCTCGATATAGACACCGATGTTTCGACTAGATACAACCTTTTCGAAGGAAAGAGGAAAGACTATTCTATGCAGGTAAGCCTCGAAGAGGTCTCAATAAAGCCATCTCGTCGACAGAGTCCATCGGTAAACCCTGATAGCTACTGTCAAGAACTCTGCAAGTACGATGAGCTGATAGCGGCCCTGGAAGTCGGAATAAGAGATTACGTGAAAAAGAACGGTTTCAAGAAGGTAGTACTTGGCTTAAGTGGGGGAATGGATTCCTCGCTAGTAGCAGCTCTAGCTGTCAGGGCAATCGGTAACGACAATGTTAAGGGTGTAATGATGCCCTCGAGGATAACCTCAGACGAATCAAAGAGAGATGCACTGGAACTTTTGAATAATCTCCAAATAGAGGGTTTGGAAATACCGATAGACGATATCATGTGTACGACACTGAGCACTCTAGAACCAGTATTTGCGGGGACATCTGAAGATATTACTGAAGAGAATCTGCAGGCAAGAATTCGAGGGATGATACTGATGGCTCTCTCTAACAAGTTTGGATGGCTGGTTCTTATTACCGGCAACAAGAGTGAGATGGCAACAGGTTATGCTACTCTTTACGGGGATATGGCGGGTGGATTTGCCGTCCTCAAGGATCTGTACAAGACCCAGGTATATAAAATCGCAGAGCGAATAAATGAACTCGCGAAGAGAGATATGATACCGCGAAATGTGTTTTCCAAAGCTCCGTCAGCAGAGTTGAGAGAAGGTCAAAAAGATCAGGACTCTCTTCCTCCATATGAGATTCTGGACGAAATCCTCAGGCTTCACATTGAAGAGGGTCAGTCGGCGGAAGAGATTGTGCTGGAGGGTTTTGAAAGGGATACTGTGGAGCACTCTCTCAAACTTTTGAGAAGGAGCGAGTACAAACGCAAACAGTGTCCTCCCGGAATAAAAGTGTCCAAAAGAGCTTTCGGAAAAGATTGGAGAATGCCAATTACCAATCACTACTGAACCTTCCAGTTTTGAACACAGCAAAAATCATCGAAGGATTCTAAGTAGTCCTTAGTTATCTTAATAATCAACCTTATTTACCAATATGATGGGAGTGTCCAGGAAATTCTCGATTAATCTTAATTCGAACTCAGGATCACAACACTTGCCTTTCGGATGCTTCATCTATATTTACCCCTTCTTTGCTACAATTCACAACTGTCATGCGCAATTTCCCTGTGAGGTGAATACAGATTTCGATGTGAGATCTCAGGTAAGAAGGCTTCAAGATCTCGATTCCTCGAGAGACAGTCGCCATCTTTAGCGCCGAGAAACTATTGTCACTTGCGCTTGGCATTCAGTTATGGAGGAATGAAAGAGACTAAGTAACCTTTCTGCCAATAAAGATAGTGCCTACTTCTTCATCATGATCGCGTACAATCTTCCCCGTGAATTCAATGACGGCATTTGATTTCTGCCTGACTGGAAATCTGATCTTGTTTTTAAGGGGCTCTGATGGCTTTGAAACGGCAATCTTAAGGAAGTTCCTTAGAGGTTCTGAACTAATGTCCTCCAGAGCTTTATTTTCTTCATTTTCCAGTCTGGTTTCAAAGTATTTCTCGGCAGCTTCATTCAAGTAAATCAGTCGATTCTTCATATCGGTTGCGATCGCCAGATCACCAGTCCCGTTTAGAAGCAGGGAATGAAGATTATTGCGCCTCTGAAGCTCAATGCTTTCTGTAATATCTATTCCAATAACGAGTTCATAGACATTATCGTCAACCCTCAATATGCTTCGCTTCGCTTCAACTATGAATTCGGTTCCGTCTCTTCGCCTGTGAAGTTGTCTTCCCTTCCACTTGCCGGACTTCATCATCGAGAACTGCATGGATTCTGCCTCTCCCTCACCATGCACCAAATATGAGGCAAGATTATCTCCCAGCATTTCTTCAAGATCATATCCATGGATTTCTGCAGCGAATTTGTTCAGATATACAATCCTTCCTTTCTCATCGACGGCTATTGCAATTTCTTCGGCATTGTCAAGAAAACGCCATTGGAGTATCAGCTCTTCCCTGTCTCTCTTCTGTTTTGAGATATCCATGAAGGTCAGCTGAACAACACTCTCTGCGCCGTAAAGCATTTCAGAGGTGTTGAAAATTACATAAGTCTTTCCACCGGTTTTTGTTAGCATAACGATTTCTCGATCAGTTTCGAAATGCTCAATTCCCAGAATAGTCTCCAAAGCAAAGGGTTCGTCATAAACAAGATCTTGCAATCGCATCTTTTCGATTTCTTCCTCCGAGTATCCCAGAAGGCTCTGCGCGACCTGATTGCAAAAGATCACATTTCCATCTCTTTTTCTAAGGATTAGCATTCCGCAGCCCATGCTATTCACCAGACCCATGTACTTCTCTCGTTCGAAATCAAGAATTTTTTGAAGACGATGCTTTTCCAACATCGAATAGACTATCTCGGGAAGATAGTGAAGATAACCGGGCCCCTTGAGAAGATACTCTCCAGGTTCGAGAGAGTACTTCGCAACAGCCTTCTCGCTACCAATGAGACACAGATAAGGAATGGAACCTGAACGAAGATTCATGATTATGTCTTCTCCGACATAATCGAAGACCATTGCATCAGAAAAGCGACTGTATTCGTCAGATACTTCTTCAACGTATCTCACGTCGAAGCGTTCATCGAAAGCTTCAATTAACCTTCTTGCATCCTTTTGGCTTCTTCCAACCAGGATAATTCGTGGCTTTGAATAGAAATCAAACACAGACTTCACCCCTGAACAGAACGCACCGATGAAACCAGTTACCTATACATCCACCCATAAAGGAAACAATTCGCAAAATCCATTCTGAATAAGCTAAACTTTGATGTTCATACCGGAGGTTACAGTCGTTTTGCTAACAATGCCGTTCAAAGCCTTGCAAAGGGAACTGGATGGTTATGCTACGAAAAGAAAGTTACATTTTTATTCTAGCATAGATTGGGAGAAGATTCAAAATTAGTACTTTCATGGCCAACAAAAGAAATAACCGGATGATCATCCGGTTATAAAATGGAGCAGGCGATGAGATTTGAACTCACAACCTCCGCCTTACCAAGGCGGCGCTCGACCGATTGAAGCTACGCCTGCTCTGCTGAAACTATGATATCACAGCATTTTTCAAGTTTCAATATCAACTGTCTTTGCTCCACCTTGTCTTTGGCTTTCTTGAAGCCGTTGCTTCATCAAGTCTGCCCACGGCAGTAAGCTTAGGAGCAGCTCTCAGTATCTCAGGATCCTTCTTTGCCTCGTTCAAAATCTTCTCGAATGTGTCAGCGAAGATGTCTAATGATTCTTTGCTCTCCGTTTCAGTTGGCTCGATCATAAGTGCTTCTTCGACTATTAGTGGGAAATAAATGGTAGGCGGGTGAATCCCGTAGTCTAAGAGCCTCTTAGCGACGTCTAGGGTTTTTACTCCATAATCCGAGACGAGTTTACTTCCTTTCAAAACGAACTCATGCATACAGATCCCGGCATAAGCAGTAGGTATCAGCTTCGTCAATCTTGCCCGAAGGTAATTTGCATTTAGCACCGCCATCTCACTTGCTCTCTTTAGTCCGTCTCCGCCTAAAGTGAGAATATAAGCATATGCCTTCAAGAAGACTCCAAAGTTTCCATAGAAACTCCTCACCTTACCTATGGAGTTAGGCAAATCATAATCCAGTGAGAATCTTCTGCCATTAAAACGAACTACGGGAACCGGAAGAAGATCTGCCAGAAAACTCTTAACACCAACCGGGCCGCTTCCGGGGCCACCCATACCATGAGGTGTGGAGAAAGTCTTGTGGAGGTTCAGATGCACTATGTCAAATCCCATGTCACCAGGTCTTGCGTGGCCCATAATAGCATTGAGATTCGCGCCGTCGTAATACAGCAGAGCCCCCTTACTATGTGCCAGTTCCTGAATCTCGCAGATCTCGTTTTCAAAGAGCCCTAACGTATTGGGATTTGTCAGCATTATTCCTGCGATACTTTCGTCCAGGATTTCCTCAAGGCTTTTTAAATCGACTCTACCATTTCTTCCTGAAGGGACCTCTATGACTTCAAACCCCGCCATAACTGCGGATGCGGGATTGGTTCCATGAGCAGAGTCTGGAACAATTACCTTTCTTCTATTATCCTCACCCTTAAGTTCGAAGTATTTTTTCATCAGCAGCATTCCAACCAGCTCACCATGAGCCCCGGCAGCCGGTTGCAGGGTAAAGCTGTCCATACCGGTTATCTCGCAAAGGGAGTTCTGCAAGTTGTACATGACTTCCAAAGCACCCTGAACCGTATCTTCAGACTGATATGGATGTATCTGACTGAACCCGTCAAGATTTGCGATCTTCTCGTTCACTCTTGGGTTGTATTTCATCGTGCATGAACCAAGTGGATAAAAGCCGCTGTCAACAGAGTGATTCTTCTTCGAGAGTCCCGTGTAGTGTCTGATTGCTTGAAGTTCACTCAATTGTGGAAGCAACGGCTCATTCTTCCGAACCGATTCTTCAGGCAGTAATTCTGAAGGCTCGTAACCATAAGATTCTTCCTTTGGAAGAAAGAAACTCTTTCTTCCTTCTTTTGACAGCTCGAATATTGTCATCCTATCGCCTCCAGCCTACCTGCAAAGAACTCCACTTCTTCGTTAAGGTTTGCTTCAGTTGTACAAATCAAACCACAATCCTTCAGTTTTTCGTTGAACCTCTCAAGTTCAAGTGGGCCCAATATCTTATCCTTCAATAACTCTTTGTTAAACTCTTTCAAATCACAATCAAAGCGAGCCACAAACTCGTTGAAAAAGGGCCCTGTGAAGACAAGGCTTACATGATCTGTTCTGCTTATTCTTTCGGAAAGATAATGAGCCTTATCGAAGGATCTCTTCGCTATCTCCCTTAAACCTTCAGAACCGATCATGCTCATGTATATTGAAGCGATTAGTGCATTGAAAGCATGATTCGAACATATGTTCGAGGTTGCTTTGCTTCTCCTGATATGTTGTTCTCTCGTTTGGAGAACCATTACGTAGCCTGTGCGACCATCGTTGTCCTTGGTCTCCCCGATGATTCTTCCTGGCATCTTTCTGATGTAACTCTCCTTAGATGCGAAGAAACCAAGCCCCGGTCCACCAAAAGAAGGTGCATTTCCCAACGGTTGACCGTCGCCCACGACTATATCGGCTCCCAACATCCCCGGAGCTTCAAGTATGCCCAAAGCGATAGGGTTTGTACTCACTATCATCATAGTGTGCTCCCCAATCGTGGAGCGAATTTCTGAGAGATTTTCAATTATTCCAAAGAAGTTTGGATAACCTAGAACAAAGCCAGAAATATCTTCTGTTAGTTTGTTCTGAAGGTCAGTAACATCTATCTGTCCAGATTCGGAATCGAAGGCAACAGTCTCTACATCGATGTCGCTACCAAAGCAATATGTTTTGATCGTCTCAACGTATTCGGGATGAAGTGCCTCCGAGACCAAAACCTTCTTACCACCCTTTACTCTGACAGCCATAAGAGCAGCTTCCGCAACGGCACTTGCACCATCGTACATCGATGAATTGGCAACTTCCATCCCCGTAAGTTCGCATATCATTGTCTGGAACTCGAATAACATCTGAAGAGTGCCCTGAGAAACTTCTGCCTGGTAAGGTGTGTAAGCAGTCAGGAATTCCCCTCTTGATGCTATCGCTTGAACCGCGCTAGGGACGAAGTGCTTATACACTCCGGCTCCTCGGAAGACAGACATATCGTTAAGCGTGAGATTTCTTTTGCTGAGTTCACTGAGGTCTCTAAGTACAGTGAATTCATCCTGACTCTCAGGTAAAGAGATGTCGACCTCGAACCTTTCGGGTATGTCGCTGAACAGCTCTGATATGCTCTTGACACCAACTACCTCCATCATTTCATCTATGTCTTTCTTTGTTTGGGGTAGATAGGGGAACTCAGGCATATTAGCCCTCCTCTTCGCAGTGTTTCTTATATGCCTCCAAATCCATCAGGCTGTCAAGTTCAGATTCGTTACTTATCTCCATCTTTGCAATCCAGCCTTCACCTTCGGCATCATCGTTGATCTTTTCTGGTGATGAATCGAGTTCTTCATTCACTTCAACAACCTTGCCGCTCACTGGTGCGTAGATATCACTGGCAGCTTTTACAGACTCTATCGTGCAGAAGACGTCTCCCTTCTTATATGACTTACCGACTTCAGGAAGGTCAACGTACACGATGTCCCCAAGGTGATCTTGAGCGTGATCCGAAATTCCTACAGTTGCAGTCTTTCCCTCTACCGATACCCATTCATGTGTTGCAGCATACTTTTTCATTTACACTCCTCCTTAACCTTTTGATTTCACAGAACCTCTATAGAAAGGTGTTTTTACTACAGTTGCAGGAGACCTCTTACCTCGAATCTCAACTTGTACCTCGGAACCGATTTTCCAGTATTCTTTTTCCAAGTAAGCAAGTGCGAGCGATTTCTGAAGGGTCGGTGAGAAGATACCACTCGTGATCCAGCCGATTTTCTTTTCACCATCAAAGACTTCGAACCCGTGTCTGGCAATGCTCTTGCCTGATAGTTCCAGTCCCTTCAATTTATACTTTGTTCCATTTGCCAGTTGCTCCTGAAGTACTTCCTTGCCGATGAAATCCTTCTCCATCTTGACGGTCCACTTCAAACCTGCTTCAAGAGGAGAGTTGTAATCGTTTAGCTCGTTACCGTAAAGCATGTAAGCCGCCTCAAATCTAAGGGTATCTCTTGCTCCGAGGCCGATTGGTTTGACACCAATACTTGACCCCAATTCAAGTATCTTTCTCCACAAAGCGACTACAGCTTCGGGGTCAACGTATAGCTCAAAACCATCCTCACCCGTGTATCCCGTGCGAGATACGAGAGCTTTTATGCCATTCACCCTGCCGTATTCAAAGTGATAGAATGGGATTTTCTCAAGCCTTACCTGTGATACCTCCGACAGGATCTCCTCCGCGCGTGGCCCTTGAAATGCAATCTGCGCAAAGTCAGCCGATGCGTCTTTGATTCTCACATCGAAACTACCCTTATTGCTCGTAATCCACTTGAAATCCTTGTCTTTGTTTGAGGCATTTACAACGAACATAGTTTTAGCATTGCTCAACCTGTAGACTAGAACATCGTCGACTATTCCGCCCTTTTCATTGCACATTGGAGAATACACAATAGCTCCGTTCTTGAGTGAAGAAACGGAGTTCGTCACCAGGTAGTCCGAAAAGTGAATGGCGTCTGGACCCTCGATTTCTATCTCTCCCATGTGTGAAACGTCGAAAAGACCGGCCACCTTTCTCACAAGGTTGTGTTCATTGATAATAGAATCGAACTGGAGCGGCATTTCCCATCCTGCAAAATCCACCAATTTCCCCTTTAGACGTACGTGCTCATCAAAAAGCGGAGTTCTCTTTAGCTCACTCATCCATTTCCTCCTTCCCCGTTTTCTTTAAGTCTTCAAAGATCTGGACGGCTTCATCAAAGACTTCGTCTGGTACAATAATGTCTACTAAACCGCCCGAACCAAAGTAAATACTATCGGTATATGCAAAATGAGAATCCACAAGTTCTGAAAAGATTCCCTCTTCGAGCAGAATCTCCTGGAACATCTTCGCTTCAAATTCAGGAACTCCCGATTTGAGGATCTTCATTTTATCACCTCCCGGTTCACCAGAAATTATACACCAAGTAATTAGATTAGTTAACTTCTGGAAGCTTTTCTGATTGATGACTTTAGAAGCTCAATGTGCTAGAATGTTTTCGTCTTGCTGAGTGTAGAAGTTGTTGGGAGGGATAATGATGATAAAGAAGATTGGTGTCCTTACGAGCGGGGGAGATTCACCGGGAATGAACGCGGCGATAAGAGCGGCGGTAAGAACGGCTTACACGGATGAGATAGCTGTCGTCGGAATTCGCAGAGGATACTCCGGTCTGCTCGATGAGGAATTCATCGATATGGATTACTCCTCTGTGGGAGGAATAATGGAGAAGGGCGGCACAGTACTTCGCAGCTCACGCTGTGAGGAGTTCAGAACCGAAGAGGGAAGAGCAAAAGCGGCCGACCTTTTGAGAGGCAATGGGATTGATGCCCTTGTAGTTATTGGTGGAGAAGGAAGCTTAAACGGAGCCAAGCTTCTCATGGATGAAAACGGAATTCCCGTAATAGGTCTTCCTGGAACGATTGACAATGATATTGCCATGACGGATATGTGTATCGGTGTCGATACCTGTTTGAATACCTGCGTAGAAACGATTCAGAAGCTCAAGGACACGGCTTCTTCACATGAAAGGGCCTTTGTTGTAGAAGTTATGGGAAGGAACTCTGGGTATGTAGCACTTGCTTCCGGTATGGCCGTTGGAGCTGAAGCCATTATAGTTCCAGAGCTTCCAGTGGACTACGAAGCGATTGCCGAGAAGATATGGAATGAAAGGAAAAGGGGAAAGATCAACTGTATTATAGTTGTCGCTGAAGGGGCTTCAAGCGCATATACAGTTGCTAGACATGTTGAACACAGGATTGGATACGAGACAAGAATAACCATTCTCGGCCACATTCAAAGAGGAGGCTCTCCCACTGCATTTGATAGAGTACTTGCTTCGAGAATGGGATATGCGTCGGTTAAGGCGCTTGAAGAAGGTAAAGCGGGAATGATGATGTCGTTGAATGGTGGGAAAATCAAAGGAGTACCTCTTGAGGAAGTGCTTTCACACAAAAAAGAACTGGATATGGAACTGATGGAAATGGCGAAAATACTCTCTTAATGAGGTGGTTTGATTGAGGAAGACGAAGATTGTATGTACCATCGGTCCGGCTACCGAATCTCTGGAGGTTTTGAAAACCCTTCTTAAAAGGGGAATGGATGTTGCAAGACTGAATACGACTCACGGCGACATTTCCGAACACAGGGAGCGAATAAGGAATCTTAAGGAGATTCGGAAGTCGGCGAATTCTCCCCTTACCATATTATTAGATCTCTCGGGTCCAAAGATCAGGACGGGCGTCTTCAAAAAGGATGCGGTGGACATTAAAAGAGGCAGTGAAATAATCCTAACAACCGAGGATATCGAGGGGGACGAGAAGATTGTCGGTGTGAACTATAAGAAACTTCCCGAAGAAGTCCAGCCGGGGAATCTGATTCTCATGGACGATGGGAAGATAAAACTGAGAGTAGAATCGATAACCGATTCTGAAGTCAAAACTAAGGTCTTAAATGGTGGAATAGTGACACACAGAAGAGGTATAAACCTTCCTGGAATCGACATAAGCATTCCTGCAATTACCGAGAAGGATAAGAAGTTCATCAAACTTGGAATTGAAGAACGGGTTGATTATTTTGCCCTTTCATTTGTGAGAAGATCAGAAGATGTTTTACATGCCAAAAAAGTGATTAAGGATCTTGGGGGTTCTATTCCAATAGTCTCGAAGATAGAAACAGAACAGGCCTTAAAAAACATTGAACAAATTGCGGAAGTCTCCGACGGATTAATGGTTGCTAGAGGCGATTTAGGAGTTGAAATACCGGTCGAAGAAGTCCCGGTAGCTCAGAAGAAGATAATTAGATACGGTAATCAAAAACGCATTCCCGTAATAACTGCTACTCAAATGCTGGAATCGATGATTGAGAATCCGGTACCGACGAGGGCAGAGGCAACCGATATCACAAATGCCATTCTGGACGGTAGTGATGCGATAATGCTTTCTGGCGAGACTTCGATCGGCAAGTATCCTCTAGAAGCAGTGTCGGTTATGGATCTCACTGCTAGAGCTGCAGAGAAGTATCTTAAGCAGAATCCGGAATTACTTAAGTGGACAAGGGAAAAGATATCTACGGACGACCATACAGATGCCATATGCAGGGCAGCATGGGATATAAGTGAGGAGCTGAAAGTGAAAGTAATAGTGAGCTCCACATTCTCGGGGCACACGGCAAGAAACGTCTCCGGGTTTCGCCCGAGAGCTCACATACTTGCAGTTACTCCAAATGAGGAGACGTATTACAGGTTGAACCTCGTTTGGGGTGCCCGCCCAGTTTTAATGGGCCTTGGCTCCTCGACAGACGATCTCGTCAGAGTGGCCGGGCCGCTTGCTAGACGCCTAAAGCTTGTGAAATCCGGTGACACGATAATACTGACGGCCGGTATTCCGTTTGGAACTAGCAACTCCACGAACATTCTCAAACTGGAAACTGCGTGATGGAGTTGCCTGACTCGAAACTGTGCAAAAGGCAGAAGCTGTATGATAACAAAAAGAATCCAGAGAAAAATGTGAACAGCCGTCTTCTTGCGTGCTCATTTTTTTATGTTTACGATCATTTAACACAGAAAGCTCTTGAAGAAATCGGAACGATGTTTTATCATTTATTAGCAGAGTATCACTGTGAGTGCTAAAACATAAAATTCGAAAGGAGGCTTTTTATGAAAGTAGTTCCCCTTGGTACAAGATTATTGATTAAGCCTTATGAGGAAGAGAAGAAGACATCAGGTGGTATCGTTCTTCCCGACGCTGCGAAGGAGAAACAGATGACTGCGAAGGTAATTGCAGTTGGAGAGAAAGTCGAGGATATTGACCTTAAGGAAAACGACAAGGTCCTCTATTCCAAGTATTCCGGCACGGAGATCAAGATCGATGATGACGACTACATAATCATCGATCAGGATGATATCCTGGCAAAGATCGAGGATTGAAGGAGGAATCGGTATGGCTAAGATTCTGAAATACAGCGAAGAAGCACGAAGATCGCTTGAAAAAGGTGTAGACGCGGTAGCAGATGCAGTTAGGATAACGCTCGGTCCCAAAGGGAGAAACGTAGTTCTTGAGAAGAGCTGGGGCTCTCCGACGATAACCAATGATGGTGTATCGATCGCAAAGGAAATCGATCTGGAAGATAAATTCGAGAATCTTGGAGCTCAGCTCGTAAAGGAAGTAGCTTCCAAGACGAACGATATTGCCGGTGACGGAACCACGACTGCGACCGTTCTCGCACAGGCAATGATCAAGGAAGGTTTGAAAAATGTTACCGCTGGAGCCAATCCTATACTCATGAAGAAGGGTATCCAGAAGGCAACAGAGAAGGCCGTCTCTCACATCAGGTCCTTATCGAAGAAGATCTCTTCAAGAGAGGACATTGCTTCAGTTGCAGCTATTTCTGCCAATGACTCGGAGATTGGTGAACTCATTGCAGAAGCGATGGACAAGGTCGGTCAGGATGGAGTAATAACGGTAGAAGATTCCAAGACCCTCGACACATACGTAGAGTTCGTTGAAGGTATGCAGTTTGACAGAGGCTACATTTCTCCTTACTTTGTTTCCGATCCAGAGAAGATGGAAGCTATAATCAAAGAGCCTCTTATTCTTATAACCGACAAGAAAGTCTCAGCAGTAAAACCGCTCGTTCCGATTCTGGAAAAGGTTGCCCAGGCAGGCAAGCCACTCGTAATAATCGCTGAAGACATTGAAGGTGAAGCACTTTCCACTCTCGTTCTCAATAAGCTCAGAGGTACTCTCGACTCAGTAGCTGTTAAGGCTCCCGGTTTCGGTGACAGAAGAAAGGCAATGCTGCAGGACATCGCAATTCTTACAGGTGGTACTGTGATCAGCGAAGAGGTTGGACTCACCCTTGAAAATGCAACTATCGATGACCTTGGTAGTGCGGGTGTTGTAAAGGTCAAGAAGGACGACACGATAATCGTTGATGGCAAGGGAGATCCCGAAAAGATCAAGCAGAGAATTGGTCAGATCAAGGTTCAGATCGATCAGACTACTTCCGAATACGAAAAGGAAACTCTCCAGGAAAGACTTGCAAAGCTTTCAGGAGGAGTGGCGGTTATCAAAGTCGGTGCTGCAACAGAGACCGAGCTCAAAGAGAAGAAACATAGAATTGAGGATGCTCTCTCAGCGACAAGAGCTGCAGTAGAGGAAGGAATCGTAGCCGGAGGCGGAGTTGTTCTTGCGAGAGCGAAGAAGCCCGTTCAGGAACTCTTCGATAGCACGGAGAATCCCGATATCAAGATTGGTATCAAGGTGGTCATGAAGGCCCTAGATGCTCCGATTCGGCAGATAGTCGAGAACGCCGGTTTAGACGGTGCAGTGGTCGTTGACAAGATTCTTCACAGTGACGATGCAGCTTTTGGATACGATGCTCTGAACGATGTCTATACAGACATGTTCAAAGTGGGTATCATAGACCCTGCAAAGGTTACAAGAAGTGCTCTTCAGAATGCGGCATCCATTGCGGGTATACTTCTTACAACAGAAGCCGCTCTTACAGAAAAGCCAGAAGAAAAACCCCAGGCTCCAATGCCACAGATGCCTGAGTATTGATGAAGTGATCTTTTGAAGGGAGAGCTTGCTCTCCCTTTTTTTTGCCAAGTAGAAAAGCTTCTTTGTACGATAAACAAAACGAAGTGAGAGAGCCTCTATGAATTATCTTCTCTCACAGTTTCTTCCTATAATTCTCCTTTGAATAGCCGATCACTACCCATGACATCTTCTCTGGAGCTCAAAAGTTTCTTAGTTCCAGAATCGGTCATCATCATCAAACGAACACGACTCAATCATCTATACGGTCTTGACATTAATCCTCGCCTGATCGAGGGGCCGTTTGCAGCTGAAAGATCCACTTGTTAGAGGAACTGATAGTTGGTCACTGAATGGTGTAAAAGTCGAGAAAACGAAAATTCGAAAGTAGAGAGTAATGAATTTCTTGATGACCGGCGTACTCTTAAAATCAAGGATCCGCTGATCGCTGTGAAGAGCCGTCCTTAAATAGGATCAAAAAAATCGATAAAGAGGTCAGAGGTTTGAGAATAGATGTATGAAGATGAAGATCGTTCAGAGAATCTAACAATGCGTCATGAGCTCGTTTCAGCATCTCGATCTAAGATCCGCTGTGCGCTAAAGAACGAAGACCCGCTGAACACTTGGAAAAGCCGACAAAGAGAATATTCGAGAGTTCTCTGCGCTCAAGAGAAGACGAGAGCGAAAAAGGGACTGACGATTCTCCTCACGTCTTTTTTACGCGAGGGACAGGGATCCTGACCAGGAGCATTGTCAGGATAACGTGAAGGGAGAGCCTGCCCTGAAGTGCTCCTGTTCAGGGTGATTCCCTAATTCTCACATACTGTCATCCCATATTGCTCCTGTACGGGATCTCGTACCCATGAACCGCTATGCGCTGATAAGATCAAAACTGGATCCCGAAACAAGTTCGGGATGACAAAGTGAGAGACATCCATCCTGCATTCCCGGAAATTATAACGAAGGTGATTTCACCCCCAGTTTGGCGTAGATATCCTTCTGCTTCTTAGTGACTTCTCCGATCAAGCGGCCATGTTCGGGATACTCAAACCTTTCAATGGTGTCCAGTTCGTCGAGGAGACCCTGCAATGTCCAGTTATCGAAGAGACCGGTGTCCTGCATCTTCTTCTTTATGTAGGAAAGATAAATCAATGCGACAAACTCGACAAACAACTTTCCATTCAGTGATAGTTCTGAAGAAACCTGCATTCTACGGAAATTCAAACGATCCTTGAGGTTCCCAAACCCCTTTTCCACTATGTCTTTACTGCGATAGAGAGATAAGGCCTCGAAGGGATCGTTGACTTCATTGGAAAGCAGTGCGAAATAGCCATAGTTTCTTGCCGCTTCACGCATCGCCTCCTCCTTCGGTGTGACTTTCCTGCCCCTTTTTGGTGTACTGGTAACAGTGAAGAATCTATCATAGTCCTTCATGCGGTATTCTTCACGCGTGTTGTTTGCCAAATCATTGTATAGTCTGCTCAGATAATCGTTCATCTCTGCCTGATCTTTGGCTGCCTTCTCGGGATTGTAGAAAAGATGTAAATATGCCCTCCTTTTCGAGCTGAATACGTCCCCTTTACTGGGTCTTTCCTGTTCATATTCCCACTGGATTGTTCGGCACAAGCCATATACTCCGAACTGGGGTTGCAGGTTTGACCATAGCTGGAGGTTATCGCGCTCTTCTTCCAGGGTCTCTTTCACATAATTCAAATTCAGTTTGACACCGATGATGAATTTCTGGTGGTTCTTGAAGAGCAGGTTTATGTTCTCTCTGCTATAAAAGCCTCTGTCAAGAAGGACACTTACCTTTTTGTATCCCATGACATTGAATTCAGCCATAAGTTGCTTGACCGTTTTCACGTCGGTGATATTGCCAGGGAGCTTCCGGTAGTAAAAGGGAAGTCCAGACTGTTCACCGAAGAGAAGGGCGAGGTTGATTTGAGGTAGTCTCTCGTACTCTTTGTTTCTTCCTTTCTTTACCTGTCTCAGTGTCTCTGAATAACTGGAGATGGAAGTGATGTCAAAGGCCCAGTATTCTTTCTCAATTCTACGTCTGCCCTGCTTCTTGAAAAACATCATCCTCTCTTCTTCGGAAATAGATTGGAACAGCTCACTGCTGCGCTGTGATGGTATGTCTTCTCCATAAGGATGAACATGCAATCTCTGCCAATGTGAAAACCTACTAAGGGAGTTGTTCTCTTCGAGAATAAGATAATAGGCAATAGACAGAATCATTCTATAACGATCGGGGAAACAGGCTTTCAAATCTGCCTCAACTTCGGTGATCTTTCCAACCTGATCGAGAAGATAGCAAGCACCATAGAAATCCCTGCGGATTTTGGTGATGGGAACTGAACCGGGCTTTTTCGAAATGCTATCCTTCTTTTCAGTATCCTTCCTGTATGACCTCGTCGGTAGGATTTCTCCAGTGTTTGGATCCAGTTTGCCGATTAAGGTTCTCTTGGCTCTGGACTGTTGTTTTTCCTTGTCCCAATAGGCTTCGTTTTTGTAGACATATGTGATTCCAGTTTTCTTGTTCTTCTGATAGACAATCCCCATCTCTTCACCTCGTTACATGCATTATAATATATAACGAGTAGCAAACCTAGAGAAAACAACCCTAACTCAGTCTTTTCAACGCTTTAAATGGTTTTCATCGTTAGATTTCGGGAACTTAGGGTTCAAAACAGTGGTTCAGTGGTGACTGGTTATTGGTATTCTCCAGTCTTTTCCGAAAGCTCTTTTGGATACTTTTATTCCGGGAGGAAACTGTTTGCGTTTGTACTCGCTCCTTCTCAAAAGAACGATGGACCGTTTAGCTGGCTGTTTAAATGTCTCACGCTTCCTAAATGATATTGCACTGTTATTGGTAATCTGCCTGGATGAAGGCACTTCTTTCTGCGCCACGATGCATAACCGGGTATTGTCGACTGAAAAAGAAATTTTCTGAGTTAATGAAGATTTGTCGTGACGAAGCTTTTACAACTTCGACCCTGGCTTTTATTGAAAGAGGTTCGTAAATTTCGCAGAAGGCCTTTTGGCTAAAGACTTGTAGAGTGTGGCAAAATAGTTTCATGAGAGATTTCTTGTCGATTCTTAAGTGGCGAGGCGTCGAAGGGTTGAGAATGCTGACCCGTCAGGGAAAGAGAGCGTTTGTTGCTTCTTTTCTTGCTGTCGCATTCGTGATAATGATCGCTGTACCGATTGCCTTCTACTTGAGAGGTTACCTCGTGCCGAATTTCTCCAGGGTCGCCGATCTTTCCGATCAGTTAAGGGAGCTGACGGGAATCGATCTAAAACTGATAGTCATTTCATTCTTTTCGGCGATAATATTCTCAATACTCCTTGGGAGCGACCTTCCAATAGTAGTCTCAAACCTTTTCTTTTCTGAACGGGTTGAAATGCTGCTGAATTTGCCGGTAAGGACAGCCACTATTGCAAACGTTCAGTTGCTTGAAGTTCTGGCTGCGGGAGGATTGCCCATACTTCTTTTTGCGCCGGTCTTCATGGCCGCATTAAGAGGCTTGGGGTACTCGGACGGGAGATTCTGGATGGCCCTCGTCTTGCTCTTTGTCTTCGTGCTCAACACTCTGGCGATAACTGCGATAATCTCATTCGTGATTGTCTTTCTATCCAAGGGGCGCTTTCTTAAGACGCTTTCGGCTATGATGACCATGGTTACGCTTTTCGTTTTCATTTTCACATTGAGATTCATGGACTTTTCCGCAATTGATCTAGCAAAACCTGATCAGGTTGCAGAACAATTCGGCGGGCTTCAGAGCATTGTCACTTCCCCCTATCTTCCCTGGTCGCCCTTTGTAAGAGCAATTACGGGAGATACAAGGGATCTTGCCGTGTTCATAGTATCCTCGATAGGTATCTTTTCTTCTCTAGCACTGCTAGAAATCTTCCTTTACAGCAAGGTTCTCCAGAAGCTTATGACTAGACCAATCGGGAATGTGTCCACGAAATCAAATGGAGATTTCAAAGTTCATGGATTGTTTTTGGGTCTGCTGATAAAGGATTCATTGTTGCTTCTTCGAGAGCCCAAACTAATGTTTGCAATTCTGTATCCTTCACTGTTCGTCCCTGTGGTTGTTCTTGTCAACCCGGGTCTTCTAAGCAGCTTTGGTATTTTACAGCTGTTGGGTCTTATAGTTTTCCTCTTCAGTAACTACACAACTGTCTCTTCGACCGCACTTTTTGCTTTTGAGAGGCAACTTGGCGATACTTCGTGGTTGTTTCCCATCAGGCGGGGCAAGACGATCTTATCGAAATCGTTCGTTATCACCTCTCTGTATTCTTTCGTCATTTTGCTTGTAGGTCTGTACGTCTCCAACAACACTTCACAGTACAGGGCTTTCATGATGAATTTCATTCTATTTATGATTCCTACGATCTTCGTTCTTTCATTGTTAGGGGGATTTCTCGAGAAGAGCTTTGGAACGAAGGATTCGAAGAACGTTTTTAAGGCACTAAGTCTTTCGGGTGCGATTCTATCTTTCCTTCTATCAACACTTCTCCCTGTTTTTTCAACGCTTCCAATGACCCTGTACATTTCCGGAAATATCGGTCTTTTTCTTAATTTCATGAATATCCCTATAGTTTCACCCTTTACCTGGCTCTTAGGACTCGTTTTGCCGGTTTCTCTCTGGGTCTCTATAGCCTGGGCATCGTTCAGATCACTGTGCTATAATTTTGTCTGAATGAGGATTTTGGAGGGATACGCTTGAAGGTTCAAGATGCAAAACACTTGAGTAAAATAATTATGGAGTCTGGAGAGATCCCACTTCTCTGGGGCCACTTTGGGGTTGGAAAGACAGATCTCGCTAGGGAGATCGCATCCGAGACGGGCAGAGAACTGATAATTCTAGTGATTTCACAGATGGAGCCCGGTGATCTCATCGGAATGCCTTCAAGGGATGGAGAGCGGACACTGTTCTTAAGGCCTGACTGGTGGCCAACCGAAGGAAATGTCATATTGATGATAGATGAAGTGAACAGAGCTCACAGATCGATAAGAAATGCAATAATGCAGCTCTTGATAGATAGAAGAATACACAATCACTTTCTTCCGGAAGGAAGCTGGATAATGGCAGCTGCTAACCCGCCGGATGAGGAATATGATCAGGTAGAGCTAATAACTGATCCCGCCTTTATGTCAAGGTTCTTCCACATAGAGCTCACTCCAGATCCCGATGAGTGGCTTAAATGGGCTGAAATTCAGGGGATGCCGAGCAACGTGACGAATTTTATTAGGGAGTATCCAGAGTTTCTTTCGAGGGATACAATAGTTTCGATGCGTCTCGAGCTGAGGCCGAGCCCTCGTAGCTGGTATAAGCTCGGAAGAGTATTCGCAGACCTTTCAAGCGAAGAGATCGAGAGATACGGTTATGTAATAGCTGCAGGCATTGTTGGTCCCGAGGCGGCCAGGACTTTCATGAGCAAGATTCAAGGTAGCGAACTTCTCCCTTCTCCAAGAGCTCTCCTTCTCGATCTTGACGAGAACATTTTAGGGAGGCTTTCGGAGGGGGACATCTCATGGACCAGTGCCTCGGTGCTCCGTGTTACGAAGCATCTTTCTGAGCTAGATGATTTGCAAGTTCAGGAATACTTTCAGAACGTTCCGGTAATCGCCGGTAATCTTCTCAGAATTGGGAAAGTGATTCCAAAAGACTCATTCTTCTCGGTGATAAGGCACATTGTTCATCAGGTAGAGGGAGAGAAGGGACTGAAGCGGGCTTTTTATGAGAATCTTCTTGAGGAACTGGCAATGGATCACGACGTTCTGAAATTCCTTCAAAGGAGCGAAAAGGATGAAAAATGAGGAATTGATGGAACGGGCAGTCTTTGAACTGGGAAAAGACAGCCCCTTCTACAATTTCCTGCTCCTCTTCATAGATAGAATCCCCTCGGTTGCGGTAAGAACGTTGAAACTCCGAGTTAGTTCAAGAGGAAGGTTTCAGCTCCTATACAATCCAGATACTCTTCGAAACAGACCTTTGACGTTTACAAAGGCATTACTAAAGCATGAGTGTCTCCACATAGTAAATGGTCACATACTGATACCGGTAAGCAAGTCCAGAGAAAAAATGCTGTGGGATCTGTCGATGGACGCGGCCGTGAATCAGTTCATACGGGAACTCGATGCTTTCAGCCTCCCAATGGATTCGATTTTGAAAGAAGGCTGCGGGACCGACAACGAGAGGTTTTTCGTTGGACCTCCAATGCAGTATCCGGGAATGACGGCAGAGTTCTATCACGACTGGGGACTTGACTTCATGAAGAAGAACAAGACCATTGATCTCGAACTACTCGATTCAAACATCTCCAGGCCGGATTCACATGAGGACTTTGGCAAATTCGAGCTTCCTAAGGAGTTTGTAGAGGATCTACTGAAGCAGGTGATCTCTGAGACTATGGAAAAGGCCAAGACCGGCATGCCAGAAGGTCTCGAGGGAGTTATGAAGCTGATTCTCGACAATCCCGTTCTCGACTGGAGAAATATGATTCGACGTTTCTTTGGTTCCTCCATGCAGGTTGGAAGGTACAGAACTCCGATGAGGCCCAACCGAAGATATGATGATCAACCGGGATGGAAAAACGACTATGCGGCGAAACTGGTGGTAGTTGTCGATACCAGTGGGAGCATTATCGAAGAGGAGTTCAACTCTTTCTTCAGTGAGATAGACGAAGTTACAAGAGTGACAGATTCCAGGGTCTGGCTTGTGCAGGTTGATGAGACGGTTCAGAGTGTGATGAAATATGGAAAGGGAATGTGGAGAGACCTTAAGCTAATGGGAAGAGGAGAGACTGATCTTCAGCCGGCCGTCGATTACGCTCAGGAAAAGCTGAGACCTGAAGGTCTCCTCCTCTTCACCGACGGGTTCACGGATTTGCCTACAGTTTCGAGAAGAGTATTGTTCGTTCTACCAAAAAGCCACAATTCAGAATTTGCTGAAGAAGCAAAATCAATATACGGACGTTCGTCGGTGGTGTTTCTTAAGTGACTTACTATTCCGGCCCCGAAAGCTACAGGGAAATTCTCAGGAGAGTCTACGAAAAAGTTGAAGACAGCTTCGTCTCGTGGGCAAAACTTGTCAAAGACCACTCTGATCGACTGGACAATGCTTTTGGCCACTTCATGACACTGGTCGTTCAAACTTCAAAAGGGAACGCTCCCGTTCTTTCGGTCTTTGTGGACAGCGAAGGCAGAGGTTACGTGGGTCTTTCAAACTCATCTCCATTTGAGACAGCAAGCGCTTTGTACCGGTTCCCAAACGAAGTCGAGAACCCGTATATGGAAGTATTCGCCGGTTTCTTTGGGGACGAAACGGAACTGACGTACCATCGAGCGATCTTTCAAAGTCCTTTGAAGCTTTACTTCCTTGCTTACTATGGTAATGAAAGGCTTCTACGTAAAGAGATTCTGAAGGACTCCCTGCGCGGAAAGGATTACTTCAGGTTGTCGGAAGTTATCGATGATACGCTGTTTTCCATTTGCAAAGAAAATTATAGAAAGTGGATTGAGTTCGACGACGGAGAAGTCCTAGTTTTTCCCTTTCAAAACATTCTAAAAATCGCCTTTGGTCTACCAAAGATAAATGAAAACATCGACCGTTCTATAATTATGGAGCTTTCAAGGTTGTTCAGGATCGAGGTAACAAAACAGTGTGACGTTCTCAGAAACTCGAGTGTAACTCCCGACATGAATATCTCGAGACCGGTTGCAACTGTTTTCGAGATAGATCTAGTAGACTCAAAACCAGTATACGAAAGGCTTGAATCATTCTACAAATACTACTCGAAATTCATATCTGAAACGATAGAAAGCATGTTGAGATTCATTCATACTGATTTTCCGCTGAGCAAATAGGTGGTGTGATTTGGCAAGGCAAACGCTTAAGATGTTCTATCCGATATCGATAAAGAATATTCGGAAGTTGAAGGCCGGAGACTTGATCGAATATACTGGTCAAGTTCTTCTTGCAGATGAAACTACTGTCGACAAATATAGAACATACGAGAGACTGGAAGGTACACCGTTTTACAATCTTTCGAGAGAGCTCATTCTTTTCTGTACTCCATCAGAGGGAGGACTCAGCTCAGATTTAGTGAAGATTGATCTCGATGATCTTGAGTATCTCTTTATGTCGGGCATAACGGCGACCGTTGGGCTCAATGTCGAGGACGAGGAAATAACGGCCTTGTACAAACGTTTCTCAAGAGTCAACCTCTCTCTATGCAATCGGACATCTCTATATCCGGTCGATTTGAATGAACCCGTTCCCGAGGAAGTAGAATGCGGTATGAGTATATCGCTGAAAGATGTGCTTCTCTATGTCGATATTTCGAGTCGGGGGACGAAGTTCGGCAGTGAGGAAGATGGCTGACTTTAAGACACACATATGCTGGGGTATCGCTTCCTATCCGATATTCATCTTACTTTCACTGAGTGCTATTGAACTCTTGCCCGTTCAGCAACTTCAGGATAGCAGACTGATAGGTTCCGGATATCTTTTATATGTACTCGGAAGCGATCTGCCTGACATAGATTCGAAAAGCGCGTTGATAAAGAGAATTATCGAAATACTAATCGCAAGTTATGTTGCTTCTGCTCTATACATTTCCATAATTTCGCCCAGGGTTCAGCCATTCCTGCTTTCCAGGCTTCCTTCACTGCCTGTGGCAGTTACACTTTCCTTTTCACTTGCCATTATTTCCGGACTGGTTGTATCCAAACTGACAAACCTTCTCAGTCACAGAGGCTTTTTTCATACAGTATGGGGAAGCCTTCTATATGGGCTGGTAATCGAAAGTGTTGTGGTTTTCAGACTGGAGTCGTTTGGCGGTTCAATGAATCATACGGAGACAATCTTTCTGGGTATTGCCGGTTCAAGCGGCTACTGTCTACATCTGCTTCTTGATAAAATCCACGGGGTCAAAAGAACACGAAGATCCGACCCCGGGCAAGAGAGTAATTCCATTTTGTAACTCCCGCCTGTTCTCGAGAAATTTCCGACACTGCCAGAGGTTGTCTTTACTGAATCATCAAACAGAGGCAGTTTAAAGCCCTGTTTATCGAGTCGTTCTATCAGTTCTTTCTGGAGTAGAACTGCCTTCTTCAGTTCTATTTCTGTCCGTAATAAGCATCTTTTCCGTGCTTCCGGAAATAGTGTTTGTTCATTATATACTCAGGAAGCGCTTCCGTTTCCCCTTCGATCAAAAGCGTCAGGCATGCCATCTTTGCAATTTCCTCTAGAATTATGCTGTTCTTAACGGCATCCTTCACATCTTTTCCCCAGGTAAAAGGTGCGTGACCGGCTACCAGTACTCCGGGAGTTCTTTGGTAATCTCTAGTGGAAAAGGTCTCTCCTATTATCTTACCCGTATTTAGTTCGTAATCGTTTTCGACTTCTTCAGTTTTCAGAAATCTCGTGCAGGGCACTTCTTTGTAGAAGTGGTCTGCATGGGTCGTACCAAAGCATGGAATACTCTTACAAGCCTGCGCCCAAGCTGTTGCCCAAGTTGAATGGGTGTGAACTATTCCGCCTATTTCACGGAAGGATCTGTAGAGAAAGATGTGAGTCGGTGTATCTGAAGAAGGTTTAAGACGACCTTCCACTACTCTTTCTTCGAGATCGACAACCACCATGTCGTCCGGCGAAAGCATGGAATAGTCTACCCCACTAGGTTTAATAACAACTAGACCTTCTTCTCTAGATATTGCGCTGGCATTTCCCCAGGTAAGTTTTACCAGTCCATACTCATCGATAGCGATATTAGCCTTGTAGACTTCCTCCTTAAGCTTATTTAGCATATTCTCTTCCTTTCACATTCAGCGTGAGCAATTTCCATGACAAAGCTAAGATCAAAGCTTCTTCAGTTTGTAGTATATTTCATTGTATCTAAGTTCCTTTTTGAACTCCCTAATGTCTGTATTTTCATCTATCACGACGATTTCAATTCCGAACATTTCACAAAGATCTTCAAGCTGTTCTGTGGTGACCGTGTAACTCATGCTTGAATGATGTGCCCCACCGGCCAGAATCCAGGCTGTTGCGGCAGTTGATAAATCTGGTTTCGGAATCCATAGGACCCTTGCTACAGGCAGCTTGGGCATCGCTACCTCTTGCTTAACAACATCCAGCTCATTTACGATCATTCTGAATCTATCTCCGAATTCGACGATACAGGCCTGAACAGCGGGTCCCGCTTTCGCATTGAACACTAGCCTTGTCGGAGGTTCCTTTCCTCCTATCGATAGAGGATGAACTTCTAAAGAAGGAGTACCATCGGCTATCGATTCACATACCTCGAGCATGTGTGCCCCTAACTCTTTCACGTTTCCCGGTTCAAAGTGATATACGTAGTCTTCGATAAATGATGTTCCTTTATCGATGCCTTCGGCCATTACCTTCATGATTCTTACAAGGGCAGCCGATTTCCAGTCTCCCTCTCCTCCGAAGCCGTAACCGTCTCTCATAAGTCTTTGGACTGCAATCCCCGGAAGTTGTTTCATTCCGTGAAGATCTTCAAATGTAGTTGTGAACGCCTTGAAACCACCATCTTCCAGAAACCTTCTCAAAGAGATTTCTATCCTTGCGGCTTCGCGAACTGAAGACTGAAATTCTTCTTCAGAGACCGTCGATTTCACAACGGGATACTCTTTCAAGTATTCCTTAACTAGTTCCTCGGCTTCACTTCTTTTCACTTTCTTGAAGTATCCTTCTATGTAATCTCCGACCGCAAAGCCATGGATTTCGTAACCGAAGTCGATCTGGGCGTCTACCTTGTTTCCTTCGGTAACGGCAACGTCCCGCATATTGTCTCCCAATCTTGCGACCTTGAGTCTATGCGCTTCGTTCCAGCCTAGAGCCGCCCTAAGCCAATCTTCAAGCTTTGAAATGACAGTCTTGTCCGTCCAGTGCCCGGCAATTACCTTGCGCTTCATTTCTAGCCTTGTGGAGATGAATCCGAACTCCCTTCCCCCGTGAGCAGATTGGTTCGTATTCATGTAATCCATATCTATGGTATCCCACGGTATCTTCTGATCGAACTGGGTATGGAGATGAAGAAAGGGTTTGTGAACGGATTTCAGACCGGCGATCCACATCTTCGCCGGTGAAAACGTATGCATCCATGCGATCAAACCGATGCATCTGTTGTTGGAATTCGCCTCATCAATTGTTGCTTTTATCTGAATTGCATCTTTTAGCACGGGTTTCCACATGATTTTTGCTGGGGCAGTTATCTTCTCATTGAGAGCGTTCACTAGCTTTTTAGAGTTCTCTTCGACCTTTCTTAAAACTTCTTTACCATATAGCTCTTGACTTCCCGTCAAAAACCAAACTTCATAGCTATCTGTGCTGATGATAATCAGTCCTCCTTTTCGCAAAGAGATTGGTCACCCATGTTTATCCAAAAAACATTGAAGCTTTAAGACTACAAATAACGGTAGATTTTTGGAGCGCTTGAGACCAAGACAGATTGATGGCTTTCGAGATTTCAATGCTTTGTCGTAACCTATGGATTTAGTTTCGTCAAGCATGAATGATTCTGCACCTCTTAACTCAGCCAACACCTTGTTTCCGAAATCAATCAAACCGTCTCATAACTCTTTCACCTGGCTTTGGAACCAGGTTCTCGAATCTGTCTAGGGGATTCATGATTCCCATTTCTTCTAGTGTTCTAGAAGCTGAGACGAACAAATCTCATGCACATCTGCTCATACTTCTCTTAGACAGTTCAGAGAGGTTTTTGAACACCTTGACTTCTCAATCGCATAGGGCGAAACAGTATAATAAACTGATACGTTGCCCGGTGAAACCCCATCAACCTAACATGAAGCTAGTCTCCTTACCTAGAGTCAATAGGCTTCAACGAACTCGGCCGTCTTAAACTCTTCAATGTCTTAGTGCGCTTCATAAGAACTTGACAGTTCCGAACAAACGGATCCAGAGTATCTTTGAAGCTCTGCGACCAGCCAGACGGAGACCACTCAGCGATAGATCGATAACGACCTCTCTAAAAAGCCTCTGTGCAACGGCCGATGACTTTCAACTACTTGCTTCGAGCTTCAAGTTTCCTCAAAAGATCGTTTCCCGTCTCAACTCTTATCGCTGGTATCCATTCTCACCGCTTAGACCATTTTCCACATAGTCTCCTTGGTTTTCTCGTACAGCTCCCGGAAAAGAGAATACTGTTTCTCGTAGATCTCCCTATGGTTTGGGTCGGGGCTAATCGGATCTCTGAATTTGACCCAGTCTTTGATTCTTTCGGGTTTATCTATGAGCCCAACTCCAAGGCCTGCGAGGAATGCGTCACCGAAAGGCGCCTCAACGAGACTGGAAACCTGTCTCATCTTATATCCTGTAATATCGGCAAAGATCTTGTTCCACACCGTAGATTTGGCCACTCCGCCGACTATCCAGCATTCATCGTCAAGTTTCAGTCCAGCCTTGATTCCATTTTCCATGTTGTGCCTCAGTGCGTATGCAGCACCCTCCATGAGAGCCTTGTATATATGCGCTCTTGTGTGGACAAGCGTCACTCCAAAGAAGACACCCTTGGCAAAAGGATCCCAAATCGGAGAACGCTCACCCATGAAATACGGAAGGACTATTAATCCATCGCTTCCGGCTGGAATCTTTTCAACTTCCCTATCCAGCAACTGGTAAGGAGACGTTCCAGTTCTTTTTCCAACAGACTCTTCGCTGTCTGCGAATTCATCCTTGAACCATTTTGCAAGAGCTCCCGTGGTTGCCGAGCCTCCAAAAGAGTAGATTCTTTCGGTATCGTGAACCACATAAGGAAAACTGACCAGACCAAACGGCATTTCCTTTCCATCGTGGACCGTCCCCCAGCACGTAGAAGTCCCTACCATCGCTACGTGTTCACCTTCTTCGAGTGCTCCTGCGGAAAGCTGGGCAACCGGCGCATCTATGCCTCCTGAAACGACTGGAGTTCCTTCGAGCAGACCACACAACTTCGAGCTTTCGGCAGTTATTCTGCCAACGATATCGCTAGACTTCACGATTTTTTCTGGAAGGAGTCCCATAGGTATTCCCAGAGCTTCGCACATCTCCCTGGACCACGTCAATTTCCTTATATCGAAGACGCCGCCAATGTTTCCTGCAGAGGAATAATCGATCGCGTCTTCACCCGTAAGCAGATAAACTACATAATCTTTCGGCGTCACAAATTCATAAGTCTTTTTCCAGACTTCCGGTCTATTGTCTCTGAGCCACATGATTTTTGTGAAGCCGTAATAAGAATCTACATAGTTTCCCGTTATTGAGAAGATTTTCTCTTTAGGAATGTTTTCCTTCACCCAGCTTGTCTGAGCGGTTGCCCGTCGATCCATCCAGATTAAGCATGGATGCAGTGGCTTCATCTCTCTATCGACGGGAACACCAGATCCACCGTAAAGGCCGCTGATAGCTAATCCGGCGATTTCTTTTTTTGCAACTTCTGCTTTTTCAGCAACTTCCCTTATCGTGTTGAAAGCGGCCTTCGCCCAAACATCCGGCCACTGCTCGGCCCAGTTTGAACCTGGCTTTATTACGTCGTACTCTCTTTGAGCTTCTACGAGGACCTCTCCTCTTTCATTCACCAGTACGCTCTTCGTCCCCTGAGTTCCAATGTCACATCCGATTAAGTACATACATATCACCTTCTAGATTTCGTCATTTTCATGCCTTAACCAAGATTGTATCTCATCCAATCCAGGTTCGCCGGAACCGAACGCCTCGCCTTCCTTCCAGGGTCTTACAGACTACTTTCCAGCGAGAACTCGATTACATTTGCCGACATCGGATCGAGCTTAAGGAGCATCTCCGTAGAACAGTTATCTAGTTCCTTTTTTATTAGTTTTATTCGATCTGGATTGTCAAAATCGTTCATCTCATCGGGAGCGGAACCGGTCAATACATTCAGAACCGCCTTCTTCTTGATCCCGATTCCCGATAGATCCAGACGTACTTCCTCTTCCTTCTGGTAATAGTTGATCAGCGCGACGCTTAGAACCTGTTTCTCTTCGTCATAGGTTGCCGACCCGTCAACATAAGGTACGCCGCTCAGCTTGAAGCTGTTTCGTCCCTCAACGAAGGTTCTCGTATTGATGTCGTAGGTATCGCAGTCTACCGCCATGTTTAGTCTAGTTCTACCGGTGTGATTAACGAAGAGATCGAAAGCATGGTAAATAGGAGTGAGGACCATTTCGTCTCCCTTCGTTTTTATCATGCCAAGAGCGTTTACCATCTGAGCAAGGTTGGCCATATGGACGGTATCGGCCATTCTGTGCATGACCGTGAAGATTCCCGCTGCAAAAAGGCCGTCTTTCAGGGCATAGGGTTCTTCAAGGAGAACGATTCCCTTATCCATGCTTTCCTTTTCGGCACTTATCTTGTACCATACATTCCACTCGTCAAAAGAAATCTTCACATGATCGAGGCGCAGGTGCTTTATGAGTGCTTCGAGTAGTCTCAGTCTCTGTTCGCAATAGTAGACAGAGGCTACTGTTCCAAGATAATCATCGGACCCGTGATATTCGTGGATCGAGATGTAATCTATAAGATGCCCCGCATGTTTCAAGACCGTCATATCCCAATTTGGGTCGTCGGCGCCGACTGCTATCACCTTTATTGATCGATCTACGCCCTTCATGAACTGGGTGTACTGACGAAGTTTCTCAGCGTATTCAGCTGCACTGCAATGGCCCACCTGCCACGGTCCGTATACTTCGTTCCCGATTCCCCAATACTTTACGCCGTAAGGTTCTGGGTGACCGTTTTCTCTCCTCATTCTGGAGTACTTCGTAGGAGTATCCAGATTACAGTATTCTAGCCAGGAGATCGCCTCGTCGAGAGTAGCGGTTCCCAAACTGACTGCCAGGTAAGGCTCGGTGCCAATCTCTCTGCAGTACTGTATGAACTCATCTGTACCGAATCTGTTTGATTCCACACCACCCCAAATGTAGTTCGGGAGCTGAGGACGCTTCTCGAGAGGGCCGATCCCGTTTTCCCAGTGATAGGCAGACACGAAATTACCGCCGGGCCATCTAAGAATTGGGCACTTGATTCTCTTTATAGCTTCCATAATGTCTTTTCTGAAACCCCGCGAATCGGACTTAGGAGATTTTTCGTTATAGATTCCATCGTAGATACATCTTCCAAGATGCTCGGCAAAGTGACCATAGATCATTTCGTTTATCTTCCCAAGCTTTCTCGGCCACACTTTCACTGATGTCTGCATCTTAATCCCTCCCTCGTATTTATATGGTGCTAGAGACCAGTCGTCTCCAGTCTTAATACCGTTACTGAATTCCCGGAAAAGGTTAGTGTAAATTCGTTGGATAGGTCGGACATTCCCACCGTTTTCGGTCGTACTTTATCTGGATTCTGGAATGTGTTTTCGTCAAAGATGTTCTCGGAGGTAATGGAGATCATCTCTGCCTTCCCGGTTATCTGAACCTCTTCGCCGATCTCAATTCTGAGTTTCTTTTCTTCGGGCCAGGGATTCACGATTTTTATAATCAGTTCTTTGCTTTCATAATCGTAACTGCAGACATGATACAGCGACTTGAACCAGTAACCGATTATCTCTATGTCTTCATCGGTCAGTGACGAGGGGATAATCACATCTCCAGTGTTATCGTTGAACAGTTTCTGAACGTGATAACTGGGTGTTCCGTATACTCGAGTATTGTCGAACCAGATGAGGTCCGGGGTCCACTGTGACCAGCCCTCTCTGTTGAACAGAGGTGCGTAAGCGGCCATTATTACGATGTCGGAATTCCGCTCGAGGCCGGTCATTAGTGCTGCTTCTGCTATCGCTGCTTGAAGAGTGTTTCTGGTGCCGGCCGCGTGGGCTGCGTACTCTCCAAGCATCACCTTCGGACCAGATCTGTCATATTTGTCATATCTGTCTGTATTTCTTAGCATCCATTCCGGAACTGCATACATATGCTCATCAAAGATCTCGATACCATTGCTTCTTGCCCATCTCCATGCACGATTGAACGAAGCTCCTTCATATGAAGGAGGACCGCTGAAAATAATAGTAATTTCGGGATATTTCTCCTTGACAGCTTCTCTGAACAACGGGAAGCGATCGTGATACTCCGTTCCCCAGTTCTCGTTTCCAATGCCTATGTATTTGACATTGAAGGGTTCTGGATGGCCTAGCTCGGAACGCTTCGAATCCCACAAAGAATCGGATGGCCCGTTAGCGAACTCTATGAAGTCGAGAACATTTTGAACCCACTCATCCATTTCGTCCATTGGGCAGTATTCGGCACCCCTAACTTGGCATGACATGCCGGCGTTGAAGATCGGAATAGGTTCGGCTCCAAGGTGCTCTGAAAGAAGCAGATACTCGTAGAATCCGATTCCATACGACTGATGATAGCCCCAAAGATTATAGTTGGTCTTTCTTTCTTCAATTGGACCTATTGTATCCTTCCATCTGTAGGCATTTTCGAGACTATCGCCTTCGACAAGACAACCGCCAGGAAATCTGACGAAAGCGGGCTTCAGCTCTTCCAGCATCTCAAGCAGATCGATCCTCATGCCGTTCCAGTTCTCTTCGGGGAAGAGGGATACCATATCAAAAGAGATCTTACCGGAGCCCTTCATCGTTATGATGAGTCTTCCATCATCCAGGCTTTCGTTGGGCTGCAATTCCACCGAGTATTTCTCCCATTCAGAGCTAAATGCCGTTCCCAGGCTTTTCTCGGCCACAGGTTCACCTTTAGTATCGACCAGCATAACCTTGATTTCACCGTTATACTCTTCGTCGCTTCGAACAAATACCGAGAACAAGTACCGTTCGCCCTTTTTAAGAGGTATACCGTCGTAGCCATCATTTGAAAGGGATATCAGCTTGTCGTCAGATTGAATTTCGAAGCTCAGATACTTGGTGTTATTCTTGTTGAGAGGCCGATCAGTCTCAATCGAAAAGGTAGCCTTGCAATCGGATTCAAAGACCGCAAACCAGCCTTCGACAGGATCTTGATGCTCGAAAGATCGATTTCTTATCATTTCTGCATACAGGCCACCGTCTACAGCATGATTTATGTCCTCGAAGAATATCCCGTACAGAAGAGAGCTAACTTCTGGGCCCAAACTGCTTGGGTCTACCTTCAAGACATGGTCGGGATTCGCTAGAGCGGATGTGGAAAGTGAAACAGCAAGAAAGACCAGAGTGAGGATTATCGTCGTTGATCTCATCCGATTACCCCCTCGATCATTGTCCAAGAACGAGCGTGAATTGATTGTTCTCGCTCTTCTTAACGTTTATCGATACTGTCTCGGAGAAGTTCTCAAATTCTACCGTGATGTCGTATTCTCCTGAGAACCCGCTGAAACACAATTCTCCAGACGAGTCTAATTCTGCTTCAAATGAGGTCTTCCAATCTCCATGGATGAGTTTCATCAGCTCGTAGAACATTGGTTTTTCTGACAGGTCGTCACGAAGAAATCCGCTTCCGGACTGCCAAGCACGGTAGAAATTCCAGTAGGTAATTACCTCTACTGCGGGATGACTGAAAAACACCGTGTAAAAGATCTTTGCGATCTCCGCCTGTATCTCTTCGGCCTCATTTATGGATACATCGAAGGCATCGATAACCGCGGGAAGAGGGATTTGAAATTCAGAAATGTGAATTGGCTTGCCGAGCTGAGCCAGTTCATCTATAGCAAGATAGATACTTTCCAGTGATTGCAGCTGGCTTAATAGATCTTGAGCGGTGAAGATATGTGCTTCGGCTCCTATTACGTCTATAGGGACTCCGTCACCTATCAGTTGTCGAGCTCTGGAAATGAAAGCTCTTCTTGTCCGCTCGTTCACAAGTACCCCGTACTCGTTAAGAACCGTTATGGCATCTGGGTCAGTCTCTTTGACAATCCTAAACGATTCTGCAATGTAATCGGGACCAAGAGCATCGAACCAGCTTTGAACAACAGGTTCGTTCACAACATCCCAGTACTGCACCAAATCTTTGAACTCTTCTACTTCTCTCTCAACTCTGAAGAAAAGGGCCTCTCTCACCTCTGCCCACTGGCCAAGCTTCCCCTTAACTTCTATCCACGCAGGAACACCTACACTTGGGGGGTTGCCCCAAACCAGAGTATGGCCCTTAACAGGCACTCCGTTTTCATTAAGCCATTCGGCTATCTTCTTTGAAGCCTCGTCTAGCCGGATTCTGCCTTGTGTAGGTTCGTAGTCCTTCCAGTAGAAAGATGGTAGAGTGGCGAAATTGAAGAGATCGAGGTATAACCTTTTATATACCTCTAAATCCTCTTCAGGCAAGGGCTTGATTCCAAACCTTCTCCCACGGTTGTAGCTTGTCCAAGCGTAGGCATAAATCAGATACTCAGGGGCATTTCCAAAGAAGAATTCGTGATTCATCTGCCTTACCGATACGTGTGCATCGCTAACAGGATGCCCATTCTCATCCACGATCTCAATCTTGATCGGCACCTTTCTATTGGCTTCTATTCTCTCTTCGAAAGCACTAATGTCGATGTCAATAGGCAAAACACTACCTCCAAAACATAGACTAAGAAACAGCAGGCCAAGAATCAAGACAAAGTATCTCTCAAGGGGTGTTCCAAAACTCTCTCCTTCGGTTTTCCGAAAACACTTCTTAATTCCTGACATAATATCTACTCCTTTCCAAGCGATCCCAGGGAAATTCCTTTCATCAAATACCTGTGGAAGACAATGAAAATTATCAAAGAGGGTGCTACGGAGAAGAATGCACCGGCCATCATCGGACCGATTCCTCTGTAGGGGTCTCCCCACCCCGCGCTAAATCTTATGAGAGCTATTGGGAGCGTGAACTTGTCGGCCTTGCTGAGGATTAGTAATGGCCACAGGAAGCTGTTCCAGGATCCGAGAAATGTCATCAAGCTGAGTACAAGCATCGCGGGCTTAATGTACGGAATCACGATGCTTATCAGAAACCTGAACTTAGAACACCCATCTATCCACGCGGCATCCTCCAGCTCTCTGGGTATGTCTAGCATGTACTGCCTTAAGAGAAATACCCCGAATGTCCCCCCAAGGCCAGGCAAGATCAGGGAAAGGTAGGAATTAGATAGTCCCATACCGTTTATTATGAAGAAGTGAGGTATTAGGAAGAGAACGGCAGGGAAGGCCAGGACAGCGACATAAATCCAAAAGATGAGCATACGTCCTCTAAATCTCAATCGAGATAGAGCATAAGCGGCCGGGATTGACAGAACCAGCGTTGCAAGAGTGGAGCTCACCGCAACAATCACACTGTTGAGAGTTGCTCTGATGAGTGAAAGACCACCTGAAGGTGCGAAGATGATCTTGTAGTTTTCTAGAGTTGGATTCTGAGGTATCCATTGAGGAGGAGTTTCAATTACGGCTGCCGCCGTTGATTTCATAGAAGTCGACAGCATCCAGAAGATCGGTGCAAACCAGAAAGCTGCAAAGGCCCAAAGAAGAACAGTCACTATCACTGCAGTTATTCGTTTGCTGAGTTTCTTCTTGTTTTTGGGGACTGTTGAAGTCATAGTTTCACCCCTCCGTCGATCGTATAGATTTGGTGACCAGAACTAGCTGAATCACTGCGAAAATCAGTACGATCGCAAATATATACCAGGAGATCGCCGCGGCCCTTCCGAAATCCTGTCGCTCAAATCCCACGAGATAGAGATAGTAAACGAGTGTACGAGTGGTCCCTGCGGGTCCTCCCCCAGACAATATATAGGCTTGATCGAAGAGCCCGAATGCCAGAATCGCCTGACGAACGACATCGAAAAACAGCACGCTCTTGATCCATGGGAGAGTTATGTAGATGAATCTCTTCCATGGTCCGGCTCCATCTAGTTTTGCTGATTCGTACTGTTCGGGTGGGATTCTTTGTAGAGCTCCAAGATATAGCAGTATGCTGAACCCAACGATCCACCAGACCGTAACAAGGATAATCACTCCCCAGGCTACAGAAGTGCTTCCAAACCAGGAAACCGCATTGTTGATGAGCCCGACTTTATCCAGGTAATAGTTGGCAAGGCCCGAAGGAAAGGAAGCAAATATCCATTTCCAGGAACTCAGAATTCCTACAGATCCGAAGAAAGCTGGCGAAACGAAGGCAACGAGTAACCAAAGCTGACCGAAGCGCTTTTTCTTGAGTATGTGGGCGAAAAGGATTGCCACAATTATTACCAAAGGGACGCTAATCAGTGCAAAGATTACAGTGTGCTGAACCGTTGGCCAGAACCTTGAATCGTTCCATGTCCGCACATAGTTATTGAAACCAATGAATACGTTTTCTTTCAGGAGACTCCAGTTGAAGAAACTGATAATGAGTCCGAATACTAGAGGGACAGCAACGAAAAGAATGAAAAAGAACAGGTGAGGGAGGAGGAACAACCACGATCCAACCTCCCTGCGGAAACTTCTTGGTGACTTAGAATGTGATTGTCTCAATTACTCCTCCTCCCTTCACCTTATTAACCGTTACTTACGCAGATCAGTTTCTCGACCAATAGTCGTCGAGAATTTCCTGAACGGCAAATGCCGCTTCCTTCATTCCAGCTTCTGGGGACATCGAATGGAGTACGAGGATTTCCTCTAGATAAACGGCGATTTCGGCCTCAATCTCTGAAATAAGCGGGAACATCTGGAACTGCCTCACATATTCAGAGTCCTGAGAGACCGCGTAGATATGAGGAAGCCTTTCCTTCAGTTCCTCACTCTCGGCAATGGACTTTCTTGCGGGAGTCTGTCCTGCTTCATACCAGTCTATTGCGTGGTCCCAAAGATACTTTATGAATGTTGTCGCAGCTTCAAGTACCTTTGGATCTTCGACCATGACAGCTGGCATTGCAAGCACGTGGGATCCTCCAAATACGGCCTTAGTGTTGCCTAGCTGAGGAGCTACTGCATAACCAAAATCCTCACCCAGCTGTTCCATCCATGGCTTGATAGTCCAGATACCGGTAATCAAGACCGAGCTTTCGCCCGACTGGAAGGAAACGCCTGGGTCGGCTACCTGCATCGGCAGAATACCCCTATCCTGCATCTCAAGCATTAACTTACAGACTTCGATTCCGGCTTTTTCAAACGCAGGTGCCTTGAAGTCGTCGGTAAGCACTTCACCGCCGTGCTGCCAGAGAAGGTGGAACCAGATCCATGTCCAGGCAGGGTTCTCATAATATGGTGTCAAGCCTTCAGGCGTTATAGGCAACAAAGCCTCCATGGCAGATATGAATTCTTCTCTCGTTTTCGGCGGGTTGTTAGGATCTAGGCCTACCTTTGCGAAGTTTGCCTTGTTGTAGGCCATGTAGAACAGCCATATGTCCAGAGGAATTCCTACCACTTTACCATCCACAACTAGTCCTTCGAGAACACCTGGGAAGATATCATCTGTGTCGATTCCATAGTTTTCAAGCCATTCTTCCTTTGTGAATCCCTTAAAATGTTCGAGGTAAAGAGGCATGTCGAATTTCCTGATGAACATGATCTCGGGCGCTGTCTTAGATGCAATACCCATTGAAAGTTTGTTCTTCATATCCAGAGAAGACTCTACGACCACATGAACAACTTCGATGTCAGAATGCTCCTCGTTGAATCTTGCCACGATTTCATCCATGTAAGCTCCATCAGCTCCGGTCAGCGGTGACATCATCGTAATTGTTATACCGAAAGAGAAACCAACGGCAAGAACCAGCGCAAGTACCATAACCATCAACTTTCTCACTGAGTTTCACCTCCTAGAAATACTAAATACCAGATTGTTAATGAACAAGAAAACGATCTAGTCTCTGATCTATTGCCTGTCATACCACCCCCCAAAAAAAATGATATTTCTTGATCAGTCAGACCGAAAAAATGAGTTAAGCTCTTCACAGAAAAATTGGTTGTTTGATTACGTTTGAAAGCACTGGCTTCTACTCTGGTTTGTCGGGAAATACATATATGTACGTACCTTATTGAAAAAAACCAAACATACTTGCCCACACTTCCGCACAAAAGACAGATCCAGAATTCTGCCACGATTAGAAATCAGTTGTTATTAAGAGGAGAATCAATTCACGGTCACATTGTAGCAAAATCGAAGAAGTTGCGCCAAATTCGATTAGAGCCGTTCTCTGATGATCTGAGCCGGGTTTGGGCCGATATCTTCATATTTCTATTAATCGAATATTGAAAGGACGGATTCTCATTGATTTCTTCGTGATTATCATAGAATAATGTCCGTACATATATGGAGCGTTGATTCCGGACTAATTCATGAAGAAGTCCGATATTTCGATCTAAACAGGGGATAGCATATGGCAACGATTATGACGGAAACTGTCTTGGAAGCGCAAACCATTTTGTTTTCCTTTTCTGATTCCTTTCGTGAAACGAACATGTAGGAAATGCCCTTTTTCATTTCTCGACTTTCTCTCCTCTTTACCGAAGTTCCTGGAACTTGAGAGGAAGAGACAAGAGGTTCGTATTTTGAGACGGAAAAAACCCAAATCCATTTTGACGTTGGGAATAACTTTCTCGGAAGATTCCATAGCCGTCGTTTCTATAATGGATTCCTATCGGCGTCTCTCTCGCAGAGAAGTCAAGTTCCTTTTCTCAATAGATCGAAGAACCTCGAACAGATATGAGAGAAGATTTTTTGTTTTGGCCTTCCGATTTCTGCTCCTCGGTGCCCAGCAGGGGTATTTTCTTTCACGACGCCAGTTAGCTTCTTGTGCCATTGCTAGTCCAATATTTTCTGAAAATCTAGTTCTTAGTTGCGTTTCTTATGGCTTCGAGGCACCAACCCTTACCAGTCCACTAATAAGAACCTGGGGCGAAGAGTACAACCACGATTTTTGACAACGTTGTTTAAGAAGGAATCGCTCTGGACGTCAGAGCCACAAGTTGATTTGCGAATGACGAAGAGAAACTAAGATAGTCACAGAGTGAAAGCCAAAGATGTAAATTCCATGATCGCTTAGCCTTTAAAGAGGGTTGCAGATGATCTGTCTTAAGATCAGAAGTTTGAGTTTCATAAAGAAAGCGGTTCAGAACTATTCCTTCACACCAGCAACTGAACTTCTTTCAATCAATTCCGGTTTATGGACAACTCTATAAGCTTTGGAGCCATTGAGCATGTCAAGAAGGATTTCGACAGACCTTCTTCCCACATCTTCTTTTGGGTGGGCAAAAGTGGTCAGGATGTCTCTGAAATCACCGATAGGCCCGTCATCGAATCCTATAACCGAGATATCTTCGGGTATATTTAGAGCAAGTCTCTTTGCTACCAGCTGTAGCTGAAGGGCCGTCGCATCGTTGTAACAGAAGATTGCAGTAGGGCGAATCTGCAGCGGTAACGACATCAGTTCATGAGCGATTTGCATAGGCGCACCTGTGAACTCCGAAACGTTGAAGGACTTTTCGTATATCTTTGAAAACCCCAGTTGTCTGCAGCGATCTACGAAGCTCTTGGCCCTTATGACGCCGGGAAGGTGTGTCGATTTGTATATCACGGCAACTCTTTTATGACCGTATTCAAAGAAGATCTCCGCCGCTTTTTCTCCTCCAAAGGCATCGTCAAGAACATTGCAGCTCACTTGATCTATGTTCCAGTCGCTGTGTACCAGAACAATCTTGATTCCCGATTTTGCCATAGATTTCACTAGATCTTTATTTGACCTCTTTGTAGCACTGTACACAGGATCGATTATCAAACCCTTTACCCCGGAAGCAATCCACTCCGACAGGATCTGCCGTTCCTTGACTGGATCCTCCGCCGAATTGCCTAGAAGCATCTTGTATTCATTTCGAAAGAGGTGGTCCTCGGCCCCGAGCACTATATATGGAAAGATGTAACTGGTTATTTGCTGGACTAGAATGCCCACGAGGTGGTTGTCACTTCCATAGCCTACAAAGGTTCCAAGGCCCGGTCTCCTGACTATTGCCGCCTCGAAAGAGAGCCTATCCAGAGCCTTCCGGACAGTTTCTCTGCTTGCACTGAACTTCTTCATAAGCTCTTTCTCCGTTGGAAGTTTATCTCCAACAGAGTACTTCCCGGACTTGAGTTCTTCAAGCAGAAAATGCTCAATTACTGAATACTTAGGAGTGATAACAGTCGCCTCCAGTTAGAATGTACGTACATATAGGATTCTACACCTGAATTATTTTTGAGTCAAGTTTTTGCACTCAGCTAGAATAAAGAATGATTGTCATCGATCGGGATTTTACTCAGCAGTCGCGCGGGAAAGCATAGCGGTAAGAGTCAGTCATTCAACAGTCAGGGTATCTTCTCCAGGAATGGGATCGTGCTCTCTAATCACGACGGGAAAGCACTGCTGAGGCACTGTTTGTTGTAGTTTTCCATCTTTTGCTGTTCACAAGGCTTTTTGGAAGCACCTCCTAAACAAACTGTGTCAAAGGTTCTATCGCTCGGTTCATATCTATTCTTCAAGCTTTCCCTGCAGTGGAAATTTCGATTTTTCAAGTTGAATGATTCGAAAGGAGTTGTCTCGGTAAGTTTCGCACATCTAGTGATCTACGTCGGCCCCAGTGTTTAATGGGGCTGCGATTGCGTTTATTGCATTATTCATGGTTTTTTGAAGGGCTAAGACGAAAAAAACTAGTCTATTTCTCTGAGAGTTATTTACTAGTAATTCTCTAAGAATCCAGTGGTGACTGCAAGTTACGGGTAATAGTAAGAGCTAAGTCCGGAATGAATATTTCTCGCCTTCCCATCTCGACTTCCCAGAAGCTGCACTTTCACAGTTTCCTTTGCAAGGATTGGTTAACCGACAGAGATTAGAAAACGTGAATGGCCCGCCTAATAAACGATACTCATCGAATAAGAGAAATCCAGCGTCTTGTGATGTTCTGAAGTGTTTTGAAGTACGAACCCCTTATCTTGTGCAATTTCTTCAAGGGTTTTGTCTGCCTCTAAGAACTCCCTAACTAATCTGAGTTTGAACTCAGGATCATAATGCTTGCCTTTCGGATGCTTCAGCCATATTCACCCCTTCTCCTTAGTCTACTATTCCTCACTTATTTGTTTAATTCCCCTGGGGGTGAATACGAAACCTTTCCATTCTCTTGATTCATTTACCAGAGAGAATCTAAAAAACTCGATACCTCCCTAAAGAGCTAACAAAATGGTACAATGATTTTGACTAACCGGTTAGTTAGGAAGTGGTGTGATGAAATCAAAGGATGCTAACGATGCAAGAGAAAGAATCATCGATGCATCGATAGAGCTGTTTTCAAAAAGAGGATTCCATGCAACTACTACAAGTGAGATTGCTGAGGCCGCAGGAGTGACGAAAGGGCTGATCTATTACTACTTCAAAAGTAAGGAGGAGATCCTAAGCTACGTAGTTAATTCCTTACTTGAAGATGCCACTTCCATCACCATGGATTTCGTCCAGGAAGGCATCATTCAGATGATCAAAGACGGCGAACTCGATATTGAATATGACAGGATGAAGTTTTCGAACGAGGAGTCTGCTATTGTTTTCGTGAACCGATTACTTGAATACTATGAAAGGATACTCGATTATCTATTGGGAAACAGGTTGTTGCTGAGGGTTTTGATGTTCGAATCATTGAAAGACAGCAAACACCATAACGATCTCTTCAGGCTGCTTGATCTCTCGAGAGACATTGACAGCAATCCCATCCTAAAATTGATTTCCGAAGCCGACCACGATTTCACTTACTCCCTGGACATGGAATTGTTCAAGTTCTTCTTCTCTGTAATGCCCCTTGTAACTTTTGCAGCATACTATGATGATCTGAAAGAGAGAAGTATGATGAGTGGTGATGAACTGCGCAACTCATTTCTTCAATCGTTCAGAGTAGTATTGTCTTCTTTGAAAAGCGGGAATGAGATTTCGCTCAGAACAAAGCGCTCTGACGATACTGAATGAAAGCGTCGGCCCGGAGTTAAGTCTGTATTTAAAGCGATCCAAGAAGTCGCGATATGGATTTGCCTCCTTGAAGTTGCACACAGAGAAAACGGAGGATACTAAGAATGGCATGGTACTCATTGGAACTAGAAGAGGTATTAGAGAAACTGAATGCTGATCCCAACAAAGGATTGAGTTCTTCTGAAGTGGAAGAACGATTGGCTAGATTCGGCAGCAACACCCTGAGAGAGGAACGAAAGAAAACCATCTTCGAGCGTTTCCTAGAACAGTTTAAGGACGTTATGATAGTTATCCTTATGGCGGCAGCCGCAATTTCCTTCGTTGTTTCTCTATTCGAGAATGAAGGTTTCTTCGAACCTGTTTTGATAATGCTTATAGTAGTCTTGAATGCGGTAATCGGTGTAATACAGGAAAGCAAAGCCGAGAAGGCTCTCGATGCTTTGAAGAAGCTTTCTTCACCTAATGCGAAGGTAATACGTGATGGGGAGCAAAGGATCGTTCAAGCTTCGAACGTGGTCCCAGGTGATATTGTGCTTGTAGAAGCCGGTGACTTCGTTCCAGCCGATGCTAGAATCTTGAGTTCGGCAAGTCTCAAAGTTGATGAGTCAGCCCTAACCGGAGAATCGGTTTCGTCGGAGAAGAAAACCGAGGCTAAGGTTAAAGAAGATGCTACTTTGGGAGACCGGTTCAACATGATTTTCTCCGGTTGTAGCGTTACTTATGGAAGGGCAAAGGCTGTTGTCGTAGAGACTGGAATGCAAACTGAAATGGGGAAAATTGCGAGCATGCTTTCAGCGGAAGAAGAGACGGAAACTCCTCTTCAGAAGAAACTGACTGTTCTTGGAAAGTATCTTGCAATTGCGGCTATAGTTACCTGCGCGATAATCTTTCTGGTTGGTTTGATTGATGGCATTCCGATAATGGAGATATTCATGATCTCCGTTTCTCTAGCCGTTTCGGCAATACCTGAAGGCCTTCCTGCTATCGTGACGGTTGTTCTTGCCATAGGAGTGCAGCGGATGGTTAAAAGAAATGCGATAATTCGCAAGCTGCCAGCCGTTGAGACCCTGGGAAGTGCAACCGTAATCTGCTCAGACAAGACAGGAACACTGACTCAGAACAAAATGACACTGGTTAAGGCCTTTTCCGATTGTAATTCAGCTCTGGAAGAGATCTCTTCCGAGAACTCGCCAGAAATAAGAAGTCTTTTACTGTATGCGACACTCTGTTCAGACGGAAGAATCATTTATGAAAGTGGAGAAGAAAAACAAATAGGAGACCCAACTGAGACAGCGATAGTATTTGCCGCTAAAAGGAATGGAATCGAGAAAGAGAAAATGGAGGAGAAATATCCAAGATTAGCCGAGATTCCATTCGATTCAGAGCGAAAAATGATGACAACAATCAACAGAATCGAAAACAAGAATGTAGTAATTACAAAGGGTGCAATTGATTCAGTTGCCCTTAGATGTGTTGCAGGAGACGTCGAAAAGGGAAGAAGAATTGCAGAAGAGATGGGTAGCGATGCCCTGCGAGTGCTTGCCATAGCCTATAAGCATATCGAGGAGATTCCAGAGTTCCTTGATCCCGCCGAGATCGAGAGCGGGCTAACATTCATGGGTCTCGTGGGTATGATTGATCCAGCACGGCCAGAAGCAAAGGAATCGGTGGCACTATGTAAACAGGCCGGGATAAAGCCGGTGATGATAACCGGTGATCACAAGCTAACCGCCGCAGCAATTGCCAGAGAAGTCGGGATTCTGTCACCTGAAGAAAAGGTTGTTGATGGAAGCGAACTTGCAAAAATGCCGGATAGTGAGCTCGAAGAACGAGTTCGGGATATCTCGGTTTATGCCAGAGTTTCTCCTTCAGACAAGTTGAGGATCGTTCGGGCATGGCAGAAACAAGGTGAAGTGGTGGCAATGACGGGAGATGGAGTTAATGACGCTCCTGCTCTCAAGGCAGCAGATATAGGATGTGCCATGGGAATAACTGGAACCGATGTGGCAAAGAGCGCGGCTGACATGACACTTACAGATGATAATTTCTCAACTATTGTAGAGGCCGTGAAGGAAGGTCGGGGGATCTATGCCAACATAAGAAAGGTGGTTGGTTTCCTTCTTGGAACTAATATAGGGGAGATTTTGACTGTATTTACGGCGATGATTATCTGGAGAGAAGCTCCTCTAATATCTGTTCAGTTGCTCTGGATAAATCTCGTCACCGACAGCTTACCTGCAATTGCATTAGGCATGGAACCCGTTGAAGAGGATGTTATGAAAAGCAAGCCTAAACGAAAGAATGAAGGGATATTTGCAAATGGACTTGGTTACAGAGTAATTCTGCAGGGAATCATGTTCGCTTTTCTAACTCTGATTGGGTTTTCGATTGGCTGGAAGAGTACCGGAGATATTGTTGTAGGCAGAACAATGGCCTTTGCTATACTTTCTTTGACCCAGATCTTCCATTCTTTTAACATGCGGTCAAATCACTCGCTGTTTAAAACCGGTTTCTTTTCCAATGTCTTCCATATTTTTGCCACAGTAGTGTCGCTGGCAATGGTTGCTTTTGTTCTATTCATAGATCCAGTAGCGAGAATATTCGGGCTAGCCAAGGTGAATGCTTCGATGTATTTGCTTGCTTTTCTGCTTTCTCTTGTACCTATACCGGTGATTGAGTTGGAAAAGCTCGCAGGCGTCATAAGACACAGAGATTGATAATTAAAGACCTGTAGTTCGCCGACAAAATACCGTGTGCAAACGGACTTGCCTGAAAAGCATACAGGACTTATCATGAAGTTCTCCACGTTTGTTCCTCGTTATACATCATAATATATGTAATGAGAGGATTATTTTCTGCTTCCTGCTAGGGTCCACAATCTCAATAACCCTTCCTCGCCAGAGATGACCTTACTTCTTCGAGAAAGTGGTTTACAATCGTCAATGTGTCGCGCTTAACTTCTCGCGGAGATCCATTGAAGACCAGCAGTCTCATCTGAAATCTTCTCTAACGTTCCCTCGGTGGAATCAAAAAAGGCAAGATTGAAGCCATTTCTTTAGCAGTGCGTTCGCGGATCTTCCCACGATCTCAAGATCGACTATGGCTGTATCGTCCTATTCTTAAGTCAGAACACTCGCAAAGAATACTTCCCGTACCTCTTCCTTGATGGATTTTGCCTGCCCCAACAGTGAAAAACGGAAGGACTATTGGGATCATCTTATCGATCGCCTCCTCCAATGTGGACGAAGTGAGACACAATATGAGTGGTGATGCAAATAGAAGGAGACTGGAATTAACTGCAGATTTCCTGATCTCATAGGAGTCATCTTTCACGATGCATTCTCCCGGTGATTCTACCCAACATCCAAAGCATCCCATGCACTGTTTTATATCAAGATCCCTGAGCAAGAAATACTCGACATCGTATCCTCTATCCCGAAGAGAAAAAACTAGTCTGTCAATGTACTCATCGAATTTTTCTTTACCTATCGTGCACCGTTCAGAATGCCGATTCTCATGACGAGGACCTCCGTTTATAGCTCTATTGTCGAATCACTTTCGGCCGACAGATAAAAGGCGTCTAAGATGCTCTGAACAACCAGGGCCTCTTCGGGAGAGGATATTCTCGATTCCTCTCCCAGGCAACTATCTATAAAGCTTTCTATCGACCTCTTGTAGCAGTCTTTGCTTTCTGCATATGGTATAGCCGTATTCGTCAACTCTCCATGCGATTCGGCAAATACTTCCGGTGGGAAGACCGTAGCGCCCGCTCTATCACCGAAAATTTGAAGATTCATGATTGAACGATCTTTCATGTTTAGCGCAAAGGAAGTCTTCAGGATCAGTGAAGCTCCGTTGTGAAACCTCACAAAGCCAAAGGCCGAATCTTCGACGGAATACTTCTCAGGATCCCAGCCGCCCATAAGTCCGACTCCATTCCTCTTGGCGATTTTACAATAAGCGCTTGCCGTAACGCTCTTCGGCTGTGGGAATTTCATCATATGGAGCGCCAGATCCAGCATATGAACTCCTATATCGACCAGTGGACCGCCGCCCTGGATCTCTTTGTTGGTGAAGGAACCCCATCCAGGAATTCCGCGTCTCCTCAACGCTGTTGCTTCGCAAAAATATATCTCACCAAGATCTCCACTGTCGACAAACTTCTTTATGGCGATTGCTTCACTCCTGAAACGATAATGGAAGTTGAATGAAAGAATCTTTCCTGCTTCCTTTGAGGCGACCATCATTTCTTGAACTTCTCTTGCGTTGATGGCGGGAGGTTTTTCACAAAAGACATGAGATCCAGATCTCAGTGCGCTAACAGTAGCTGAAGAGTGAAATTTGTTTGGAGTGCAAACGAACACAGCATCGGGATTCAAAGAAGACAGCATCTCATCGTAATCACCGAAAGTATTATCTATTCCAAATCTGCTGGAAAGCATAACTGCCCTCTCTACAGCGGGATCTGCTATCCCGACCAGTTCTACCCTGTCATTCATCTGGGATAAAACCGGTAGATGCGTGACCTCTGCAATCTGGCCGGCCCCAATCAAGGCGACACGGAGTTTCCCGTACTTCATCTTTCAATGCTCCTGAGAAGATCACGAATAAAGGCGCATGACTCACCGTATCTTTTAGCAGGATTGTCTCCGATCACTCTGCATTCGAATGCAATGTCACCGGAGTAACCGATTTCAGACAGTGCCGAAAAGAGTGTCTTGAAGTCTAAGTGCGCCTGACCCGGCTGATAACGATTGCTGTCGGCGATGTGCACGTGTCCGATATACCTGCCGTTCTCTATTACCGCCTGCCTGATATCGGCCTCTTCGATATTCATATGAAAAGCGTCAGCCGTAAGTCTGACATTAGAAAATCCACCGACGTCTATCAGTTTTGCGGCAGATTGAAGGGTGTTTAGCATATGATCTTCATACCTGTTAAGTGGCTCCAGATAGATGAAGGTGTCCGTTTCTGCAGCCATTTTGTTCAAGCTTTCAAGGGATTCCAGGAGAACTGCTGTATCTTCTGAATCAGATCTCGGAGGGACCATGGGTGGAAGCCTCTTCGAAAACATTCCCCACGCGGCAGGTACGACAATTCCCTTTCCACCGACCTTAGATAATGCCTTCAAGATCTCTCCGATGTCCTCTACTGCCTGCTCCCTTTTCTCCCGGGAAAAGTCACCGATCCAACCACGGTATCCCCCACAGGCGCTTGTTACAGGGAATCCTGTTGACCGGACAGCTTCGCTCACTTCCGCGAACCTTTCCAGTAGATCTTTTCCGTCTATCTCGTAACCGTCGAATCCAAGGCTTCGAATGAATTGCAGTTTCTCTTTCATTTGAGAAGGGAAGAAATCTTTGTCCTGAGTTATCACTTTCATATACTCACCTCTCAAAAAGCTACTCCGAGCTTAATACTCAGTTCGGGATTAGTGTCCACATATTTACAGTACGCGCTCGGCGATTCTTCGAAGTTCACAACTGGATCCACGATATCGTCGCCAGATAGAGAACCATCCAGTATCAAATTCCAGCAGGTTTTTTCGATTCTCTTTCTATCCCATCTTGGAAAGTCTGGACTGGGTTCACTCGCGGCGCGAGAAAAAACAACTCTTCCGTAATTGTAGTGGGCTTCTCTTCCGAAGTTGATGCCGCCGGCAAACTCCCTTGCCCAGGCCACATATGAAACCGTTCCTCCGTAGGCAAGCCCCCTTAGAGCCGACTGAAGCGCGCCAGCAGATCCGCTGGTCTCAATGATGCAGTCGGCCCCGAGCTTGCCGGTAAGCTTTTTTATCTCAAGACCGATGTCGCACTCACCTGGGTCGAGGACGTAGTCCGCTCCGGAGTTCAGCGCAGCCTCACGCCTTATCGCGATAGGATCCACACCTATCACTGGCCTGGCTCCGATTTTCTTTCCGAGCTGTACCGCCATTAATCCGATGGCTCCAAGGCCAATCACTGCGATGTAATCTCCCGGCCTTACATTCCCGTCTCTGATTCCGGAAAAAGCAAACTGGGCGGGATCATAACACACAGCGCTCTTCCAGGAGACCCCGGTAGGGACCTTTAGTAGACGGTCGTTTCCTATAGCGTTTATAATGTGAGTTTCACGAATTCCTCCGTAAGAGCAGACCCTTTCACCGATGGAGTAGTCTTTTACGTCTTCCCCTTTCACTACTATCTTTCCTACCCACATGTTGCCCAGATTCCAGGAACCGAATTCTACACCCTTTTTTTCGCCAGCTGATCTCGGTAAAATCAGATGCCAATCTTGATCGTAGAATTCGTCTATCAGAGGACTTTCACTTCTGAAGTCTGCTACCTCTGAGCCATGCTTTGGAGAAGCAAACTCGACCTCGACCATCACCTCGTTGGCCGCTATCTTTCTATCCTGATACTCAACGATGGCCGCTTTTCGCGGTGCAGTTGCCACAAGCATCCTTGGCATCAACCCTGACCTCCTTGTTAAAGACTTTCTTTACACCGACCAATTATCACACATGAGGCAGGGAGACACTATTTATTCTTACTTTGTTTCACGAAAGTGCATGAATAACTGCGTTCGCACTGGGAAGAGTCTCAGCAGGTCTGGAAAGGTAATTGAGAAGGGTCTATTTAGAGCTGCCCATTGTCAATCCTCGAACCAAGTCATTTTGGACAAGGAGTCCAAAGACAATCATCGGAAGCACTGTGATTATCGCTGCCGCGCTCATAACACCCCATTCAATATTCCTTTCGCTTACGAACATATTGACCAGAACAGGAAGAGGTCTTGTATCCTGACCGGTGAGTACAAGTGCGAAAAGGAATTCATTCCACGCAATCAGAGCGCAGAGTATGGATGTGGCTGATAGTCCTGGCATTACAAGAGGAAGCACTACTCTCCTTAAAGACTGAAAACGGGTGCATCCATCAATCATAGCCGCTTCTTCAAGAGAAACAGGGATTTCCTGGAAGAAGCCACGCATCATCCAGATCGCGAAAGGGACGCTGAAAAAGGATAGAGCGAGAACGATCGGGAGGTATGTGTTGGATATTCCAAGATATCTGGCGATCATGAAGAAAGGCAGGACCATGACTATCGGAGGTGTCATTCTTGCTATAAGGACTACGAAAGCGATTGTATTGGCATGCTTCCAGTTGAACCTGGCAATAGCGTAGGCTGCGGGCACACCCAGGAACAGGGCGATTACCGTTGAAAGGAATGTGATCATGACGCTGTTGATCAATGATCTCACAAACTCAGAATTCCCGAAGAACTTCGCGTAGTTCTGAAGCGTAAGTCTTTCTGGGAACCACTTTGGTGGTATAGAGAACTGGTCGGCTTCAAACTTGAACGAGGAAAGAAGAATCCACGCAAGTGGCACCAGAGTCCAGATAAGAGCCAAAGCAATAACAGCGAAAACCAGTATTCTGGTGACAGGTCTTCTCCTAATCATAGTTCTTTCCACCACCTATAATTTTCATGTAGAGTATTGTGAAGACCACAGCTATTCCGAAAGTGAGCATGTTTATTGCCGAAGAAAAGCCGACGTTGTACGCTTGAAAGGCCGTCCTGTAACCGTAGAAGGCAAGCGTTTCCGTCGCTGTCCCGGGACCTCCGCCTGTCATAATGAACACAATGTCGAAGACACGCAAGGACGTAAGCGTCCTGATAACTACCGCGACGAGTATCGAGGGTCTTAGCAGCGGAAGGGTTATGTAGAAAAATCTCTGAATAGAGCTTGCACCGTCGACGAATGCGGCTTCATACGGTTCATATGGAACAGACTTCAGACCCGCAAGCAATACCAGGGTAACGAAGGGTATATATTCCCAGGCATCTGCAACTATCAGTACTGGCATGGCCGCTGAGGGATTAGAAAGCAGTGGTTTATCTACAAGTCCGCCAAACCCTATTTGTTTCATCAAATGGATAATTGGTCCATAATCGCTGTTCAACACGAATCTCCATACGTATCCTACGACTACAGGGGCGATCATGAAAGGTACAAGAAGAATCGACTGCACTATCTTCCAGCCTTTGAACTCAGTGTCAAGCGCGAGAGCGATACACAGCCCTATAATGAGTTCAACAAGGACAGCTCCCACTACGAAGTAGAACGTTCTTCCAACTGTGTCCAGCGTGAAGGAGTCTGTGAAAAGCCTTACGTAGTTCGTGAAACCGGCCGGCTTGATTCCCAGATCGGGTCTGAGCAGATTCCACCTAAGAAAGGACATGACAACAGTGTATGTAAGTGGGATCATGAAGATCACCACGATGAATACAAGTGCAGGAAGAATATATGCAAAACCCTTAGTTTTCTGTTTAGACTTCATCCGATCCCCCATCGCAAGAAATGCCGGGCCTTTCGACCCGGCTTTGAATAAGATCAATAGTACCCTCCATCTCTCATGAGCCTGTCTACTTCCTTTACTGCGTCATCTAGAGCCTTTTCGGCCGTCTTTGTTCCAGCCAGGAACTCAGAAACCGCTGGAGCGATAATTCCGCTCACTATACTTCCGCCTTCCGGTATCAATGGAACGATAGGAGTTGGAATACAATTCTCCATAGCAGAGGCGAAGTCTCCTATCCAGGGGAAGGACTCTGCAAGCTCGGGGCTGTTCAGCGCCGAGAACCTCGCCGGTATGTTGCCTGTAGGAGCGGCCTCGACCTCGTTCTTTGTTTCTGTGACATACAAAAGCCACTCCAGCGCTGCTTCCTTGTCTGGTGCCGAGCTGCTGACTGAGAAACCCCAGGAGATATAAAGCATGGGAAGCTTCTCTCCAAGTTTTTCTTCAGGTCTGGGGAATCCTACGAATCCTGCCTTACCAACAATGGAGGATCTCGATTCATCCTCTACGTAGAACATTCCGGTCGTCCAGACCTCCGCCATTGCGCTTCTTCCACTGATGAATTCATTCAACGCTTCCTGGAAATCGTAGTTCATTGCGGCAGGGTTCGCAAATTGGAACATGTACTTGACTTCTTCAAGCGCTTCAACGCCCGCTTCCGAGTTGAAGATTGGACGCATATTCATATCTAGAAGTGCCCCGCCTTTTGCCCAAAGCCTTTGCATGAAGTGAGTTGCAAGGAATATGCTTCTTCTTCCCATCATGGTGACTCCGTAGAGATCCGGCGGTCTGTTGAAAAACTCTGCAACGTCCCTGTACTGCTCCAGAGTCTGAGGAGGCAGAAGCTCGTAGCCGTACTTATTGAGGAAGTTGGCCTTCTCCACAGGATCTTCGAAAAGATCCTTCCTGTAGATTATGCCTCCGAGCTCGTTCATGTAGGGAACAATGTACGTTTTGCCATTAAGCTTTGCGTTTCTTATTCCGGGAATATCGGCCTCGTTGATTTTCTCGTATCCGGGAATATCGCTTATCGGGTAGATGTAGTTTGCAATCGAAAGAGCCGGATACCAGAGCATCGAGATATAAGGTACATCGATTTCGACCCTCCCAGATGTGTAGCCAAGCATCAGCTGATCAAGGTAGTTTGCATAAGGAAACTGTTGAATGTCGACCTCGATTCCCGTCTCTTTCGTGAAACCTTCCATTCTGGTCTTCCAGGCATCCGTGTGAATTCCAACTTCACTTGAAAGACGCAAAGGAACTGCAAAACATGAAGCTATCAACAGAACAAAGAGCAAAAGCATGAACCTGGTTCTCATAGAATCTCCTCCCTTCGGTAGTTAAACAAGGTCTTCATCGTACATTTTCTTTATTGCGGTCAGCGTTATTTCGATCGCTTCTTTCACTGAATTCTCAATCACGTCTCTTCTGGGGTTCTTGACAGAGAGATCTACTTTTGTGCCAGCAGATTGTTTGTATCTGTTCGCATAGCAAATCCCAATGAAACCGGCCTTGACATTTCTAAGATAGGAAATGACGAATAGCGCAGAAGCCTCCATTTCCAGCGATACAATCCTTCTCCTGCTCCAGCTCTGGAAGTATTCGGGATCCCGTTTGTAGAAACAGGAATGTGTCCAGTTGATTCCGGTGACGATCTCTCTTCCCCTTTCTCTGGCAGATGTTGTAAGCGATGAATAGACATCTGGAGAAGGAACGGCCGGGAAATTCGCCGGGACATAGTAGTTCGAGGCCCCGTCATCACGCACACAGCCATAAGGAACTACAATATCTCCTTCATTAACATGCTCCTGGAGGCCTGCCACACTGCCAATTCTTATCAATACTCTTGCTCCAACGTTGATCAGTTCCTCGTATACGATGCTTGCAGAGGGGCCTCCCATGCCTGTTGAAGTCACTGAAACGGGGTAATCCTTATACTTACCTGTATAGGTTATTAAGCCTCTGTTTTCAGCGATCTTTCTTGTCTCACTCAGTCCGGCTACGATCTTATCGACTCTCCCCTGGTCTCCCGGAACAATTACAACCGGTGCGATATCTCCCGCGCGGCACTCAATGTGATACT
>NZ_JFHM01000001.1:0-160779 GCF_003664935.1 Mesotoga sp. H07pep.5.4
AAAACTCCTCTGCTTCTTCCCTTTCATACTTACCCCCTCTCTACTCTTCTATCCTATCTGTTCTTCTATTTATCTCCAATATCCTTGCGGGGTAAATATGTTTTTTTCGGTGAACGGAGAACCGCTCAACGGTCAACCAGTTTCTCTTGATTTCCCAGCCCCCGACGCCGGTCTTACAACTCACAAGTTGCATCTTGGAACTAATCTTGGTTTTCACATTCTCTTTTCGGCTATCGAAACATGAGTCAAGGTAACTGGACATTCCTCTGCACTAAGAACTACTTCCCAGTTCTTTCCTCCGTCTTTTGTGCGCAGTATCTTTCCGAATTGTGGGTATCCGGCCGATGAGCCGACAACCAACGCGTTACTCCTGTCGAGAGCATCTATTCCTAACAGAAAGGAATTGCTCGTTCCTGCCGGAGGCTGCTCCTCCCAACTTATTCCACTGTTTTCAGTAAGGATTATCGTATCGAAATCGCAGGCTGCCCAGTAAGTTGAACTATCCAGCATTACCAGAGAGTTCAGGTCTTTAGCGAAAAGAGGACCTCCCGTAACCCATTGTTTCCCACCATTCGCGGTTACCACATAATGGCCCTGGCCACCGTGGATAACTATGTGGTTTTCATCTGTGGCCTTTACACCTATCCATCCATTGTCATTGTAATTGTTTGGCAGTTCAATCTCTTCCCAGGTCTGGCCACCGTCTTCGCTCTTCAGAACTATGCCGGCTCTGGGTGTTGATTTGTTTCCAACAGCATAAATCACGTCCTCGTTTATTGCATGGATTCCTTGAATAATATACTCTGAAGCCATTTCTGGAAGGTCACATACTGTCCAGCTTCCACCGTCGTCATCAGAGAAGATTACAAGTCCTTCGTCACCGCTTACCCAAATTCTATCTTCAAAAATCGAAAGGAAAGAGAAAAATGAATCAGTAGCAACTTCCGATACTCCAACTATCTCCCAGTCGGAACCGCCGTTAGTCGTTTTCAGTAATAACCCGTCTGAACCGCAAGCCCAGACTGTATTCTCATCTACGGAAAGAACGTCCTCCAAACTCTTACCTTCAGGCAGGATGTCCATGGCCTGGCGTGTCCAGGTTTCACCGGAATCGTCCGAGAAGTAAAGCATTGCGATTCCGTTTGTGTCTGTCTGCCCCACTACCCATGCGCGGTAATTCTTTACTTTGGGAAAAGGGATGCAGCTGCTCACAAGAAATAGAATCACCAGAAAACCTACAAATGCTATCAGTATCTTCCTCTTCATTTTCTCCTCCTTTGAATTCACTCTACAAGAGTAATGGTCGCCACTAAATGTTATCGTGGGAATATTAGAAAGCTGTAGTCCGCATTTGACGGAACGGATTTAGAGCATCTCGTTCATATCGTCTCTAGTAACTAAGAGCTATATGAATGACGACAGTAGAATAATAGCACTTTCACCTTCTTGAAGATGAGTGTTATAGAGTTAGTATCCTTGGAGGAGGGTTCATTCTCGCAGCCCCATGCTTCATGAAAGTCGTGAAGTCTGTCGGCTGTGAATTAATTTTTGGGGTAGTCATGTCAAGTAGATTCAGGATTCGAGCAGGGGTTTGCAGCCCAGTCAGCTTTATGTATCGTCTACCAAACTCAGAGCTATTCAGAGTGAAGAGTGTTTCGATTCCGGTCATTTATATTGATGAAAGACTTGCTATAACCGACGGGCATACAAGAGCCGTTGCGGCAATCATCGAAGGTCAGGATTCAATGCTCGTCGAGATAACAGATGAGAAGCTGGACGGCATATGAGGAAGGTTTGAAGTGGTGCTTAGAGGAAGGGATTTTTACGCCATATGACCTTGTTGGCAGAACAATTATCCACGAGGATTACAGAATGTTCTGGTACGAAAGATGCGAACGTCTTCACGAATAGTTGAAGTCTAAGCGAAGTAGTACGTAGTGAATATCCTATCGGCCGATCAGTTTAGTTTTATCGCTAGGTCTGTTTCTAGGTCTTGCCTGCCTTTTGCTCGTTTAGTGGTCCTTGATAACTAAGCGTGCTTATTACGAAGAATAGTATTGCGGCCGCGAAGCCTCCTGCAACAAAAACAAATGCCAGATTATAGCCACCTAGGGCTATCAAAGAACCTATAAGACTCAAGGCAAGCGATTGAGAGAGCACCATTACTATGTTATTTAGGCCGAAGATCTTTCCCTGATTTGCAAGGGAAACCGTATCTGAGACTATTGTCACGTTGAGGGCGAGAACGATTCCTAAAGCAAAGCTGAAGAGAATCAACACGATCAGCATCAGAAATGGGCCAAGATCCAGGAATCCGGTGTAGAAGACACTCACCAACAAGAAAACGCCGGCTAGAATAGAAAGCGCCGTAATGTGCAGCCTTCTCTGTCCTAGCATTTTGCTTAGAGTGCCAGTCATAAGAGAAGTCACGCCACTCACAAGAGTTGATATTCCCATTATTGACGATGCAGTGCCAAGAGACACACCAATATCGCTGCTGATGAAAGAGGTCAAGTAAGGAAGTATCCCACCCATGGAAAACCATAAGCCAAACTGAGAGATCATCACAAAGACTATCTTTCTGTCAATTCTGAATCTCAAGTCTTCTTCCCTAATACCTACAGCGGCATCATCTACTTGAGAACCAGAACGAAAGAAGAAAATCGGAATAACTAGGACAGCAGCAGAAATCGAGAAAATCACAAATGCGGTCTCTTCGCTTCTTGAAAGGGCGACTCCAATGAACAGGGAACAGAGAAAGGTCGCTATATTCATAACACCCATCATGAATCCGTAGTTTCTGTCCTTTCTGCCGGGCTTACTCACGTTGCTGACAAGGGCAGAGTATGGAGTAAGAAGACTGAATATTGACATGGTGAAAACGACAGCAGCAATACCCAACAAGATTTCATTGCCTGTGCTAAGCATGAACATGCTGGCAATTGCGATGATGAAGAGACCTTTAATGAAGAAAAGGTATTTCCTGTTTCGGTCGCCTAGATAGCCAATTAGCATTCCGGTGAAGATCGTTATAATCATTCCTGCAGAAACCAGGTTTCCTGCCAGAGCGGTTGAGTGAAACTTGCCATTGAGATACGGGATTAGAACGAAATTGAAGATTCCATAGATGATCCCCACAGAGGCACTTCCGGACAATAGTCTAATCATCTATATCACTGGTCTCCTCTACGTATCGCACATACTTCTCCAGATCAAGATTTTCGTTTGTTTTCAATACTCTTTGAGTTATGAAGTGAGGGATATTGTTAGTTTCGCCTTGGAGAGAAGACAGTGAACCTGCTATTGCTGCAATGGTATCGGTGTCTCCGCCGATCGAGGCACCCATTCTTATTGCTTGCCACACATCATCTCTGCAGAAAAGGCCGATGGCAATCGCTGCAACTGCTACGTCTACCGCCTCCATAGTCGTGCCAAACAGATAGTAGATTCTGTCGAGAAAATGGTCAGGCAATTCGCCGCCTATGAGATCTCTGATCAAAGAAAGTCTTTCACCGGCAGAAGGTCCTACGAATTCGGCGCAAGAGAGTTCTTCAGCTAATCTTGAGCCTCTAATGGCTGCTTCGATAATCCCATTGACACCCTGCCCCTTTGCTGCATAGTAGTAGGCGAATCCGACTGCGAGGGAAGCTTCGAGAGCAAGATTCGTGTTATGAGTAGGGACCGTGCATTCTATTATTACTTCAATTAGATGCTTTTCACTTTTGTTGAGGCTGCATAAGACTGGAGCAAGCACTCTCATTGGGGCCCCACTGGTAGTGCCCAGACTCTCGAACTCTTCTTTGTTCTTGAAGGCTTCGATAGCTCTTTTAGTGCTTGGGCCTATGTATCCCTTCGCAATAGGGTCACGCTCGTCGGCCCATCTGCAAAGAGCTTCCTTGACCGTCTCCTGTAAGAAGTTTCTTTTCTCATTGTAGAGCTTTATCAAGTATAGCACCTGCTCTGTGTCGTCAGTTATCTGACCTCTTGTTAGGTTTTTGTGGATAGGTGAGTGTTCCGGTTCTAGCAAATCACTTACGAAGTCGAACCTGGCAGAGATTTGCCGGCGGGTCATGAATTCCGTTACCATTCCCATCGCATCGCCAACGGCGAATGCTTCAAGTGCCCTGAAAATTCTGTTCATTCTTCATCACGTCTTTTCACGCCAAGTCCTGCCCTTCCATTTATTTTCACTTTGATTCCCTTGGATGCTGAAAGATCCACCCTTGGATTTCCATCGATTACGCAGAAAGCTTCGAAGCCGGACAAACTTACTGTATCACTGTTAGTTAGAATGAACTGCTTGATCTCCGCAGAGACTGTCTCGCCCGGTTCAACCATAGTTATTATCGGTCTGGAAGAGACAATCATTGCCGAGTTACAACTCGAGTAAGGCAGCCAGCAAAGGAGGCCGCTTACTGCCTTATAGGCGAACAATCCCTTAGTGTCTTTGGAAAATGGAGAGATAATGATTTGAGATGTACGAAAATGAGGTGAAACCTCCTCTCCGTTAATCTCCAATCTGCTTGTTTCTGAAGCGATTGATACAGGTTCTCTCGGTGTTCTCTCATTCCTGTAGAAGAAGTTCGAAGCGTCGATTGTTAAGTTCTTTCCTTCTACTGTCGAAATCAAAGTTTCGGAAATGACTACATCGTTGAATGCCGAACTTATGTAGTCCTCTTCGAAGACATCCAGTCCCGTTACCCATTTAGGCTCTATATTCAGGAAGTCAAAGTCAAGTATGTCAGCGGCCGATCTGAAGACGATCAGTGGTCCGCAATTGGCCGTTCCTAAAGCCACACCCGCAACTGGCGCAAGCCTTCCAGTCAGCCGCATACCGGCGACAACATCGGATGCAGTTCCATCCCCTCCGATCGATATCACCAGATTCATTTTTGAAAGGGCGTTACCGGCGTTTATGGTGTCTCTGTAATCGTTGTGGATCGTCCCCGATCCGGTTACTTCTAGATTGAAATACTCTTTCAGGTGAAGATGGGTAGATTTCGTGCAGAATAGGTGCAATTTCTCAAACTTCTTGGCAAGAGCCTTCATGAGATCAAGGTCTTTCTCTCGCTTACCAGAGTTTGGATTGTAGACTAATCCGATTCTCATATTAACTCTGCATTCGGAGTATTTGAAGAGCAGTACTCCTATCCGTTACGATTGAATTGATATACCCGGCCTTTATTGACGCATAAATTGCCTGAGCTTTCTCCTTGCCACCTGCAATCCCAATGACCTCTGGTACTTCCTTCAGCTGATCAAGAGATATCCCGAGGATATTCTCATTTCCGGAAACGCAAGGCGTTCCGTCCGCGTTGAAGAATCTCGCTGCAATGTCGCCAACTGCCGCATGTTTCATAAGGTTGGCAAGGAACTCCTTGTCATAGATGTTCTTGAAGGCGTTGGACAGGGATATAGGCTCCCCTATCCCGACAATGGCCAGATCTAACCTCTTCCACATCTCCGACATGAATCTTATAGAACTGTCTTCAAGCATCATGTTTAGAGTCTTCGCGTTTTCTATGAAGGCTGGAGCGAAAAGGTAGTAACGGTTACTGTGAAAGGAATTCGCAATCTTTTCGACAATTGAATTCATTTGATACTCGTGACGCAACTGGCCGACACCGCCGATTAGGGGTATGAATGTTGTGTTTGGAAGCTCCCCATTGAATACGACTCTTTCAACTGTCTCGTACAGAGTTCGACCCCATGAGATCCCCACAAGCTGTCCATTCTTCACGTAATCGGGGAGGAATTTCGCTGCAGACATCGCAATTGAATTGATAGTTCCTCCATCCGATGCTTCGTCCGCAACGATGACGTTCTTCAGTCCGAATCTCTCTTTCATTTCTATTGAAATCTCTTCGAGATTTTCCACTTTTCCCGAATCAATCTCTATCCTAACGACTCCCTCATTCTTGGCTTTTGTGAGCAGCCTGCTGACTTGGGGCCTGGATATTCCAACCAATCTGGCGATCTCGCTCTGTGTCTTGTCCTCAATATAGTAGAGTTTGCAAACTTTCATCATTGTGTCTCTATCAGCCATAAGCCCCTTCATCTTAAATCTTTCCTCCCTTCTACGAGGTTGGGTCCAATTACAGAAACCGCTTCTGCCGCCTTCTTGTGGCCGTAATAGATACTCTGGATTGGATCACCGCACTTCGTGAACTTCTCCATAAATCCTGCGGCGAAAGCATCACCGGCTCCCGTAGTATCCAAGATTTCTTCAGCGATTCCTTCAACCTCGAAGGAGCGGCTATTCTTGTTTCTGTCCATCCAGATCGTTGCAGCCGATCCTCTGGTTATTATAATATTCGAAGAGATCTCACTGATCCTTGTCTGAAGGTTCTCTGCTTCTCCTTCCGACAAAATAGTGTAATCCGATAAACAAGCTACCTCAACAACGGTATCGGCTCCAAAATACAGACCACATCCACCTGGTACATAGACTTTCAGAGATTCAGCTGTCTTTCGGAATGCATCGAGCGCCACTTCTTTGAAACTGTCCGCCACGCAAATCGCATTGTATCTCTTTTCGTCGATTACACCACGAAAGAGAGCATGGCCTCCAAGGGATATGATTCTTCTCTCTCCATGTGAATCTATCATTACTAAAGTCTCAGCGCCAGATCCATTTTCCACGACGTAACTAAGATTCATGCTTGACAAAGAGAGCTTCTCTAGAATCCACTTCGAAGATAAATCATTTCCCGTTCCGAAGTAGAAATCAGTTTCAACGCGACGCGAGAGATTCAAAGCTATGTTTGCTCCCGAGCCTCCGATGAAATCATGTGTGCTTCTTGCAAATACCATAGAATCTCTTTCAGGAAATGAATCGAGAATCACATACCTGTCGATAGAGGCGGCTCCGATGACAGCGATTCTCATTTTATCGCACCTCTCGTAAGCCCTCCGATAAGATACTTCTGTGATAGTAGAAACAGAAGGATTGGAGGAAGAGCAGTGATGAGAGCGCCGGCCGACAGAGCGCCCCACTCTACGGCACCTCCAGTTCCAACAAACCTTGAAAGGAAAACGGGAAGGGTACAATTTGCATTCTCTCTCATTATTACGAGCGCAAAAAAGAACTCATTCCAAGAGAGAAGGAACGCGAACGTTCCAACGGCGACTATCCCCGGAACTGCCATTGGCACGATTATCTTCCTCATTGCCTGAAATCGATTACAACCATCTATCATTGCAGCTTCTTCAAGCGCCTGGGGAATCTCATCGAAGTATCCCTTAAGCAACCAGCTGCAGAACGGAATGGTAAAGGTAGTGTATAGAATAATCAAGCCCAGGGGGTTGTTTTGAAGGGAATACCGGTTCAGGAGAGAAAAAAGACCGATAATCATGAGAATTCCCGGGAAAGCCTGGGAAGCCAGAAGCCATAGTATCAAAGGATTCTTGCCCTTGAACTTGAATCTGGACATTGCATACCCTGCCAGTGTAGTGATAATTATGCAGAGTAGAACGGTGACGAGGGTAACCGTCATACTGTTTGTGAAGTTCCTACCGAAACTGGTGTCCTGGAAGATCTTCGAGTAGTTTCCCAGATAGAATTTCTCCGGAAGCTTCAAAGGATTCTGATAAATGTCAGTAGTTTCTCTGAAAGAATTTAGTATTAGCATTAAGAGAGGAGAGAGAATTAGCAGAACCACTAAAAACGCCACGATGTTCATTGTTATTACTACGCTTCTCTTAGGCCTCATTTCTAACCTCCCTTATATAGAAGGCAACAGGTAGAAGGAGTATAAGCAAACATATGACGCCGATTGCAGAAGCGTATCCCTGCTGGAAGTATGCGAAAGCATTTTGATAAGAATACAGCGATAGTAGCATTGAAGAGTTCCCCGGTCCGCCGTTGGTCATTGAGTAGACTATGTCGAACATGTTGAAAGTCCAGATCGTGTTCAGTGTAACAAGGATAAGAATCAGACTTTTCATTAAAGGCAGAGTGAGATGGAAGAACCTCTTGAATACTCCGGCACCATCTATCTCGGCAGCCTCGTATACATCAGAAGGTAGGGACTGCAATCCAGCCAGAAGAGTCACAATAACGAACGGGAGGCCTATCCAGATGTTTGCGACTATGCAGGCGAAGAGAGAATAACCCGGGGTCACCAACCAATTGGGAGGATTTGCAAAGCCCACTGCATTCAGAAAGGAATTAAGCGGTCCCATAACTCCGAAGATGTATCTCCAGATAAGTGCCGCTACAACGGGGGTTGTCGCCCAGGGCAGAAGGATCAGCGCTCTGTATAGACCTCTTAGCCTTATGTATGGTAGATTGAGCAGCAGAGCTATCAACATACCCAGAACAAGCTCAAATCCGACACACGCAGCCGACCATATAAGGTTATTCTTGAGCCCGGTCCAAAACAGATTGTCAGACACGAGATCTTTGAAATTATCAAGGCCGGAGAAGTACTTTCCTCCTCCGAAGACAGCGTCGGAAAAGAAGCTGTTGTATATCCCGTTGACAAATGGGTATACGCTTATTAGCGCTACTACTACCAGTACTGGCAGTATATATGGCATTGCCTTCGCCGTTTCGCTCTTTCTGATTTGTCATCACTCCCGGCAGTTACCGAGTGAATCGGTAGAATGTATCTAGTAGTATGCCATTTTCGCATTTTACTAGCGAACACACGCTGCTAATACGAAAACCACGAAGAAACGTCTCAGAAAAACTCAGTCTGAAGTGCTGCGAGCTTATGTAGTGTATTCCTTTCATTCTCTACAAGTTGCAGCAAATCATTGAAGCCCGAGTTTCTTCAGCATTTTGTTTCCCTCAGTAACTGTATCCTTCAGGGCGGCGTCCAGACTCATGTTACCCAGTATAACTTTTTCGAGATTAGGTACAAATAGCTTCCACTCGAAGGAGTAGAATCCTGGCATTCCTGGTTTCACGTTGTCCGAGTATTGGAGCCAGGCCTTAGCAACATCCCATTCATTTTCTGGAGAGCTGAATCTTGGATCTTCAAGCGAAGACTCTCTGACAGGGAAGAGATAATCACTGTAGCTTATCTCTGCTGAGTTTTCAGTATTTGTCATGAATTCTATGAATGCAAAGGCTTCATCCTTGTGTTTGGACAGCTTCGATATACCAAAAGCCTGGGGGTCAGATGCATTGATCCTGTTGTCTTCATTCTTGACAAGAAGCATACCCCAGTTGAAACCTTTGTTCTGAAGCAAGAAGCGTCTGTTCCAGCAGCCAAAGGTGACCATTGCGTACTTGCCGTTTATGAACCCCTGCATAAGAGAGGTGTAGTCTATGCTTATGACGTCTCTAGGCATCACCTGGTGTTCAGTTATTAGTGAAAGGTAAAACTCAATTGCCTCTATAGCTCCCTCATTGATCTCAACCTTCCATTTATGATTGCTGTCCTTTGTAAGTATCGTTCCATCTTTCTGAGCGATCAAGGTCCAGTGAAACCTTTCCATAAGAGGAGCAAGGATTCCCCAGGTTATTACATTTTCGTTCTCATCTTTCTTTGTAACTCTTTGAGCAATATCAAGCAGCTCTTCCCACGAAATCATTCTGTCGAGAGGCAACCTGATTCCGCTTTCTTCGAATATGTCTTTGTTGTAAAAGATCACCTGTGTCTCCTGGCACCAAGGGATCCCGTATAAATTTCCGGCAAAATCGTAGCAGTCTTCGAATATATGAGCAGGAATGTCGCCAATTATTTCGTCACTCACGTAACTGTTAAGGGGGGCCGCATATCCCATCATTCCATATTCTCGGAATTTCTCGGCGTCAGTGTGAAAGACATCCGGCGCGTTTCCGCCTTGAAAACTTGTCAGCAGATACTGGTCTGAAGACTCCCAGGTGCCCCAGATAATGTTCACCTGAACATCTGGATTATCCATGTTCCATATATCGACCAGATCGTATATCTTGTCAACGGCTGCAGGCTGCCAGGCAAGACAGTAAAAGTCCAGGGTAATGGCGAAGACCGCCGCAGTAATTATTAGAAGTAATGAAATGACAAATACCTTCTTCACTCAAATCCCACCTAGCTTGAGACCTTAACGACAATCTTGGCTTTGGTCTTGTCTGTAGCATCATTGAAAGCTTCTACGATATTCTCGAGGTCCCGTACTTTGGAAATCAGTTTAGAGAAAGAATCTGGATCACTGGTGATGAAGCCGAAGGCCTTCTTGAAATCCTTCTCGGAGAAACCAAACGTGCCGACGAGGTCTACCTCTTTATAGTGAATAAAGTAAGGATCTATCTCCAGGACTGTGTCTCTCGACATTCCACCAAACAACTCAAATGTTCCACCTGGATGGACGAAAGGCAGAAGCGAGTTGACAAGTTCCTTTCTATCATTTGCAAGGATGATTGAATCGAAACGAGGATTACTGTTCTTGAAGCTTTCGAAACCAGACTCACTGAAGTCTATCGTTTTGAGGCCACAGTTCTCAGCCATAGATAGTCTGTTCTTATCGATATCGGAAATGTATGTCTCGCATTTCATGTTTTTCAGAGCGTTTCCTAGGAGCAATCCCATAGGACCGCTTCCAACAACCAGGACTCTGTCTTCGGCGGTTATCCTGGCTTTGTCTATGCCATGAATTGCACAGGCGAGCGGTTCTGTAAGGGTTGCGGTGCTCTCGGGGACATGATTAGGGATCTTCAGAGTTGCCCTTTTCAGGATCTCTAATGGAACTTTGACATACTCGGTGAATGCTCCTTCGACCCAATGTTTCTTTGAGCAGAGCTCGGGAACTCCTTTCTGACACATTTCACATTTGCCGCACTCTATGTACGGAGCAATCACGTAGCTAGCATCACCGAAATCGTAGTCTACCGACGCTCCCTTTTCAACTATCTTTCCGGTGAACTCATGGCCTAGAATGCAAGGCGGTTTGAACATGTGATGCCCTTTGTTGAATGTCTTTATGTCTGTGCCGCAGACGCCAACCATACCTATCTTCACGAGACCTTCGTCTGCCTGGATAACGGGCTTGCTTATATCATCGATTTCGATCTTCCCGATGCCCTTGTAGATTGCTGCTTTCAAATGAACCACCTCTTATCGCAGATAATGGGGGAGTTGCCTCCCCCATCACGAAATCACATCTCAACCCTAACTTCGATTACGTACCATGCCCAGTTGTCAGACGGATACTTGTCGGTGATCTCCGGGAAGTCGTTGATCGGATATGCAAGCTTTATAGGACCGCCCTGGCTCGCAGGAAGAGCCCTGAGGTTTTCTCCCGATCTGGTTGAGTGAGTCAGCATTATAGGATACTTCAGTGCGTCTTCGTAAGCTACCGCGAATTCTTTCTCGTCGGAGCAGACCATCACTACGTTCTTCGCGCCTGAAGGAACTCCCACGAACTTCAAAAGATCGGCGAGAGTCACTCCAACATATGTCTTGTCTCCCATCCACGGATCGGTTACAAAGAACTCGGTTTGGGGCAGTTCTTTGAACTCATCCAGCGTGAGTTGCCAGGCGCCTTCCTCATTTCTCAATGCGATCACGCCACTAATTTTGATTACAGGATCTGCGATTACCGCAGCAGAAATGAGAAGCATTGCCGCAAGAACAACCAGTAAGGCTTTCTTCATACGTATTTCCCCTCCTTATTCTTCCTGAACAATTCCCTCGGCCACCAACAGCTTGATCGGATCAACCACTCTCTCGCTGTTTCTAAATATTCCGTACAGAGAGTATTTATATTCTTTTGAAATGGTGAAGGGAACGTCCAGATTGGTTATTTGAACCATGAAAGTATCACTACCATCGTTGAATGTGTAGGTTTTACCCCACTGACCGGTATTGGCACAATTCGAGACAAGCACAAGTGATCCCTCGAAGTATTCTGGATTGGTTTTCATAGATTTGATATCTACCGAAGCGCTTCTAACGAAGAGCTTCTTTCTGAACTCTCTATCTCCAGAGTGAACAACTATCTCATTCAGGCCATCGTCACAGGAAGAAAGATTGACGTTGAAGTAGTACTCGCTCCAGAATCTCATCTCTTTCTTCAAAACATCACATTCGACGACACGGTCATTTAGAAGTACTACGATATCTTCTGTTGAAGGAAACGTGCAGAATCTGATGTACTCGACTCCCGAATAGGGGGACTCTCTGCTCATGTCGAACCAGCCGGAACGATCGTATGTAAGAGTTACGAAACAGTAATTTAAATCGCTTCTCTTCATCTCAAAAAGAGTGAACCCATACTCGTCACCAGTTGGAGAGGGACCTTCCCACCATGCTCCAGAAACGGCGCCACAGGTTAGCTCCACAAATGGAGCATCGAAGTACTCAATCATTGTGTGCTTGTGACCGGTAATGTGATATGAACAGTCATCAGCAAAAATCTGCATCAGTTCGTAGTAGTTATCGGTCTTGGCTAGACTGAATACCGGTTCATGTGAAAAGATCACGATTCTATTATTATTGGCAACTAGCTCAATGTCCTTCTTCAACCATTCAAGTTGCGGAGAATCGATTTCATAAACGAAACTGCCTTCGATGATGTTGTGAGTATTAAGAACTATATAGTGTGTTCCAAAGCTATTGAAAGAGTAATATTCGGGTCCGTAGACGTTGTGAAAAATGTCGTACGGATCGGCCTTCTTCTTGTTTGTCTCGTGATTTCCAACGGAGTAATATACAGGGATATTCGAGATGGTTAGATAGTCTTTAACCTTTGTAGCCCATCTGGTTGCAATTTCGTCATCGATGTCTTTGATACTTGCACCCATGTCTCCGTTGCAGACGATAAAATCGGGCTTGACTATCTCGAGAATCGAAACAAGCTTGGACATGTATTCATCTGGGCTGTCAATCATTTCTCTGTCCCCTAGAGATTCATAGAAGAGGTCGGGGTCATCCGCGTAGTGAATATCGTTTACAACGGCAAAGATACCATTCTCCACGGCTGGCATCAGTAAGAAATCGTGATTCTCAAGTCCCTTAACATACCATTCGCTGCACACATAACCGTCCGGTTTGATCAGGAATATGAAGCCATCCGAATCAGAGATACTGTAGAACCCCTCGCTGTCTGAAGAGACTATCTCAATTCCATTTGAAATAAGGCAACCCTGAACTGTCTGATCCTCCGGGTCGAGTATCCCATTTGAGTTCAGATCAACAAACACATGGCCCTCAATTCCGAAAACAGCGCTGAGAAAAAGAAATAGGAAAACCGTCAAGAGTGCTTTCTTCATAAACGCCTCCTCATTTCGGACTAGCCGTGAACAGTTTTCAGAAGTTTTTCGACATATTCGGTCTGATCATCGGCTTGAAATACATTCCTGCCGTAAGCAACCCCCTTTGCGCCGAGCTTCAGAGCCTCCCTCGCCATTTCGAAGGCATCCTTTCCCTTCGGTCCGCCGGCAATCACGACGGGCACAGGGACTGATTCCAGAACCTTCGTAAATGACTCAAAGCCCGTATAATAGACTTTTACAAGATCGGCACCCAGCTCATACGCTACTCTCGTTCCTAGTGCAATATACTCCGGATCAGTAAAGTGATCCGTGGCCTGCGGAAGCATTTCTGCAATCAAGGGCATTCCTAGCTTGCTGCATTTTTCTGCCACTTTTCCTATAATTTCAAGCGACGCGTTTTCACCGTCTCCACCTATGAATCCCATAACAACCACACCGTCGGCTCCTATTGACAACGCATGTTCGACGGAAGTAGTGATTCTGTGGTAGTCAAACTTTGTGGAGTAGTTAGTAGAGGCTCCCGTTATTCTACATAGAATCGAAACCTTTCCTCCAAGCAAATCTCCGTTCTTTTCGATGACGCCAGGATTTAGAATTATTGCATCGGGCCGGCCAGCGACTATGTTGCTCAACGTCCTCCTGACATCCCTGATGCCTTCTATCGGACCCTGGAACTGCCCGTGATCCATAGCGACGATTACCGTCTTTCCGTCTTCTCTAAGTATCCGGTTCATTCTAATCAGTTTTCCCGTCATGACATCTCTCCTATCATTTGTTCAGAACATATGTACCTAGATTATAGTACATTCCTTAAAGAAAACAAAACTGAAGCAAAGGATTTGGTAGTTTCATTTTGCGTGAACAATTAGGAATAGGAGTGAAAATTGGTTTCGGCGTTTGGACACATGAAGGTTTACTACTGTTCAATTTCCGTTCTTTTCTACTGCAGCAGATAATCAAGTTCTGGGTTAGCTTTGACACCAGATGATTCCGGACACGGTTCTATGATGGAATGAAGATTGTTACAGATGCCTTTACTTTGCTGTTCTACAGATTCTGAAGCCGAGATTTGTGATGGCGTGATCTGGCAAACCCTTAGATCTCACATCGATACTGACACCGACGGGGCAGTCTATCCAGCTGCCACCTCTCTTAACTCTGTAAGCTGAGAAGCTGTCAACATATGGATTCGCTTCTTCTGAACAGGAGTAGTCTGTGTGATAATCGCTAACCCATTCCCAAACATTTCCCAACAGATCGAAGATTCCCAGTTCGTTTGGAGCTTTGGTTCCTACCGGATGGGTCAAGTTCTCTGAGTTAGATTTGTACCACGCTACCAGGTCAACTGAGTTTCCTACCAATCTTGTGTAGCCTTCACTCGCGTTACCGCCTCTCGCCGCAAATTCCCACTCTGCGTCTGTCGGCAGCCTGTAACCCTTAACTTCGGAGGGATCAGTCGTTCTTCTGCCCATTGCATCAAGAATATGGCCCTCGGAGTCATAGGCTAGGGGTAACCCTTCCTTAAAGCTAAGCCAGTTACAGTAAGCTATCGCGTCCCACCAGCTTACGTTGATTGCTGGTCTGGAGTCTCTTCCCCATCCGGAATCGTCAGGAACGTTTCTTCCTGTTTCTTCACAGAAGGTATCGAACTCGTCGAAGGTAACTTCGCGCTTCCCAATGAAGTAATCATAATTCAGATTGATCCGTCGAACCGGCTCATTATCCACACCTTCCTCTCTCCATGTCGTTCCCATGAGAAAGCTTCCGCTATTTACGAGAACCTGTTCCGGCATTGAAGCACAGAGGAAAGAAGTGAAAAGGACCATAATAGTAAGCGAGAGCAATCTGTTCATGGAAGCAGCCTCCGGCACAGACAGTCTCCTAGAATACACAAATCCTAGAGACCGCGATGATTTTGTCTTCGCTACTAGTATATCAGTCGAGAGGATCGTGAAGCCTTTACTCAGGATTTGAGCTTTCGGCATTACCAAATCGTTCGTGGAAATTGATGTGTTTTCAAGAATCTTCGTATTGAGCGTGACATATTACTTTAGCTGCTGAGTGAATCGCAACCTGCTGTTAGAAAGAGGTCTCCTGGAAACGAAGTGTCTCTTTCAAATCTGTCTTAACCTATTAGCTCTGGTTTTGAAGTAGAACTAGGCCGAAAGTGTGATATTGATCTGCATATAAATAACTCTGTTATTGTTTGTTAGAAACAAGAAGCAAGATCTTCTACCAACCTCTCGATTTTTCTCTCTCGACCAAAGCTCCACCATCCCACGCTACCCTCTCCGCAGATCTCCGCCCCTTTCTCTCTGCAGATTTTCTTCATGTAGGTCAGTGTCTGCTTCCTTCCCAAAGCGGCTGGAAAGAGACCCGTAGCCATAACGGCAACCTTCTTGCCTTCAAGGGACTTCATTTTGGCAAGGTAACTCTTCATGGCATCTGCGGGTGCTCCGCCATTAACTGGAGAGCAAAAGATCAGCCCATCATATCTTTCGAGATCAGGAGTCTCCGATCTCAACCTTACCATAGATGCTGCTTTCCCTGCAGAAGTCAACTTATCTCTTAGCTTTTCAGCAACATACAAGGTATTTCCTGTTTTTGAATAAGCGATTATTCCGATTCTCACGACTATCACCTGCCTTTCTGGTCAGTATTCCCTCGACTTTGCACATTCCACACATTGTCGATAGGTTCCTTCTCAAAATCCAGTTCCATGTGCGAGGCATTGGCCCAATCTACCAATTCGAGTGAAAGTGATCCGTTATCTCTTTGAGCTTTCACAGTTGTTATTGCGCAGTTGGTTATAGAAATACCAGATCTTGAGAAGAAACTCTTAGGGTCGATCCCGTTGCAGACGAAGGGAAGTGTCATTGACAGAAAACCTCCGTGACTAACGGCCAGGACTTCTCCTTCGGGACATTCCCTTACCACTGTGTTCATAGCCTTCCAGAATCGATCGATAACTTCTCTGTGACTCTCTCCATTGGGGATTTTCTCATCTATCCTGCCATCAATCCAACTTTTAACGAGTTCAAGGAATGCCCTTTCTGCTTCCCCCTGAATGAGCTGACCCTCAAGTTCGCCAACGTGAAATTCACGGATCTCATCAAGTAGTTGAGATTTGATTCCAAGATCAGATGAGACTATTTGTGAAGTCTCCCTTGCTCTCAGTATGGGCGAGGTGTAAATCTTGCGAATATTCCTGAGCTTCAAGTGGCGCGCGGCCATTTTCGCCTGGATTCTCCCATCATCAGTCAGGGGAAAACCATCGTCACCATTTGCGAATACCCTTTCAACATTTGCCTGACTCTGTCCGTGTCGCATGAGATATATTGTTGTCATTTTTTGCCTCCGTGAAGTTACTCAAGAAGATGATAACAGATTTGGTCTGAAGGTTTTTTGGTCAAAACTCACAGAGTATTATGCGATAACTCAGAGTGCTCGACCCGTTTTGATGAGACTTGGGTTCCAGAGGTCAATATGTGAGATGAATATATCGATTCTAAGGCAGTTTTAGAAAGATAACTCTTGCCCACTTGCGGATTTTACGAATATGTCGGCCTAACGCCTAGTTGCCTCCCATGTTCCTTCGGCTGAAGGTTCGAATCTAGTGAAGGTTCCGGACATTGTTCCTTTCTCAGCGACTCCAGCGAAATCTATTTTGCTTTCAGAGGTCCAGGTGTTGATATTTACCCTGTGATCGTTGGAGATCATCCCAAAAAGCTCTTTACAGGTTGAATCAAGACAGAATTTTCCCCTGTAGTTATAGATTATGTGCTGCTCGATATGAAAAGTAGATGTCTTCGAGGCTCCACCAGAATAAGTCATTACAACATCCCAGCTTCCATTCAAATTAGGAAGTCCAAAGAACAGACACCCAGATGCAAGGAAGATTATCGCCAATATCGAGAGTGCGGTCAAAAAGCTTTTCTTCATTCTCAATCCCCTCCGTGTAAAAAGCACATTCTTTTTTGGGCTAACTACGGAATCTACAAAGAGCGCGAATTTGCTCCAATTATACAGTGAATTAAGCTTTGAAAGGGGAATCTTAGTCGCTGCTGAACAGCGATTTTCTATGAGAAAAGACGATAGTACTACTGATCAAATATAGCAATTCCGTGTAGTTAAAAAGAAACTATGAAGCAGAGGCCTCGGAGACAATATCATGTGGAAGCGACATAATTTATGCTGATATTATTTGAACATTACGCCTATTGCTCATGTTGTGATGGATTCATTTTTGCTTGGAAGTTCATTAGATATTGTGATCTAATTAACATGAATTAGAGGCCGGGCTTCCCATACAATCCCTATTCATCCTGACTTCATCTACCAGTTTTTCGACGATTGCCAGACGGTTTTAGATTCATTAAAGGTCAATGATAGAGCAAATTCTCCGAGATGATTTCCAGAATCTTGTGGGTCTAGAAGAATATGCGTGCGGCAGGATATTGAGTTCCATCATCCATAATAATGATGAGAGGAGGAAGTGAAGTGTCCGGGAAAAAAGGAAAATTCGTGTTTAACGCGGACTTTATCTACAAGATGCCGGTGCATTTCGGTGGGGCCCCATTCTACCCGGTTAGAGTTGTCTACGGTGATAATACAGTTATCTGTGTTGACTATGAAACAGACGAAAATGCTCTATTAAGCTACATTCCCGAGGACTTCGAACTTAAGGAGCCGGTTGTCAGTGTCCAGTATACCAATTGTCGGGATGTGGACTGGATGATTGGGGGAGAGTACAGGCTCATTCAGGTGACGACACCTGTAAAGTATGTTGGAAACTCAGAGGGTCTTGAAGGAGTCTACGCGCTTGTAGTGTGGGAAAACAAGACCTGCCCGATAATCGGGGGACGTGAAGAGGATGGAGTACCAAAGGTGTTTGCAGACATCTCGTCCGAGCGTCATCTGGAGAATCACTGGTTTGTGGCGGCCAGCTACGAGCAGTTCACATTCCTAAAAATCGATCTTCAGAGAGGTGATGAGGTAAGTGAAGAGGATCTGTCGGAGCTAAACAAGGATTCGAAGATCAATCTGTTTGGGTGGAGATATCTGCCTAATTTGGGAAAGGGTGGTGCTACTCTGAGCCATGCTACTCTGTATCCTCAAGAGATGGTGTTGAGAAAAATGTGGATTGGTACAGGCGCTGTGAAATGGACTGGCCTGTCTTATGAGCAACATCCTTTGCAGACAAGGATCATAAGATCACTGGAGGCTTTGCCGATCAGAAGGGTTAAATCGGCAAGTATGGCAAAAGGAATTGTGAAGTTGAATGTCGGCGATTCCAGGATACTTCCATGAATTACCGGAGGAGGAAGAGATGAACGAATACTTTGAAAATAAGGTTGCGGTTGTCACTGGAGCGGCTTCGGGAATCGGACTCGGTTTGACCGAGGAGATGCTCTCGAGGGGCGCGAAGGCTGTATTTATGGCAGATGTAAGCCAGGAAAATCTCGATAGAGAATCGGAAAGACTGAGTTCAAAGTATGAAGGGGAAGCAGTACCATTCCTTACCGATGTGACAAAAGAAGAGCAGGTAGAGAAGCTCATCAAATCAGCAAGGAAGTACGAAGGTCATCTTGACTTTGTCTTCAACAATGCCGGAATAGGTATGACTATTCCAACTGAGATGGTGACTCTCGAGATCTGGAAGAAAGTGATAGATATCAATCTCTGGGGAGTGATCTACGGAACGTACCACGCCATACCGATTATGAGGGAGCAGAAGTCGGGCCACATAATTAATACAGCTTCCATCACTGGATTGGTTCCTGTCCCATATCAGGCGCTGTATGCATGCTCAAAGAGCGCGGTTAAAACTATGACTGAAAGCCTCTATTATGAGCTTTTCAATGAAGGATTGAAATTCAGCGTTGTATGCCCCGGAAATGTTAGAACGGCTATCTTCGGAGGGCTTACTCCTCCACCGGACTCAGTATCCGTTGAAGAAGCGGTGAATTACATAGTCGAAAAAATGGAGAAAGGAGATCTGCTGATAGTCTTCCCCCAGAAAATGCGCGATTTTGACGAGCTTTATCGAACAGACAGAGAAAAATTTGATGAATTTGCTTTCAATTTGGCAGCTGAAAGACGGGAGAACTACAGAACCAAAGGAACTTATTATTGATAAGGTCTGATGCCCATGAATCTGACAAAGGTTTTTGATGAATCGGAGCTGTCTCTGGAAGTAGTAATCTTGATGATTGCCGGACTCATCCTGCTTATTACAGGGATACTGCTCTTTCCTGTGGCTACCGGAGGACTTTCTTATTATGAGAATGGTCTTTACGGACTTCTGCTGGTCATGTTCTCCCTGCAGATCATCTCAATGGGGAAAACCCCCTTTGGCGACTTGAAACGATCGAAGCTAGTCTTGCTGGCGGGACTTGTCGTTGGGGGGATTGGAACGATAACTTGTTTTGTTCCGGATGCCTTCAGCGATATTCCCAGATTTATGCTATTCCTTTTCTTCGGCCCGGGAGGAGCTCTATTGCTTCTTCAAATGATCCTGTCGAAGGATAAGCTCAAAGCCTGGTTTGAATACGGTGGAATCTTCAAACACTTGATTGCCGGATGCACGGTGGCATATGTTTCATCGATTCTCATATCAATACTTCTTTGGAATCAGAGCCTATTGAGTGTACAGATGACGGCGATCTTTGTTCTGATCTATGGAGCGGCTATCGCATATCTTTCGTTTGTCCTGAGAAAGATATACAGTAGTTACCCGCAAGAACAGAAAAGAAAGGATGGAGAAGTCGAACTTCCCATCGACAGGGCTATGATTCTATTTACAAGTGTTTTTATGATTATTCTGGGCGTCCTGTTGATACCGGTAAATCTAGGTCTCTTACCGTTCTCAGGAAGTGCCCAGCTTGGTCTTCTGATGATGATTTTTGCGATCCAGATGATTGCTTCGGGAAGCACCCCGATAGGGGTCTTTCCAAGGTCGCTACCTGTAATCCTTATAGGTTTTGTATTCGCTGCCCTTGGAACTGTGTCGTGCATCATCCCAGAGGTTCTGGTGTATCCTCTGACCGTTCTTGTTGGGGTTCTAAACATTCTAGGCGGAGCGATTTCAATTGGCAAGTTCCTTGGACAGCGGGCGAGCAGTACCGATCAACAGAAAGGTAAGATTCCAAAGATACTGGTGAAGTTGAACGTCTCTCAGCTGATTCTGAACGTTCTTGCAATTGCATTCGGTTTATCTATGTTGATCTCTCATCTCTTGCCGGGACTGGTTATTGGCGTGGTTTTGGCGGCTAATGGGGTGGTGCTTCTGTATTTGCTACACATTTTGTTAGTCATAGATAGAATACAAAAGGAGATGGAAACTAGATAATTTTAGAGTATTATCAAAGCTAATCAACTGAATTCAGAGAAAAAACACCGGTTGGATTGGTTCATACCGAAAAACTTCATTCTTAACAACTTGATAGTACTTTTGGAAGCTGTCGTCCGGAAAGTCGGCGGTCAAATTATGGATCATTCATGAAGCAATGCAGATCCTGATCTCTTGAGCGTTATTTGAATTCCCGACTTTTCAGTTTCATCGAAAGTGACTTAACTCTCTTTACCTGTACCACGAACGATTCAAGTCGGCTTTCTACAGTTGGAGTGAACGGGTTTCCATCGGACTCAAAGAAGAGAATCGGAATATTGCCAGCGTTCTTGAAGATCTCCCTCTTGAGTTTGCTGGAGTTTTCTCTCAGGTGTTCCAGACCTCTTTCCGCAATAGCTTCGGCGATCCTTGTAGGCATACATCCAAATGGGCCTATAGAAATAACTCCATCGTAAGTATCTATCGATTCGAACAAAACGGCTCCAAGAGTCAGTATTGCCTCTCCGGTAAGCTTCGGATTCAAAAAGTCTTTAGAAGTGTTTACCATGGACTCGATGTCGACGAAATGTGATTTGTACAGTCCACTCTTTTCAAGAATCTTCTTGATTCTTTTTTCAAATGACTGTTTTACAAGGGTTTCAACGTGTTTCGTTCCCCTCTTGAGCAGACCGAGTTCGGTAGGTACGTATTTCTTCAGCAGAATGTAATCGAGATAATATATCCATTCTTCAATTGGAGAAGCATGCATGATTATTCCGTTGTCAGCAAAAAGTAGCTCCAGAGACTTCCTGGAAAACTCATCATTCCTGACGTAAATCTCTCCCGAGAGAAGGACTTTCGGTGCACTTTCGAAATCGCCCTTTAGAGGAATGTGAGAGATACTCTCGCAAATCTCCTCCAGTTTCTTGGTCATTTCGGTAAAGGAGTCTCTTTTGACACTCTCAAGCATAATCTTGCGGGCCTCTTTGGTCGCTTTGGCTGCTTCATCTCTGTCTGATGCCAGTGTAAGCAAGGCATTTTCAACATTGCAAAATTCGTCGGCAATAATCATGCTCGCCCAGATTCGTAATTTCGCCTTGAGTCCTATGCCGGCATAACCGTTTTCAGAATTGAGAGAGAACAGGAGAACGTTGTTCGCGTTGTTCTTGTCTAGCCAAAGATCTATGTAAGTGCTGTACTGTCCAAATCGGCAAGGGCCGCGAGTGTCGGGCATGAAGTACATTAATATGCTTTCGTCGTCCTTGTTTTCCTCGAGGTAACGAATTAGGCTTCCCAGAGTCAAGTGAAAAGGCAAACACTCCTTGGATAATGAGTTAGATTTTCCCAGTTGAAACTCTAATTCTGTCGGTCTCGGGAGAACGTGAGTGTTAATACCGACCTTTTCGAATGCCGCCGCTATCAGCTGGGCCGCAAACTCGCCCATGGTAGGGACAATTACTTTCACAGAAGGATCTGTAATGGGTATGTGTCTTCCATCCTGCAGCTCTATGCTGAATGTCCCGTTGTTCGGGAGAAGTTTTGGTCTCTTCGCCCTTTTCTTCTCGCCCAAATCAGTCTTTCTTTCGAGGGAGCTTCTGACGACATCGGCGAAGGCTTCGATCCTTGTCTCTACTCCGGCATCTGACGTATGACTATCCAGTTCCAGAATCAGGGACGGCTTTTTCCCCATAATGTCTCTGAAGAAGGAAATCAAGAACGAGTCAGGTCCACAGCTGAAGTTTGTTATGTAGAGTGCGAATAGCTTTGGATTGTTCCTTACATATCTGGCCGCTTTCAAGTTCATTTCACCCCAGGCCCAGTACATCTTCTCATACGATCTTTCGCCTTCATAAGGAAGAGCGTCAAAAGTTACCACCGGGATTCCGCGTGAAGCTAGTTTTTCTGGTATCCCCATGTTGGCGTCACTGGAAAAAGCATTGTAGGCTCGGCCGAAGATAACGACACCAAAATCCGAATTCTTTAGGTTCTCAAGAAACCTCTCTCCAATTTGCTTTATCCTTCTTACACTATCTTCGTAGGATTTCACTCCGTTGGAAAAGGCTGCCAAAGCTTCTTCGCGGTTCCTTCCCATTGACTTCGCAAGTGAAACGAACTTCTCCTTCTCTTTCTCAAAGCCCTGCGAAAAGTCGAAGAAATCTGTCAGGATCCTTTTCGATCTGAGTTCCTCGAAACTCCCCATTAGCCAGTCCGGCTCGCTCTGGACAAATGGACAGAAGACCGAGTTTTCAACGGAGTTCTCAACCTCTAAGCCCTTGACTGCAGGAATGAAGAAGTAGTCTGGATTCTTATCCAGAAGATCATAAGTATAACCATGCGATAGTTCGACTGGAAAACAGAATTCAGATTTCTTTCTATCCCAGCCCCTGGGGTCGGACTTATCCGGTACGACAATTCTGAACCCGAGACTGCTGAAGAAATTGGAGAACAGGGGGAAGAGGGTATTCATCGAGAGAGACTTGCTGATTCCAATAGTCTCCAGGCCCTTTTCTTCTGGCAGCTTAAAGACTATCTTCTCTCTTTCGGTAGTATATATGTATTCGTTTCTGTTTATAGGAAGGTTAAGACGAACATTTTCATATTTGTTGCAAGCGCCGCCGAATGGAAACTTCTTTCCTCCAACTTCAATTATTCGGATCGGGCACTTCCTGTCACACTTCTCTGCTCCACCGTCACAAATGAAGGTGTTGAGATAGCGTACTTCTTTTGAGATCAAGGCTTCAAGCTCAAAGCGTTCTTCTTCCAGTTGACCCGCTCGAAGCTTTTCCTTAACCATTAGTGATACACCAAAGGCACCCATGAGTCCAGGATGAGGTGGGACGATTATCTCCTTTCCAGAAACTGCCGCCATTGCAACTGGGACAGCTTGATTGAGACATACACCTCCCTGCATGAAGACTTTCTTCCCAACCGGTCTCATGGCTTTTACCCTGTTTGTGTAGTTCAGACAGATAGAGTAAACCAAGCCGGCGCAGATATCTTCTCTGGAGATACCCTCGTTGATTGCAGTCTTTATGTCGCTGCTGATAAAAGCCGCACACTGATCACTGAAGTTTGGGGGAGATTGACCCTTGAGCGCATACTCTCCAATCTCTCTGTAATCTATGTTCAGAGATTCCTTTGCGGATTCTTCGAGAAACGAGCCTGTACCAGCAGAACAGGCTTCGTTCATTGCATAGTCAAGGGCAACGCCATTGGATAAGAAAGTGTATTTGGCATCCTGGCCGCCAATCTCAAATATCGTGTCGACTTCTCTATCAAAGAATGAGGCAGCCCTTGCGTGAGCCATGATCTCATTGTAGACGGCACTCGTTTCGCAATAAAGACCCACTATCTTCCTTCCGGAACCGGTGACCCCGAGACCAATTATCTCGATGGGAACGTCCAGTGAATTACAGATCTCATCCAGGCACTGTCGGGTAGCGTTTATCGGATCTCCCATAGTCCTTAGATATGAACTCGCTAGAATAGCATTGTCCCTTGCTCTCATAAAAACTGCCTTGGTCGTAGTCGATCCAACGTCCACGCCGAGAATGCAAGAATCGCCGCTTTCAGCTGTTTTGAAAGGCATGTTCTTGAAATCAACCATGTTAACGAACTTCGAAAGGGGCTCGTTCTTCGGGAAAGTCATTACTCCTTCCTTGAAGACACTCTCTTTCTCTATCTCGATTTCTTCTAGAGTATTGGCATGTAGATAGGCACCGAAGGCCTCGAAGAAGAGAGCCTCTTCTGGTATGGTGATTTCTGCGATTTCTTCTAGATGGTTGAGCATGAGTCGATTTTTTGTTACTCCGCCAACTAGAAGTATCTTCTTTACTCCAGCTCTGTGCATGAGTTCGCCGATCTTATCAGACATGACCTTTCCAAGGCCATTGAGGACCGATTCTTTTGGTGTTCCCTTATTGAGAGCATGTGTGCAGTCGCTCTTGCAGAATACGGTGCACCTTGATGAAAGCTCGTAAATCTCGTCTGTTTCAACGGCGTTTGCATCATCAAGGTCGATATCCATTCGCTTCATTTGCTGGAGAAAGAACTCGCCAGTTCCTGAAGCACATTTGCTGCCTGTAAATACGGCAGTAATGTTTCCCTTATCGTTTAGCTTATACAGGGTAAAATTCTCCCCGCCCACGCTCATAATCGCTTCATGATCTCCATACTTGCTTTTCAGTTCTTTGTAGGCAAATTCAGTAGCTTCAACTTCGGGGATCTGGGGGAGATTCAACAGTTTTCTTCCCTTCTTTCCTGTTGCTACAACCAAACCTGTTTCAAGAATCTCTGGAAGAAAGCTCTTGAGTACTTTCAGTGGATTTCCTTCGTGCAGGAGTCGCCTGGGTGTTTGCCCATCATACCAGGAAATAGTGCTTGAGCCTATGCAAAGTCCGATTCTATTCAAGAAGTTCACCTCAAACCATTAAACAGTCCAATGATAGCATAGACAGAGATTATTGTATTTCAGGATCGCAAAAATCTTCCGCTATGTGATTTACAGTTTTTTAAGTGGACTTTATTGCAAGAAGATTAATCTTCAAAGAAATGGATTCCAATGAAGACGATTTCGTAGATTTCGTCGTGTTAACCAGGTAATCTGTTTCATTTCAGGTCTCCACATTTCGCCTCTTATTCAAAGATTCGAATTCTCTATATCATTAGGATGTTCGAATTAAGACACACCAGACTAATCTCGCGGTCTTCCTTTCTCCACTCCTGGAGGGCAGTACAGAGGATCAAGAGCTCTTGGTGAAGGCAGGTACATTCTCAAGGACAAAGAAAAAGGTCCGTCAGGGGCGGGGAGCCAGTTGCTTTCGAGATCAATGCCGGGCGAATCATGCTGGATATAGATGTCGAGAGATCCATCATCGTTGTATAACAATCTCGACCGATTACCAATAGAATATCTGTCTATCGGGTTGGGAACCATGAACTCGTCATCACCGTACACTGTAATCGACCAGAACCCACCGGGTTCTGTGGGAGGTATTTCATGGCTTTCGAAATGAATCCTGTAATCGTACTTTGAGCCGTCATATGCTTCATTGTCGGCATCGACGTAACTTGTGGGGTAATATGCCTCTTCGAGATCATTTCCATACAGACCCATATATGCTGCTGCCGCCCTGATTTCGTATTTTCCCTGCATTTGCTGACGACTGCCGAATATACGTTTCGTTAAATTCCACCCGTTCTTTGTAACTCCCATCTTCTCGGACGGCCGCAATATGATCCTCATCGCATCTTCGATCCCCTTTTCAATCGCGATGATCATCTCAGGTTGCAAGTCGTTTTCACTAAATGGAAGGTTTGGGCCTATGCCGATTAGACCAAAACGCTCAATGAGAGCCTTTTCAGAAGGATGTATCTCAAGCTGTCCAAGAAGGAAGTTCAAATACGAAATAAAGCCTGCCGATTCAGCTTTTTCCTGACTGAACGGCGGAAAGGCTATCGGTTCGACAGCTGAAGAAGTTTGACCACCGTAAAATGCCCCGAAGGGTTCAATCTTGAAGTTGTTTTGAATCTTCATAACAGCATCAATATCTCCTGGCATTTCGGGATTTACGGAAATTCTTACGATGCAGAAGACGAAATTCCCTTCGCTGGTGAACACCTCATCGATTTCGTTGGGAATCTCAACGAAAGAGGACGGGCCACTGATCATTACTGTCAATTTCCTGCAACCGGTGGTTCTCGTTCCTGCGTATGCGAAGTTATGTGTGTACATGTCGATGAACTGGACTGAGAAATATCTTTCACAGATGCTTGGAATCTCTATTATTACCGGTTCGTTCCTCAGATCAAGCCATGCAGCCGAGAACAACATATCGTTGTTTGGTCTTGCTATTTCTCTGAACTCCGGCCCCAGTAATCCTTGAAGATGTTCAAACTCGTTGAATGAATTTGGAATCACTGCCTGGAGAACCATAGTTCTGTAGTTCTCAAGCATAGGAAAAGCGAAAATATACGCTTGCCTTGCAACTTCCCTTGCTTCTTCGTAGTTGCTTGTTACCGAAGTCGATTCTGCACCAATAATGACAGCGAAAACCAGAATCGCAGATATTAATGCCAGAGAGTTTTTCATGCCCATTTCTCAATCTCCTCACGCAACCGCTCTTTGCCGACTATTCTCGGTCCCCAGTTTTGAACCTAGGATGTTCAGCAGTTTAAAGGGTTCAAACCTCAGCAAAAGATACTTGTAGATATCAACTAGTATTTGTCTGACTGTCCATTGAAAGAAAGAGTTTGCTTTTCTTTTGGATCAGAATTACTAATCCCACGACAAACCCATCTCTTTGATTTCTAAACAGGTCTTCACTCACAATTACAGCACGTGGAAAGCTTCAGTGACAATATAGTGAAGTTACTTACATCAGTACAGCACAAGAGTAATAATAAACCCCTTGAGTCACTCTGGACGTTCAAAGAATCCTGAATCGGCGTAACCATCAACTTGCTTGACTATTACTCAACGTAATAGTATATCCTTGTGATTATGGGAGGAAATTTCTTGAACGCAAAACAGGTTGCCGAGCTCTCAGACCTTTCTGTCAGGGCGCTTCATCACTATGACGAAATCGGGCTCTTGAGACCCAGGCGTAATGCTGAAAATGGATACAGAGAGTATTCGGAAGAAGATCTCGACAAACTTCAGCAGATTCTCTTCTTCGAACAGTGTGGCTTCTCTTTGGAGAGGATCAAGAAGCTTCCAAGCAACCCGAGGTTCGATAGAGTCAAGACCTTCGAGCTTCAGAAGAAACACTTGATACTGGAGAAAGAGAGAATTGAGGCTATGCTCAGCACACTGGAAAGGACGCTCAAGACTTTGAAAGGAGAAGATTCGATGAGTCAGAGAGAAAAGTTCAAAGGATTCGATTTCTCCTACAACCCCTATGAAGAAGAAGCGAAACAGCTTTGGGGTGATGAGACAGTCGAAAAGAGTAACGATTTCATCACTTCGAAGAGCGATCGGGAGAGGAAGGACATGGAGAAGATACTGGATGACCTTTTCAAAGGACTGGCAGAGATTCGGATCAAAGATCCCGATTCAGATCTTGCCCAGGAAGCAATTGACAGAATGTATAGAGTCTTTAACGATAGCTTTGGACATTACTATATTTTTGAGTCTTTTGCCGCTCTAGATAGCATATGTGTAATGGATGATCGGTTCAAAGCAAACACAGATAAGTATGGTGAAGGGTTAGCGGAGTTTCTTTCAAAAGCGATGCGGGAGTATGCAGACAGGGAATCTGAAGGATGAACCGAAAGTGTCGGTGATAGAACTGGTTATCTATGATCATGGGAACTATCACCTGAATTCGACCAGTTTCAAACAAGAGCAAAGCTAGCTGCTGAGATAGGTTCGAAGACTTCCAATGGTCTCTTCGATTTGCCTTTTGTCTATGCAAGGTGAGCAACAATTCAGGAGGTACTCCTAACTCCTGACCTGAAGGCGTTGCGACCAGTTTGTACTGGCTAATTCATCTTAACGTCGCAATTGAAGAGCTATAATTGTGTTACTTGTTTCGGATTGTGTGACCTTCCGCAGAAGCTACTATAAGCATGATCCACATTTATAAGATAGGATCATGAATAACAGAATATAAACAGGCAGTGGACTTGCCTCATGAGCGGGGGAGTTCTTTGAAGAGGAGTATCGCTTTTCAGGGTGAACACGGAGCTTATTCAGAACAGGCTATAAGAAAATTGTTCGGGGAATCACCTACTACTTTTCCATGCAGATCTTTTCGGGAGATGCTGAAACTTGTAAGCGAAGAAAAGGTAGACTACGCAATGCTGCCGGTCGAAAACTCCCTTGCTGGTACTGTGATTCCAGCATATGATGCTCTCATAGAAAGCGAGCTATTTGTTCATGCGGAAGTCATGCTTAGAATTGAGCACTGTCTGATGGCACCAGAAGGGGTAAAAATTGAGGACATAAGATACGTGATCTCCCATCATCAGGCTTTGTCACAGTGCATGAGACATATTGAAGAGGAGGGTCTTGAGGCGAAAGAGTATTATGACACTGCTGGCGCGGCAAGGGACTTGGGCACTTTAAAGATGCCATTTACGGCTGCAATAGCCAGCGAATTGGCGGCCAAAACATATGGGCTGGAAATCCTTAGAAGGGGTTTCGAGGACCTTGATACGAACACGACGAGATTCTTCTTGATGGGAAGAGAAGCCAGAAAGTGCGAGGGCAGGTGCAAGACTTCAATGATATTTACCACTGAGCACAAGCCGGGAGCTTTGTTCAAAGTTCTAGGAGAACTGTCGGATCGCAATTTGAACTTGACAAAGATAGAATCAAGGCCATTTACGAAGGAAATGTGGCACTATCTCTTCTTCGTTGATTTCGAAGGAAGTGTATCGGAAAAGAGAGTTGAAGAAGCTGTCAACGCAATAAGCAGTCGCTGCAGCTACTTCAAGCTCCTGGGTTCCTATCGATCTGCAAATGATGTTGAGCTAAACTCAAATCAGTTAACATAGATAACGTTGACACGGGAAGTGGTAACGGAAAGTGCAGGTAAACTGATTATGCGGTGAAAATTATCATAAGTATGTGGTAATCGATAATTATAAGAGCTATCTATTAGCAGTGTTTCAGTTGACGCCTTTTCAGAACTCTCAAAAAACAGAGGCCTCCTCTCTACAGATTGCCTTGAAAAGAGGCCCAACTTAATCTCTTCTAAAATATAGTTATTCATTCTTCAAAATAGGGAAACTGAGCTATTCTCAACCGTGCCGCACCGTAAGGAATCAAACATACTTTCTCTAACGGCCCCTCTGGTCTTACAGGGCTTTCTGGGAGAGTCCCGGCCGAATTCCTTTCCCACGACCATTCCTCTACCTTGGCTGCATCGGCTTCAATCAAGACTGGAACTAGATTCTGATCAAAGGGTTGTTCAGACAATTGTTGTGTTCGCTTGATAAATGAAAAGCTCTTTTCTGGGTTCTTAAGATCCACTTTCAAGGCGTAATTCCATGGACTGGTTGTATAAACCTCATATTCAGGAAACTCCCCGTCTTTGTTCGTAGTGTTCCACTTTTCATCTAGTCTCAAAGCGAAAAGAAGAGGACCTTTCTCGACACTAAGTGAGTTTTTGAACCATTTAGAGGTTCTAACCCTAGACCGGAAAACCAACTCGACCCTATCACCTCTGTTCCATAAACGTTTTATGGTTAGGTAACCCTCATTGTTTTCCGGATCAAACGCTGAACCATTGAGAGTAACTTCACTTTTTGTGGCCCATCCTGGAATCCTGAAGTGAAGTGGTATTTCAAAATCAGCATTATTATCAATAAGAATTTCGATTTTGTCGTCAAAAGGATAATCAGTTACTTCTCTTATCAAAATAGTCTGCCCCGCTACGGATGTTTCTATCTTGCAAGGACCATAAACGCCGAAAACCAGTCCGCCGTCATCACTCTTGTAACATAGATTCTTAACGAATTTTGGCCACCCTTGATGCATGTTCGCTGTACAGCAACCAAAGTTCGGTTCAAGTCCGAAGAGATTTGAGTCATCTAGATTGTTATACCAATTGCGTTTGGCGTGACTGCACATAATCTGATTCACTTGTTGATCGTATTGGTGTGTGAGTAGCTCCTTATCAATTGTTGCAGGCAATGCGTTGTATGCAATTTTCTCGAGAATATCCGCGAACTCTGTATCGTTGAAAACTCTAAAGAGTATCTCGAGTGAGAACATATACTCAACCACCGCACATAACTCAGTTCCTCGCGATGGATCGTTTCCATTTAAGTGTTCGTCACCTGTTACCATTCCATTTGATGTTCCGTGGTAATCAATGAGCTTTTTTATTCCTTCTTTGACTATTTTTAGCTGATTCTTCTCTCCGTAGAGTAGGTACCTTAAAGCCGGATACTTAACACCCATAACTACATTTACTACATGAGTTTCCTGAAACAACTTAGAATATGTAGTGCTGTTCGTTCTTTCCTCGTATTCGTAAAGCCCTTCGAGTCCCTTTCCGCCCGTAGCTTTCATAAATTTCTCCCAGTCCAGATACTCTCCGGTCGGTTTTGTGTACTTGAAGTTTTCGAAATAATTGGACCAGTTCATTGACTTTTCAAAAAACCTTTTGGCTAGATCTATCAGGAACCCTTCTCCAGTGATGCTATAGAGCCAGAGTATCACGTAAATATTCTCCACACTTCTTGTGTTTTCCCAAATTGCGAACTCTCTGGAATCTATATTTTGCAGTTGATACATGAAATACCTGGTCATGAAATGAACTACACGCTGATCCTTAGTGTATTCAAAGTAGTTCTTCAAAACCTTGAGCATGACCATTCTTGGCCACCAATCATCATTATCCCTGGGCCCGAAGAACCCCTCCTCGTTCTGGCTTTCCAAAGTCCAGGATATCCATTTTGCTGCCTTTCCCTTCAGTTTTTCATCCTCTAGTAGATAGGCCAGAGGAATGAGACCATCACAGTAATATGGTCCTCTTTCCCAGTTTTCACCGCTTCCCCCGAGCCAGCCGCTATCCGGTCCCACATCTTTCCAAACCTCTTCCAGTCTTCCTGTCAAACCTTTTGCCTGAATCTTGAGTTGTCTTTCCAGCCACCCGGCAGGTCGAATCTCACCAAGAGGCAGTTCCATAAGCTCCACATCTATCATTGTTTCACTTCCTTTGTATTCATAAAGCTTTTCTATTCTTTGTTAGTTCCTGCTGTCATGCCTTCTACATAGTATTTCTGCAGGAGAAGGAACACAAGAATACTGGGTATGATGCTGAATGTTGCGCCAGCGTTTATAAGTCCCCAATCGCGCGTAAATCTAGTTGTAGCGAATAAGGTAATTCCAACCTGTATGTTTCTAACGTCATTTGAGCTGGTGAAGTTTAGAGCGAGTATAAAATCGTTCCAGGTCATCAAGAATACATAGACTATTACAGTTGCAATTGCAGGGAGCGCAAGCGGTAGATGTACCTTGAAGAGTATTCGCATTTCTGAAGCCCCGTCTATAAGGGCGCTTTCCCTAAGAGTATTTGGCAATGAAGAGAAGTAATTCTTCATCATAAAAATGCAGAAAGGCATGGAATAAGTTGTGTAAATAAGCGAAACACCAAACAACGAATCTAGAAGTCCCATCGCATTCATCAGATCATACAAGGGAATCAGAAGAGACTGATATGGGACCATCATTATAGACAGGATTATCACAAAGATGATATTGCTACCTTTGAAAGCGAGCTTGCTTAAGGAATAACCTCCCATTATACTAAGTATCAGAACCATCCCTATACTTAATCCACAAAGGATGAAAGTATTTAATACATATCTTGTGAATATGGAATCCCCGGCCGTGAAGAGCTTCGTAAACTGGGCTAAGGTTGGTTGTTTCGGTACTAAACTGGGCGGATATGACAAAACTTCACTCGAGGGTTTAAAGGAAGTTATCGCAGCCCAGTAGATCGGTATTACGAAAATTATCGAGATTATGATTAACGTAATGAAGAGTTTCTTACTCATTCTGGAATCCTCCCGCCTTCAACTGCAAATAACTAATGAGAAGCAGGATTCCCAAGAATATTACCGACACCGCCGAGCCAAATCCAATGTCGTAAAATTCGAATCCGATTTTGTTTATGTACATTACAATAGTCTCTGTAGTTTTTAGTGGGCCTCCCTTAGTCATTATGTAGAAGTGATCGAAGGCTTTGAAGGAACCAGCCAGTGAAAGAATCAAAGCCAGTACCAGTGTAGGACGAAGAAGAGGAAGCGTTATGTACCTAAAGACTTGTGATTTCTCCGCCCCATCGATCGAGGCTGCTTCATAAATCTGGGGGGAAATACCCTGCAACCCTGCAATGACAATTATCATAGTGAATCCAAGAGTCTTCCATGCAACCATTATGGAAACCATAACTCTTGACAACCATGTCTGCCCAAGCCAGTTTATTGGTTGGCCTATCAAGTTAAGAGATATTAAAATGTAATTCAGTATTCCATAGGAATCGTTGTAAATCCATTGCCAAATATAACTAGCAGCAACAAAGGAAATCGCATATGGTATGAAAAAAATCGTTCTGAAAATTTTTGTGGAACGTGAAGTCTTTTTCAAAGCGTTGGCCAGCAAAACTGCAGGAACAAAAATCATTGGGGTAACTATTATTGCGTAGATTACGGTGTTCCAAAGGGTTTTCCAGAACTCATCATCTACGAGTGCCTTCTTGTAGTTTGACAAACCTACAAAACTCGATCCCCCCATTATCTTCCATTCTTGGAATGACATCAACACTACCTTAATCAAGGGATAGATGAAAAATATGCTAATCATCACAATAACTGGAAGAAGGAATATGAACCCAAATAATCCCTTCCTTGTCTTCTGTTTCATTGGCGGTTCCTCCTAAAAAAATCGGGATGGTAAAATGCCATCCCGATGAGGGAAGAAATATTTATTCTGCAAGTATCTTCTCTATTTCCTTTGTGCATTCTCTTACTGCTGTTTCTGCATCCATCTGACCTAGAAAGACGCTCTCAAAGTAATAACCAACTGGATCATAGATTTCATTGTACTTAACAGTGTATGGAGTTTGCGCTATGCCAAGTATATCTGCGAAACGCATCATCTGGGGGATGTCCTTGTAGTATTCGTTATCATAAAGGCTAGGTCTCGCCACTAGCTGTAGACTTGGAGCGAAGGCACCGACCTGGGCTTCTTCAGAGAACGCAAATTCCATGAATTCTTTCGCCGCTTCAACATTTTTGCTTTGTGAGGTTATTCCGAGAAGGCTTCCACCACCGAAAGAAGCGAATTCCCCTCTGTTCTTAGGGATCATAGCTACTCCAAATTCCATATCAGGTGCATCTTGTAGCAGAGACGTTATGTTGAAGTTGCCGCCGAGGAACATAGCGAGTTTCCCTGAAACGAACGCATTGTACCTGTCGCCAGAACCATACTGGACAGATGAAACAGGAGCAATCTTGTGCTTATGAACAAGATCCGCCCAGAACTGTAGAGCTTGAACTGTCTCATAAGAATCTAGCGCTACGTTTCCTTCATCATCAAACATTCTTCCGCCGTTACCCCAGACAAAGGGCATGAACCAGAACATATAAGCGCCAGCTCCGCCACCTGCAAGGTTGAATCCCCACTGATCAATGATTCCGTCTCCATCTTTGTCAACGGTTAGTTTCTGCCCCATTTCGACAAGTTCGTACCACGTTTGAGGTGGCTGTTCAGGATCCAAACCTGCCTCTTCAAAAAGGCCCTTATTCCAAAGCATTGTTGATAGGTCAATCTGGTAAGGCAATCCGTATATCCTATCATCCTTCATGCCAATTTCTAGCATTCCTTTCGTTAATTCATCAAAGAAAGGTAGTTCTTTGGCCCATTCCGTAATATCAGTGAACGCGCCGATTGAAATAAAGAAAGGAAACTGAACAAGATCCATTCCGTAGAGGTCAGGAGCAATTCCAGCGGAGAGGGCCGCCATGAACTTCGGAACCATTTGGTCGTAAGGTATCAGCTCAAGCTTCACTTCGATATCCTTTCCTTCTGCCTTCATTTTTTCGTTGAACATCTTGACTATGTCTTCCGTTGCTGCGAGCTGGTCCCACATGACGAGTGTCGTTTTTGCCATTAGGATGCCAGAAAAAGCAAGAGTCACCACCAGGATCAATACCAACAGTCTTCTTGACATAATGAAACCTCCTTCTTGGATTATCAGTTGTAGTCCTGTCCGAAATTCCATCACTTGAGAACGTTCCCGGGTGCGTTACCACCCTGATTCTATCATAGTTTTCGTTTCAATCAAAACCAGCCATAACTAATCTCATCGAGTGAGACGCCGTCTATCTCGATAACTACACTGTTTCTTGCTTTAGCGCGATCTTTCCACACCGAAAAACTCTGATAGAATAATATTACTTGGTCCAGTAATGAGGTGATGCTTTGAAGAAGAACTACGCTACCATTAAAATGATTGCTGAAGACCTTAATCTTTCAACTTCCACAGTTTCGAGGGTAATCAACAAGCATCCAGATGTTTCGCAAGAGACTAGAAGGAGAGTGCTTAAGAAGATTGAGGAGTTAGGCTATGTAAGAAACGCTACAGCTACGCTTATGCGAAATAATGTAAGCACGACAATTGGAGTTATCTTCGAGGCTGAGTACGATCCGTTCTTTTCTGAGATACTACAGGGAATTGAGAAAGGTATATCGAAGTACAACTATAGAATGATTTTGATCAACACTAAATTGAGATCTGCAGAGGCTAGGAGTGCAGTAAACATGCTTCTTGAGCATCGAGTTGGAGGGATAATAATTGTCCCAAGCAATCCCGAGATCTCTTATGCTAAAGATCTAGTCAAGCGTCAATTCCCGGTTGTAGTAATCGGTAGAGATTACAAAGAACTTGATGTAGATGAAGTTTTTACAGACGACTACCATGGCGGTGAGCTTGCTGGAGAGTATTTGGTATCTCGTGGAGCAACTCGTCTTCTGATGATCAATTCCAGAGATTCCGGTTCTGCTTCCAGTGAGAGGGAAAAGGGTTTTGTAAAGATTGCCGAGGATAAGAAAGTGTACTATGAAGTAATAAATGATCGTGTTACGGATTACGATAATACTTTCAAGATAGTGAGATCTATCTTTTCAGAGTCAATTCCTTTCGATGGTATCTTCTGTTTCAATGACACTAGAGCCTTTGCAGCTATCAATGCTCTAAGGAGCATAGATGAGTCGTTGCTTAGAAAGATATCTGTAATTGGATACGATGACATTATCTTTTCCTCTATTTTCTCTCCAAAACTAACATCCATCAGAATAGACAAAGATATGGAAGGATTCGAGGCTGTGAAGTTGTTGGATCAAAGGATCAGAGGAGTAAGAAAGTCAGTGAAAAGAGAGGTACTGAACGTATCTTTGGTAATAAGAGAAACTTAGTTGCTTCATATGCCGTTTGTCTTGCTGGTTCTATGAAGAAATGAAGATTCTCTTGAATACGCGATTTTTCTAAATACAGATGCATTAATTCTTTCCGAGAAATCGGAATCCCTAAGTAGTCAAGATTAAAAGTAATGCTATCTTCAACACCAGGGTTATCAAAATGAACAGCCGGAGACATTCGCAGTCCCCGGCCGGAAAAGCTTTCTTCGTTAAAGTTATTACTGGCCGAGCATCTTCTCCATTACTTCTAGCGCTTCGTCAGACAGAAGTACCATTGCGAGTCTTTGAGTAGTGAATTTGTTTTGCACGGGTCTCTCAACTATACCTGGTCTGCTGGCATTGAGCCTGTCGGTCATCTTCTCTTTCATGACTCTCGTTCTTTCGTCAACATCGAGATTCTTGAGGCGTTCCTGAGCTTCGGGAGGGAGATTTCTGAACTGCTGTCTCATCTGTTCCTCAATCTCCGGAAGTCTTTCTTCGATTCTCCCTATAATGGGTGCATTTTTCTCATGCACTTCAGAACGATTGGCTAATGGCCTTTCTCTGAAGTATTCAGCAAGATTCTCGGCCTGTTCGACCGTGATAACTGATTTCAGACCGCTCAGATAATTCTCGACTATCGACTGCATTCTTGTCCTGGTTGAATCAATTTCTGGAAAAGTCGCTTCTTCGCCTGAGATTGCTTTTTCCAGAGTTTCTTCAAGAGTATTTGTGACTCTTTCCTTTAGAGCTTCGAGTTCGTCGCGGGTGGATTTTGCGAGATCGTACACTTGACCCAGCTGTTCAGGAGAGAGGTTGGCTGCATTTATTGCATTTGCAATCTGGATTTGCAGACGTAGTTCCAAAATCTCCCCATCCATATCATTTCTAAAACCGGGAGAAGCTGTGGCCACTACTCCTAAAATCAGCATTAGGATCGAGAGAACTGCTATCTTCTTCATTTCTGTCACCTCCATTTGAGACTAAGACTATTATAAGAACCTGTAAGTGGAAGGAATGTGAAATGGTTTAACGTTCTTATTCCTCATTCGTGATAAGGCTCCTCAAAGCAATTGAAAACAATATTCAATATGGGGGACGAGGTTGAATCCTTTTTTGGGGCTTTTTGTCAAGGTTATTTCTAATTGATCATTTTGAGTTGTTTTAGCACGGATTGAAGAATCTGGTGATCTCCTTTTCAGCTCGAATAGACGGGCATATCTTCATCTTTTCTACAATGGCGAGAAGGCCGCCAAAGATCAGGCAGAGATGAACGATTATCTGAGCAGACTATACAATGATCTGGTAAACAACACACGTGAAGAATACCGCATGAAGGACTACGACAAATACTTTACTGTTTCCAGTAAATCCAGGAAAATCACACCGAATGAAGAGGCGATGCGTGAAGCGGCAAGAAACTATGGCTATTTCGCACTGCTCTCCAATGAAGTCAACGATCCCTTCGAGGCCTTATCTCTCTATCGCAGTAAAGACATACTGGAAAAGGGGTTTGGGAACCTAAAAGACCGGTTGAATTTCCGTAGAATGCAGGTTTCATCTGAACTATCACTGAATGGAAAGCTGTTTGTCGAGTTTGTCGCCTTGATTTATCTTTCCTACATAAAGAAGAAGATGCAGGACACCGGTCTCTTCGAGAACTGGACATTGCAAGATCTCCTTGACGAACTTGACACCATTGAAAGGTTTGAGTCTCCCGAACATGGCCGCTTGATCGGAGAAGCCACTAAAAAGCAGAAGGATATCTATGTCAAGCTGGGGGTGAAATCACCCTCGTTATAATTTTCGGGAATGTCGGCAGCAAATGAACTCTTGCTTAGAAAGATCTGTATTCCCAACGAAAACATCCACAGGATCAGAGGTGAACTCTCTCAATAAGAGGCTGTCTCCGAATATAGAAACGAGCCGATAAATTACTTCAGAGGGTGTGACGTAAGTTTCGATCTTGTCATACTAGGGTTTGGAGAGAATGGGCACACTGGGTTTTTTTCCCGGGTCGAAGGAAATTAGCGATGTCCGTTCCCTTGTTCTTCCCACTGAAGGAACTTATGACGAGAGGCCTTCAAAAAGGATTACTCTCGGTCTTCGAGCACTGAATCAGTCCAGGAATGTCATCGTTTTGGGCACGGGAGTCTAGAAGGCCGATATCGTCAAGAAGGTCTTTCTTGACAAAGATTCCGAACTGCCGGTCTCAAAGATTTCTCCCGAGGAAGGTAGATTAGTCTGGCTGCTGGATAAAGACGCAGCTCGATCTCTGCCATATAAATTTCTCTCGCAGTCTTCATGACGGATTCCAAAATCATTTGAAAGAAGTTGAGATCCCCAATATTCATCGAACTCGAAGAAAGATCTTCTTCCTGAAGAGACAACCCTTGAAGCGTATTTCTCCTTCACTTTCACTCTCATTAAGAAAACTTCCTGTTCACTCTCGTAAGATCCGTAACCATCACTTCGATCAATTTCCAATAAACGCAGGTCCTTCATTTAGAGCAAAGAGATTTCGCTCAATCAACTTCTGACACTGAGAAAAATAACAGTGTTTCGATTCCCGTTTCTTTAAATAAAGTTCCTGTGATTAGCGTGATAAGCTGAAAAAGCTCTATTCGGACGAAAATAGAATCACAAAAGACTGCCTTTGCGGAGGAATTCGATAAATGTTGGGATTAATCGATCGCCTGCGATTCTAGTCAGTCCAGAATAGACCTCAACGAGTTTAGAAAAATGACCCACAAGGGAATAAAATTTCATTGAAAGAAATCACGTTTCATTAAATGAAATATTAGGAGGCGTATTTATGGACGTTGTTGGCAAGTTTGGAAGGATCCTCATACCAATGAGCACAGCATTTGCAGCTGACTATTCCATTGACTATCCAATGACAAGAAGAATTGCCAGTTACTTGATCAGTAAGAACTATTGCGATTCTCTGGTGATAGCCGGAACAAATGGGGAATTCTATTCGATGAGTTTTGAAGAGAAAGTTAGACTCTTCGCAGAGGTCAAACAAGAGGTCGGAGAAAGGGTGCCGCTTATAGCCGGTACGGGCACTGCTAACACTCACGAAACAATTGAGTTGACAAAAGAAGCGGCGAGACTCGGTTATGATGCAGCTATGGTTGTTGTGCCTTATTACTGTCACCCTACACAGGAAGGAATTTATTATCACTTCTCTCAGATATGCAAGAACACGGATCTTCCCATAATGGTCTATAATATCCCGCTTTTCACTGCTTCTAACATTGATCCTTCTACCCTTGCAAAACTCACCGAATTTGAGAATATCGTGGCGGTCAAGGATGAAGCGGGAATAAATCCTCTGCAAACCTCTGCCTTCTTGAAAGCAACCGAGGGAAAGATAGTTGTCTATTCCGGCGATGATCTGATGGTTCTCTCTGTCATGAGCCAGGGAGGAATTGGTGTGATAAGCGGAGGATCCCACGTTATCGGCGATATGATGAGAAATCTGATCGAGGAATTCCTTTCAGGCGACGCCACGAAAGCAACTGGCAGTTTCAAAGAGTTGTATTCGCTGTTCAGCGCATTCTTTGGAAGGAACAGGCGTTTAGTAAATCCATTGCCGGCGGTGAAGAAGGCCTTTGCATTACACTCCGGACTTGATGTCGCACGTGTAAGGCCACCATTAATGGAAATCGAAGAAGACGAAGTGGCAGTATTGAAAGATACACTCAGAAAGTTTGGAAAAATCTCCTGACTTTCAGGAACAAAAAACCGAAAGGGGGTTTGGCGATGAAAAAGGCATTTATCTTAGTTTTCCTTCTGCTCACAGTGTTCGTTTGCTTTGCCGTTGAGGAGACCTATACAATTCGCTTCAATACGGTGGCTGCACCGACTCAACCGCAGGTCCTTGCAATGAATAAGTTTGCCGAAGTTGTCGAGAATCTAAGTGGAGGCAAAATAGTTGTCAAGGTCTTCCATTCAGGTCAGCTCGGAGATCAGCAGACATCTTTGCTGGCAGTAATGAGGGGAGACCTCGAGATGGCCGGTGATGGAGCGCCATCGTGGTTCGCCGATCTTGGGAATATGCCTAAGATGGGAGTGCTCAATGCAGCCTACATTTTCAAGAGCCTTGACCACATGTATTCCGTCATGAACAGCCCGATGGTAAAGGGATGGTTCGATGAACTGGCCTCGAACACCGGAATGAGGGTTCTGGATACATGGTATCTCGGTATGAGGCAGCTCAACACAACCGAAAAGGCTGGTCCCGTTTACAAGCCGGAAGATCTCAAAGGCATGAAGATCAGAATGCCAAATAACGAGGCCTTCATGGACATGGGACGCGCAATCGGAAGCAATCCTACTCCAATGGGCTTCGGAGAAGTATATCTAGCACTCAAGTTAGGTACTATCGACGGTCAAGACAATCCGCTTCCCACCGATCTCTCGGCAATGTTTGTTGAGGTAACGAAGTACATAATCCTAACAGATCATTCTATAGGAATGATCAACCCTGTGATTAACGAGAAGTTCTGGCAGTCTCTGCCTTTCGAGTACAAGACTTACATTATTAAAGCGCTTGAAGTTGCCCGCTACTACATGAACTATCTTGTTCTGGAGCAGGAATCAAAGCTTCTGAAGCAGTTTGTAGATGAATACAACATGGAGATAATCGTGCCCGACAAAGAAGCCTTTATGAATCTGGCGAGGGATTTCTACTCAGATGAGAAGTTTGACAAAGCCTGGGGCGAAGGAATGTATGAGACGATCCAGTCGTATCCTCTGAACTAGAAAGATGAGCTAGTTACCCTGGACCGGGAAGACAACCGGTCCGGGGTATCGTTTTGGGGGTTGTCATGAAAAAGATATTCTTGTCGCTTTTGAAGACATTACAAATTCTGCTGAATCTAATTGAATCTTGGGGCGGGACTATTTTTCTCGGGCTTCTGTTCCTCAGCATTTTCTTCCAGGTGATTTTGAGGTATGTATTCAGCAGTCCCTCCCCGGAGCTATTCGAGATAGCGCAATATAGTTTCATCTGGACGATATTCCTGGGCGCCCCTTACGCAAGAAAGTTCGATGCTCATATAAAGTTCGATATTCTCTTCCTTAGGTTTTCCAGGAAGGTGCAGCTGATACTCCAGATAGTGTTCGACCTTTTCTTCTGCATAGTCCTTCTGGTCTCTCTGGGGCCAGTGCTTGGCGATGTGATCTTTTACAAAATAATAAAATCAGAGGTTCTCAGAATACCCTGGACATATCTCTTCATGTGCTTTCCGATTTTCATGGTATTGACGTTCATTCACAACGTGATCTGGATAGTGAAGAGCTTCCTGGAACTCATTTCCGGGAAGACATTTGCTAAGGAGGTTGAACCATGGGATTGATACTCTTTTTTATTATATTTGGTGCAACCTTCGCTCTGGGGTATCCGATAGCCTTTGGGATGATCATGGGGGGCTTTGCCTACTTCATTACTTCCGGAATGGATCTGGGAATCTTCCTAGACATAATGGCAATCGAACTGAGGGCCCAGGACGTTCTCCTTGCGGTTCCCATGTTCATATTTGCCGCGAACGTTATGAATGATACTGAGATTACTGACAGGCTTTTTGGCTTTTTGAAGCAACTCTTGGGAGGTGTAAGGGGTGGACTTGCGTACGCAAACATTGGCGCCAGCATTATCTTTGCGGGAATGAGCGGATCGGAAATAGCTGATGTTTCAGGTCTCGGAACAATAGAGATAAAAGCGATGATGGACGATGGTTATGACGGTCCATTCTCCTGCGCGGTAACGTGCGCTTCGGCAACGATTTCGCCGCTGATCCCTCCCAGTATCCCCATGGTTATCTATGCTATGCTGACAGGGACTTCGCTCGGATACCTATTTCTGGCGGGAATTGTTCCGGGGCTCTTTCTGGGTTTTATCGAGGCCGGTATGGCTTTGTACCTCTCAAAGAAAAGGAACTATCCCAAAGGGCAGAGATACCCACTCAAGGTAATTGCCAGGAGTTTCGTTAGGTCGTTCCCGGCTTTGCTCGCCCCAGTCATTTTGCTTGCTGGAATATATGGCGGCATATTCACACCGACTGAATCGGCGGCGGTACTGGCTGCATATTCAATTCTCGTTAGCATCTTCATTTATCGCACGCTTGGATTGAAGAAGCTACGAAAGATAATGCTAAAGACAGTGTACAACGTTGGCGCAATAAGCTTCATGATTGCCGGCGCCTTTGTTGTGAAATATGTCCTAGCAAGAGAAGAGATACCGCTGTTGCTCACTAATGCATTCGTGGATATGGGCCTTCTGTCAAGTGCCTGGGTGCTTCTTTTGAGTGTTAATGTTCTCTTCTTCATCCTTGGAATGTTCTTCGACGTATCGGTCATACAGCTGGTAATTATACCGATCGTCTTTCCACTTGTGAGGGCTGCAGGGATAGACCCCGTTCATTTCGGAATCGTAACCACTTTCAACCTTATGCTTGCGCTGGATACGCCTCCTTACGGACAAACCGGTTTCATAACTAGTGCTATCAGCAAAACTCCCGTCGGAAAGGTCTTCAAAGAGATGCTAAAATATTGGATACCGATAGAAGTTATGGGACTTGTAATAATTACTTACTGGTCCGATTTCGTTTTGTGGCTTCCAAGATTGCTTGGGTATGCGCATTAAGGTCAGATCATAGTCGAGGGGTTTATATGCAGAGTGTTGAAAGGATCGTCAAAATTCTCAGTTCATTCAGTCTTGAAGAATCGAGACTGAGTCTTGATGATCTGACTAAAAAGAGCGGTTTGCCCAAGGCAACCGTGTATCGAATCGCGGAGGCCCTCTGCAAAGAACATGTTCTTAAAAAGGATAGCCAGACACCCACATATAGAATAGGGATCAAGCTTTTTGAGCTAGGAAGTCTTTATCTCTCTTCAATGAAACTGAAGGATGTGGCCTTTGCCGAAATGGAGAAACTCCACCTTCAGACTGGAGAAACGATACACATGGGCATACTCGACGGAACGGAGGTTGTCTCGATTGAAGGCTTCGAAAGCTTTAAGTCGCTCCACACCAAGTTATACATAGGAAAACGTGCGCCTCTCTACTGTACCGCCGTGGGAAAGGCGATACTTGCCTTTCTTCCCGAGGCTGATCGCGAAGGACTTATTGACACTCTTGACCTTATTCCCCAGACTTCGAAGACAATAACAGACAAAGCCAAGCTCAGGGAAGAACTGGAAAGGATAAGATCAAGAGGGACGGCCTTCGATAAGGGGGAGAATGAAGACGGTATTGCATGTGTCGGAGCTCCAATATTTGATTCATCGGGCGTAGTTGTAGCGTCGATAAGCATATCCGGTCCTATCTTCCGGATGGAAGAGGAAGTTATGAAGAAATACTCCGATCTCCTCAAGAAGGTTGTGTCAAGGATCTCTTCAGCACTTGGGCATGGATTACAGCAATGAGGCAATGCATCATAATTAAATCTACTCAAGAGAGAGTTAATGCATCAAAATAAAATCTACTCGAAGTCGAGATGAAGGAGATTAAGAACACCTCCCTTTGAGTTAGATTTGGACTTCATTATCTGTATGTCAACCAGTGATTCTTGAGAATGTGCTATATTACTCTTGAGTTTGTATAAATCTAGGGCTTCGTGAACCTTACGAAGCTCATCTTTTTTTGTACAGTCAATCCAGGGAGAGTTAAGCACTCTTTCATAAGGAGTAGCGAACTTGTCGTATTTCTTCACTATCCTTGTACCATCTCTGGTCTTTTCAATCATCTTTTGAGTAGGCTGGAAATGGTTGTTGTAGAGATTCAAGCTTTCATATAGCTCATTCAAGATACTCAGTTCCTCCAAAGTGTCATATCTGTAATAGCCAACGGCCCTTCTGACCAAAGACCAGTTCTTTTGTTCCACATGAGGATTGTCGTTCTTGTTGTAACTCCGGCTTCTGGTAAAGACCAATCTTTCATCCAAACAATACTTATACAAATGAGCGTTAATGAACTCCGAGCCATTGTCGGAATGAATTCCCAAAAGAGGAAAAGGAAGTAACTCTCTCAATGCAATTATAGCTTCGAGAGTCCATCTTTGAGCCTTGTTCCTTATCGGTGCAACGATACTCCAACCACTGGCAACATCCACCATATTCAGGCTATAACAGAATTTTCCCGAGCTATTACCCCTATCAGAATCAATCATTAACCTGAAATAATAGCTGGATAGACTGACGATCCTTTCTCTTGGTGGATTTGATAATCGCTCCGGCGCAACAAATTGATCGTCCCGAGTCTTTTGGAGGTCTCAGTTTTCCAATCCGTTCTGAGTTCGAGCAAACGCACCTACTACAATCTTGATTGCCAATAATTCTTCGTTCGAGCCTCCATAGTATCAGATATCTGCAGTGATCTATTAGAGAGTTTTGTAAGAGGCTTGCTTCATCAAAAAAAATGGATGAAAGTCTAACTAAACGCACATCGGTTCTCTCTTCCGAGGTAGATTCCACAAAGAACTGAGCATCAACTCCTATCTTTCTTCTCAACTTAAAATATCTTGTGATTGCCTTCATTATAAGACTTCTACAAAAGCATGCGTGGACGCTGACGTTCTTCTCTTTCCCGTGAGCATTTATGAACAGATTGGATTGCAACCACTAATGGATAAGGGCAACCAATGACTGAATGACTGTTGATAATGATTTTTTCACAAATGCTCGGGAATATAATACGTTTGAGAGAAGACCATGAACCGAGCAACATAAATATGTATTTCGGAGGTTTTTCTTTGAGAACCTACAGGAATAGAAAACTCAGGTTTCGGAAACTTATGATCTTCGTTGCAGCAATTTCTTTTATCTTCCTATCTACTGAGTGTATCTTCAAGACCGTAACTCTAACTATGCTCGAGCCAGATGAGGGAGGCGAGGTTCAGCCCCTTCCCGGGAATCATAAATACTTGATCAACACGTCTGTAGATATTCAGGCCATGCCCGATGATGGGTGGGACTTCGACCGATGGGAAGTAGATGAGGAATTCTATTCAAATGAGAAAGAGACGAAACTGGAAATGGATTCCGAAAAGACAATCAAAGCTTTTTTCTCGAGACAACCGGTTACCTTAACTATGGAAGATGAAGAAGGAGAGGGAAGTATTTCACCGGTACCGGGAGAGTATCAGTTTGATTATTCTACCCTGGTCGGTCTTTCAGCTACTCCGACAGAAGGCTGGGAATTCGACCGATGGCAGGTTGACGGCGTTTTCTATTCGAGTGAAGAAGAGACGGAATTGTCTATGGACGCAGATAAGATAGTAGAGGCGTTCTTTAACGAGGAGCCTGTGGCTTCGGTCACTCTGTCTATGCACGAACCAATTGGTCAGGGAGCGGTTGCTCCGACTGTCGGAGATCACAAGTATGATGCAGGAAAGTCTTTAACACTTCAAGCGACACCGGCAGAAGGGTGGCTCTTTGAACACTGGCTTGTTGAAGATGCAGTCTATTCCTCTGAACATGAAGCCGAACTCACAATGAACACCGATAGAAATGTTAAGGCAGTCTTTGTCCGTAAGACACACACGCTTACAATGCTTGAGCCCTCCGGAAGCGGAAATGTCGAACCTGCGGTCGGTATAAGTATATATAAAGAGGGTTCAGTTGTTACCCTTGTGGCTACACCTTCCAACGGCTGGGACTTTGATTTCTGGCAGATAGATGGAGCTCTCTTCTCATACAATTCGCAGATAACGATCACCATGAATGCCAGCAAGACAGCTAAGGCGTTTTTTGTTGAAGAACCGCCAACAGTTTTCACCCTGACAATGGTTGAGCCAATCGGTCAGGGTTCGGTCAGTCCTCCGGTCGGAGATCACACATACATAGAGGGAACCTCCGTGCCCCTTTCGGCTACTCCCGCAGACGGATGGGAGTTCGAGGCCTGGTACCTTGACGGTACTTTTTATTCAGATAGCGAAACTACTTCGATTATCATGGACCGTGACAAATCAGTCTCGGCAGAGTTTGTGCAAAAAGCAGAGAAAGTAACTCTTGAGATCTACAAATATGGAAGAGGGACCGTCAGTCCTCCCGAAGGAACCTACGTTTACGATAAAGGATCCTCAGTTGATCTAAGCGCGACGCCTGATTCCGGATATCATTTTGAAGAATGGCTCGTTGATGGAACGACCTATGAGGTCCCGGAAATAACTATAACGCTTGAATGGGATACTATTGCGCAAGCAGTTCTCAGATGTAATTGCGGAGGCTCATGCGAGAAATGATGAATAATTGCTTTTTGCGTCGACTTATGATGGTGAACTGACTCTCAATATCTCAAGAAACTTTTCTATCACGGCTGGATCGAATAGCTTTCCGGAGTTCTCTAGAAGGTACTCTACGGTTTTCTCTTTGCTCCAGGCTTTTCTATACGGCCTATCTGAAGTCAGAGCGTCATAAACGTCTACAACGGCAAATATCCTTGCAGCCAGAGGAATCTCTTCTCCTTTAAGTCCGCGGGGATATCCGCTTCCGTCCCAACGCTCGTGGTGACAGTAAGGAATATCCAGCGAAGGTCTAAGGTACTCGACTTGGGACAACACTTCATACGCCGTTGTCGGATGAGTTTTCATTACCTTCCATTCGTCTTCAGATAGAGGTCCTTCCTTCAGTAACACGCTGTCCGGAATAGAAATCTTCCCAATGTCGTGCAGCAGGGCGCCTCTGTACATGTTTTCTATTTCTTCTTCCGATGCCCCCATTTTCTCGGCAAGCCAAACTGTAAGATCGGCTACTCTCCTTGAGTGTTTCTTGGTGTTCATGTCTCTCATTTCCAGTGTTCCTACAAGAACTTCCAAAGTCTGATCGTAAGCTTCTGCGATCTTCCTGTTGCTGTCTTTCAAATTATCTATCATCAGAGCAACATCTATCGCTAGTGAAGCTTGTGCCGCAAGCATCTGCAGAAAATCATTCCATTCACTGTCTCTGTGAATTTGCATCATGTCGAATGTTTCAAGGACTCCCAGAATTTTTCCTCTCGTTTCAAGGGGTACGGCATGATAGTCCTTCACTTTCATATCTATCAGGTTCTTGAGCCTCGGGCATTCGGGATTGCTAGAGGTGTCCAACGGACCGGAGTAAGGCTTTCCCGACGAAGCAACCGAACTAGGTATAGTTCCTTCCATTGGAAGCTCTCTGAAGTCCATTTCTCCAGTGACTATTCCCTTTCCATGAGCGAATCTCAGAACACTTCTTTCTTCGTCAATTAAGAAGACATCGGCGCCATCTACGCCAAGCCTCGAGATCAATCTTTCGAGAAAGACATCCAGCATCTTTTCAAGTTCGAGGTGATAGCTGACGGCCATATCTATTTCGTGCAGTGCGCGAATATTTGCCAATCTATGCGTTGCGCTTCTTTCTGATTCTACCAGTTGAGTTATATCTACACCTGTCAAAACGAAGTAATCATGTTCCCCTCTCCAGCTTGTAAGATTGCTCAATGCCCATCGGATGTGTAGAGTAGTCGACGAGGTTTCTAAATCGGCCTCATAGAAGTTCTCTATCTCTCTATCCAGTGTCTTGCTTGCGGTGTTCTCGATCCAGTTTGCAAGATCAGGGGATGCGAAGACTTCGGAGCAGTTCTTTCCAATTATATCCTCCGATTTGAGTGAAAGAATCTCCTCAAAAGTCTCATTTGTGAAGACAATGACCCCTTCGCTATCTAATACTGCAACAAAAACGCCCACCGTGTCGAGGACTGCGTCGGAAAGGTCTTTCTGCTTAACGAGTTCGAGTTGAGTCTTGTTTTTCTCGCTGAACTCACGGTAAATGAGAAAGTAGAAGAGAATCCCACTGAAGATAACAAAGGCCCAGCCCTTGTAGGTTTGAGCATGAGCAACAAGATCTTTTTCGACAAACATCAAATCGACGATCATATCAGAAAACAAGATCCATATAACACCAAATACAACGTATAGTAACGCAACTTTGAGCGCTGGATTCTTCATATTAAAATCTTACTCAACCGTGCCGGAAAAAACAATTAACGAATGCAAAGGGATCTCTTTGAGTAGATTTATTTATGATGCATTAAGGGGATCTAATCACTATCTACGCGGTGATATGCGAATTTCTAATCTTTCCTTTCTGTGCAATCTATGCTATTTCAATAAGGTTTGCCGAGAAAACAAAACAACTTCAGGTTATCTCTCATCTTTTCCCATACTTCTGCGACAATACTCCCAAAATCCTTTCTTATAATCTGTTTGAAGATGAACTGAAGAACTCTAAGGCGAGTATGAAACATAGAAGTACAATTAGCGACAACTAATTACCAGGCGCAGCAGAACTGACAGAGGAAACCTTCATTACCTTTCTCACCCCATCCCTTAAAGCCGGACCAGATAAGGTCCGGTCTTCCTATTGTCTTTGATCTGATAAACAAGGATATTCTTGCAGGCTTATCTAGGATAATAGATCATGGGGTTCAGATGGGAGTCATTCAAGACTGGGGATCTTCAGATACCATTTTTGCGATAGGCTTCTGAGTATTGATGTATGAAAATCCGTCGCGGAGCTAAGAGGAAAATGACAGTGAGCAGAGTACGGAAAATCAGCAAGATCTTGACAGAGGTGTGCCTCTGTTGATAGGGCCGGAGTAAAACTCGTTAGGGTTTTGGGTCATAGAGACGTTGAGGATTTCGACCCCTTTCTATTGCTTGACGCCTTTGATTCCACTGATCCGGAGGATTATGTCAAGGGCTTCCCTTGGCATCTTCACAGGGGGTATCGAGACCGTAACTTAACTTATTAGCGAGATTATCGAACACGGTGACAGCCATGGTAACAAAGGAGAGATACTAGATGTTGACTGTCAGTGGATGACCGCGGGTTCGGGAATTATCCATCAGGAGATGCCTGAGTCAGCTGAGAGGATGCTTGGGGTTCAGTTGTGGTTGAATCTTCCGGCAAAGGATAAGATGACTGACCCGAGATACGGTGATATAAGAAGTGAAAACGTTCGATTGTAACTGAAGAATGCGTAAGAATACGAGTAATAGGCGGGTCTTAAAAGGAATCGGCAGGAGCTTTTGAAGGCAGGTACGTGAAAGCCACATATCTTGACGTGTGGGTCGATGCAGGGAAGGAATGGTTATACGAGTCTGAGAGTCGCACCACTCTTTTCATATACATTCTTCAAGGTAGTGGGAGTTTTGATCCTGGCCAATCTGAAGCCAACGAAAACGCGGTTTTTCTTCGGTGAGGGTGAGCTGTTCTGGGCCAAAGCCGGCAGAAGGGAATGAGATTTCTTCTGTTTTCGGGAAAACCTTTGAAAGAGCCCATAGCATGGGAAGGCCTCATAGTTATAAACAAAAATGAGGAGCTTGAACTTGCTTTCAGGGAACTACTCGATAATTCCTTCGTCAAGAACGCCGGCAGATAACTACCGGTAGCGGAAATGACATTTCGAGAAGACCCTTTGAATGCTTCAGATGATAAACTACTCATATGAAGTCGTTCTGACGGTTCTTTTGAAATCCATCTGTCATGTATGTAGTTAACGATTGGATTGACCTCACCTGTTTCTTGAATGTGCAGACTTGTTATTTAGCCAGCTCTGTTTGGAGCATTTAATAGGGGGAGAGCAACTTGAAGAAATATATCCTATTCGTTCTGTCTTTGTCCTTGATTTTCCTGCTGCTCGGATGCCCGGCCATGAACAAATCGCCAGAAGTTGTAAAGCTCGATGGAGCTAACGGCAAAGTGACAACAAGCAGCTGTACATTCCTATGGTCGGGAAGTGACACCGACGGTTCAATTATCAGATATGAGTATAGAAAGGACTCCGCTGACTGGGAGAGCAACGGAAACGAAACCGTGTATACCTGGAGCGAATACTCTGAAGGCGAACACACATTTGAAGTAAGGGCTCTCGACAATGAAGGGGCCTATTCGGAGACAATCGTGTGGTCGTTCAACTACGACCCTCCCAACGTGCCTCCAGCAGTGACAAAGACCGGAGGAGTTGAAGGAGAAACGGAAGAGTCGAGTAAAAACTTTCTCGGTGAAACCGAAAGCGAACACACGTTTGAAGTGAGGGCGCTCGACAATGAAGGGGCCTATTCGGAAATTACTATCTGGATCTTCAATTACGACCCTCCCAACGTGCCCCCAGTAGTAACAAAGACCGGAGGAGTCGATACAGAGCTTTCCGATGAATACACATGGAACGGTTATTCCGAAGGCGAGCATACATTTGAAGTAAGGGCTCTCGACAATGAAGGGGCCTATTCGGAGACAATCGTGTGGTCGTTCAACTACGACCCTCCCAATGTGCCACCAGCAGTGACAAAGACCGGTGGTCTTGAAGGAGAGACAGATAACGCCACAAACGCCTTTTCCTGGTCGGGCAATGATCCCGATGGAACAATAGTTGAATACGAATACAGAAAAGATACTGGGGCCTGGATCGTCAATGGAATGGAAAACGAATACGTCTGGGGCGATTACTCTATCGGGAATCACTCTTTTGAGGTTAGGGCTAGAGACGACGAAGGATTGTATTCTCCAACTCTTGTCTGGAATTTCGAATATGTACCGCACAATAATGCTCCTACAGTAACAAAGACCGGTGGAATTGAAGGCGATACTACCAGGTACCTCAATACATTCACCTGGACGGGAAGCGATTCCGATGGATCGATAGAACGGTATGAATACAGAAAGGACCGCGGTGACTGGATAAGTGTAGGTACTGACTTGAGTTATACGTGGAGGGGATACTCAGAAGGAAATCATGTCTTCGAGGTTCGCGCTCTGGATGATGGAGGCGCGTATTCGCAGATAGTTATCTGGTCATTCACTTACAGCTATGCGAATCAGCCCCCGGTGATTACAAAGACTGGCGGTCTTGAAGGCGATATATACGTGTCAAGCAACTCGTTTTCATGGACAGGCAGCGACTCAGATGGCACGATAGCAAAGTATGAATACAGGAAAGACAACGGTGATTGGGTCGATTTTGGACTCGGGACGAACTATACGTGGAGTGGTTACTCAGAGGGAAGCCACTCATTCAGAGTCAGAGGACGTGACGATAGGGGAGCGTATTCCGAAGAGGCTCTTTGGAGTTTTACATACAGTATTCCGCCGCAGGAGATGGGGGCCTTCAAGGTCGTTAATTCATGGGGAGTAGGTGGCTGGGAAAACGTTCCTGACGGCTTCCTGTACATTACATACGAAGCAATGAAGGAAAACCAGGTCCGCTGCTTCACTATAGACCCAAGAGAGGACTACGAACCGAGAGCAATTGCAGTATTCGAAATTTCACATGGAATAAGAGATGATTGCGAGATAACGGTTGGGGTAGGCAACCCTTCTTCTCCCATAAGAGAAAAGAGATTCGATGACTATAGCTATAGAGGAGGGCAGCATCCTTTCCCTGACAACAAGATGGTGCTGGATATCACCGAGCTCCTTCCATTTGAAGATGAGACATTATTCCTGAAGGTATTTGATTCCTTCAGTGACTTCACCACGGGAAGCATAGAGTTCTTTTCCGTGGAAGTATTCGACAGTTATCAATCTGAAACTCCTGTGGCGATATACACTTCGACCGAGACACCAAAGAACACCGTAAACAACTCATTCGTGAACGTGCAGATTCATAATGTCCTTGCAACGCAGGGCTCTTCATACTACCTTTCAAGCATAAGGCAGGGATTATCAACGGAAATGCTCGAACTTCTGAAAGCAGACCTAGGGGTCCTCGAAGAAGGGAGAAACTACAACGAGATTATTGACGGACACGGTACTGGTTTGCGTCCTCCTTCTGAAGACGATTGGGATGAAATCGCCAGGACCTGGCATCTGATGGACGGCTTCTCAGTCCAGGGAAGTTTACCATCGACTTTAGACCATTCCGTTTCGATGTACTTTCCTCCCGTGGGAGATCAGGGCGGCGAGGGCTCGTGTGTAGCCTTTTCAAATGGGTATTATACTTCCACTTTCTATGAAGCCAGGGATAGAGGCTGGGATCTCAGCGGCGCAGACTGGACAGATGGAGGAGAACCTACTCCTTCGTATCAGAACAGGATATTCAGTCCTGACTTCATCTATCATCAGATAAATGATGGTGAGGACGGCGGGTCATCATACCTCGATGCTCAGAAGCTGTTGTCGAGAGTTGGAGTAAGCAGCTGGGAAAAGATGCCTTACGATACGAGCGATCACACTTCATGGCCTTCCGAATCTGCATGGAGAGAAGCTCCTAGATACAGGAACGGTATGAATGTGATTAGCTACTTGACCGTAAGGACGGATCAGGACATACTGACTATCAAGTCCTATCTCGCCGCGGGTTATCTGGTATCTGTTTCAATAGACGCTAATCAGTACAAGAACCTTACAGAGAAAGACGTCTGGAACACATCAACTTACATTTATCCCGATACTAATCACGCAAACACAATAGTTGGCTACGACGACAATTTCAACGGCTCTCCTTGATTAACGTCAGCTTCTCAATTTGCGGCAGTACTGCGCATTGAGGATGTCTACAGAAGCATTCTTTCTGTAGAACTGCGATGCTTTCGAATTCACAGGTTCTTCGGAATCAGTATTGTTTCGCCTTAGAACTACGATTTCCCTGTAGACGAGTTTGCGGGGAAGTGCGTGGAAATGAGATTGAGTCAGAGGGTCTGGCTTCATTTGCTATCAGCAAAAGTTTCTTCTGTAGTTTCTTTCATGCGTTGTTTTATCTGTTCACTTTTGCAAGGTATTGCTTCGAGACGAATGTATAATCTGTTTATACGATGGCTTTGGCAGGAATACAGTCGCTCTCCGATCGGTCAAAGCTCAACAGAGCCAGGGACATCTCGGAGGTGCCGCATGAAGAAGGTTTTTGTGCACGTTTTAAAGTCCGTTAGATCTTGGCTGCTGATAATGCTTCTAATCCCTTTTGGATTACTTTTCTCAGAGAACATGGAAACACCTGCTGACAATTACAAACCTCCCACAGAGGTTTCCGGGACTATAGCCGAGGACACGGTCTGGACAATCGATCGTAGCCCGTACCTGGTTAGGGCGACAATAACGATTTCTCCAAATGTGATCCTCACAATAGAGCCCGGCGTGGAAGTCCTCATAGTTCAGAATCAGGATTTCATCGTTAACGGTACACTGAGGGCCGTTGGCAACGAGGCAAACCCGATTGTTTTCACAGGTACTGCTCAGGTACCAGGTTGGTGGAGATCGATAAACATTCAGGGAGAAGGTTCGGCATTTCTTGAGTGGTGCGAAGTCTCCTTTGCAGGAGCGTCAACGGGGGCCGGCATTCTCAAAGCGGGATCGGGTTCTCTGAGACTCGTCAATTCCGTTGTTAGAAGGGTTATGGGAGATGGCCTTCGGATTTCGGCAGGGTACTCCTCGTTTGAGAGTATCAATAATACCTTCATGTATAACACAAACGGGGTTAGGCTCGGAATAAATGCATCTTACTCTGATCAGAGTTCGACCTTTATTTCGAACCAGGTTGACATCCATCTTGACGGCGGAGCGATTACTGGGATCGTAAAATGGGGAGCCAGTAGTGATTACTCCATGACGGTAACCGGAGATGTCTCTGTAAACGCAGGAGCATCGCTAGAAATAGCTCCGGGAACGGTTGTCAAAATGAGACAAAACAACAGGTTTTTGGTTTACGGTCAGCTTCAGGCAAGAGGAAAAGAAGATCAGCAGATCTACTTCACCGATTTGCGCGATGATACTGTCGGAGGGGATGCTAACAGAGATGGCAGTGAGACGATCGCTGAAGAGGGATGGTGGAGGTCAATCAACATCCAGAATGAAGGCTCGGCCGTTCTTGAATGGTGTACTCTGGCCTACGGAGGTAGATCGGATGGTGCAACTCTGCTCAAGAGCGGAACGGGTTCTATCAGGATATCCAATTCAGCGATCGTAAGAAGTTCCGGGGACGGGCTAAGGGTAGCTGCAGGATACTCTCTATTTGAATCTTCGGACAACTATTTTGGGTATAACTCGGTTGGTATTCGATTAGGAATAAATTCATCTTTCTCTGATTTCACTTCCCGTTTTGAAAACAACGATCTCGATGTCCATCTTGACGGCGGGACGATTAGCTCCAATGTGGTATGGGGTGCAAGCAACGAGTATTCAATGGTAACGGGCGGCGACGTAGTTGTCGCTGCGGGAGCTTCACTGAAAGTCATGCCCGGAACTGTAATCAAGCTTAGGCAGAACAACAGAATCATCGTCTACGGTCATCTTGAGGCAGCCGGTCAAGAAAGCACCCCCATATACTTCACAGACTTCCGAAATGATCTTGTCGGAGGGGACGCAAACAGAGACGGTGAGGCCACCATTCCAGCAGGCGGCTGGTGGCGCAGTATAAGTCTGCTCACAGAAGGTACCGCAAACTTTGAGTATTGCACGATTGGTTATCTTGGAGTAAGTGACATGGCAGGAGTAATAAAGAGCAGTACCGGCGCCTTTTCTATTCTGAACAGCACTATTCACGACGTTACCGGTGACGGATTGAGGATTGACAATTCCGCAGGAAGTGCGGAAGTGAAGTATTCGACACTATCTTATAATACCGGTGCCGGACTGTACTACAAAACCGACGGCGTCCAAACTGAGGCGCTGACCATAGCTTCCAACGGAATTGGGATAAGACTCCCGGCGGGCTGTTCGGTCGAGGTTGATGAACAGACCAATTTTGATGGGAACAATATTGCAATACAGATCGACCCCGGCACAATCTCAGGCAGAGTGACGTGGGGAGCACCTGACTACATATCCATATTGATGAACGGCAGTGTTTCAGTTGCATCGGGGGCAAGTCTTACCGTTAAGCCCGGCAGCGTGATAAAAATTGCTCAGAACTCATTCCTGGCGGTGGACGGAGAACTAATCGCGAGCGGAACCGAGGATAACCCTATCTTTTTCACTGAGACTCGTGACGACTCGGTTGGAGGGGCGTTGCCCGGTGATGGTTCTTTGCCAGAAGCGGGCTGGTGGAGATCTATAAACATACGCAGCGAAGGATCAGCCGTTTTCGACTGGTGTACAATTGCATATGCCGGTCGTTCCGACGGGGCTGCGATATTGAAGAGCGGTGCAGGCTCTCTAAGAATATCGAATTCAGTTCTGTCGCACACTTCTGGAGACGGTCTACGCTTATCTTCGGGTTATTCGTCCTTCGAGCACTTTCAGAACGAGTATTCTTACAACACGACTGGAATCAGGTTGGGCATAAACGCTTCATTTGCCGATGTAACGACCAGGTTCGAAGGCAACTCCACTGATATTCAATTGGACGGTGGCGCCATAACCGGTACAGTTTCGTGGGGATCGAACAACGATTACTCAATGGTAATAACAGGCGATGTGAGCATCTCGGCCGGTGCCTCGCTAAGCATTCTTCCGGGAACTGTGATCAAGTTCAGACAGAACAACAGAATCCTTGTTTACGGAAGCCTCGAGGCATTGGGAGAAGCGGATTTGCCAATCTGCTTCACCGACTTGAGGGATGATCTTGTTGGTGGAGACGCGAACAGAGATGGTGGAGAAACTTCCCCCGCTCCTGGCTGGTGGAGATCGATAGGAATCATGACTGACGGCACGGCGAGTTTCGAACACTGTATGATTCGATATGCCGGATACGGTGATCGATGCGGGGTTCTAAAAAGCAGTACTGGAGCGGTTTCGATTACAGACACGATAATTGAAAAAGTTGCAGGGGATGGCTTCAGAGCAGATAATGCTGCTGGAGGAGCGAAGATCGGCAGATCGACTTTCTCTGAAAACTCCGAAGCCGGGCTGAACTGCAGGACGGACGGGGTTTCGGTAGAAGAATCAGTCTTCGTATCCAATGATACTGGTGTAAGGACAGTCGCAAACGCTTCTCTGATTTTAGATGACGAAACCTACTTCTCTGAAAACAGCAAAGACATTTATGTAGAAGCGGCAACTATTAGCGGTAGTGTTGTCTGGAGAGTCCCTAAGCACCTCTCCTTACTTCTCAGCGGCAGCACCTCAATCTCAGTGGGAGCGAGACTTGAGATCAAGCCGGGAACTGTAGTTAAGATGGCTCAAAACTCTCTGATCACTGTCGATGGGGAGCTCATCGCGCTTGGAACTGGAGAAGAACCCGTCTTCTTCACTGATTATCGTGATGATTCCGCAGGCGGCGACTCAAATAGAGATGCAGATGCAACCTTGCCGGTCAAGGGCTGGTGGAACTCTATAAATATTAGAGAATCCGGATCGGCTGAATTGGACTTCGTCGATATCGGCTATTCGCAGAATGGTATTGTCAGAGCCGGTTCGGGATCATTCACACTGACCAACTCCAATATCCATGATGTTTCTGGAGAAGCACTCAAGCTTCTTTCGGGATACTCCTATCTGGAGCTGTCAAACAACGTGTTCCTTAGAAATGGCGCTGCAGTTCGATTGGCTACAAACGTTTCTTTCGATGACACTCTCGCCGCATTTGAAGAAAACGGTACCGATGTGTACGTAGATGGAGGCGAGATAAACAGTAATGTTGTTTTCGGCTTGAGTAGTGATTATTCATTCTACATCTCTGGAGAACTGACTCTCACAAAAGGGGCAGTTCTCGAGATAAGACCCGGAACGGTCCTAAAGTTTGCCGCCAATAGGGGACTAAGGATTTCGGGAAGTCTTAAGATGTTAGGAACTGAACAGGCACCGATAACACTTACCGACTGGCGCGACGATTCTACGGGAGGAGACGCAAATCATGATGGTGATGCCTCGCTTCCTGAACCCGGTTGGTGGAGGTCGATCTACATACAGGAAGAGGGCAGCGCAGAACTCGAATGGGCCAGAATAATGTATGCAGGCTACGGAGACAAGGCAGGTGTCTTCAAGACAGGTTCAGGATCTCTAATCTTAAGAAATTCAGTGATCTCTCGAATTGCCGGTGATGGTCTTCTGGTAAGCAGTAGTTCGGGCCATCTGGAAGTCTCCGGCTTATCATTCCTGGAAAACTCGACAGGAGTGGGTATCTCATCTCAGCAGACAGTTCCTCTGGAATTTGTTGATTGCGTCTTCGAGGGAAACGTCGTTTATGGTATTAGAAACGATAGCCCGGTTGAAGCCGTCGCCGTCGATTGCTGGTGGGGCGATATATCGGGGCCGCATCATCCTTCTCTGAACAACCGGGGAACAGGAAATCCCGTTAGCGACAATGTATCATTCGATCCATGGATAGGAAAGGAAGAGCTCATGAATGAGTCCGAAAGTGAGGAAGTGCCCTCTGAGAATGCTCAAGAGGTAGTTCAAGAGACCGTTGTTGCGGAATGGATAGAAGTCTCTTCGGACGGACTGTGCTATGAAGTACCTTCTTCCTGGTTCGATGATTCGGAGGGGTACAGACTCGAACTGGAGGGCGATGAGAATTCGAAGCCGGTAAGCAGATGGTTTGATGCTGAACCCGGCTCAGAGAACATCTTCTTCGTCATCGCTAAAGTGAAACCGGAGTTCCTCGAAAAAGAAGAAGAGGAAACAAGACTCAACATGGAAGTTGTCGAAGAATTCGAAAGGCTAATCGCCGGGGAGCCGGGAATATGGATAGAGCTTACGGCTGCGCAATGGAATGTTGAGAGATCTATCTACTCTCACGTCTACGAACCGGGAAACGATGGATACTGTCTTTCAGTCGGTTTTGCTGCGAAGACAGGCTTCTGGACTCAGTACGAGCCTGTACTGGAAAGAATAATGGAAACGTTAAGATACTGCGGAAACTGAATCGGCTATCAGAGCAAGACGCGCAAAAACACCGGCAAAGGTGGAAATCTTTGCCGGTGCTTTTTACAAAAGATTACTCTACCTCGAGAAATCACTTCTTTGATGACGGCGTCTATCAATCAAGAAGACATCACAATCCTTCATCTGAACTTGATTCAGAATCTCGATTCTTCTTATCGATCAACTGAGAACCGTTCAACGAAGTATCAGTTCTTTTGCTCTTTCCGACCCCTTACCCGCTAACCCCAACCACGGTTCCTCAGAAGCTCGGATCCCGAATCAAGTTTGGGGTAGCGAAATCCAACAGCTCAATCATCAAAGACCGAAAGGTCATTTCTGGAGAATACATTCTTCTCAGTACGGTCCAGGTATTTCAGTCTGAAGATGAAGTATATCATTCCGATTACTTCCCAGACGATAAAGAACAGGAAGAAAGACGTGCTAAAGTCCACTCCGACCTGGTAGAGAAGAATAAGCATAATAAGTATTGAAAACACCACACCGAGAATGGGAATGAAGATGAACCATTTCTTCTTAACAATTGCAGGAGCCGTTTTTCTAAGCGTTTCATTTTTCTTCAGTTTGAAAACCGCAAACATCGTGGGAATAATCACCGCGATTCCTCCAATCGAAGCGAAGGCTGCAAATAGGTTTAGGCCGGATTCGCCGACTGAAATCAGCATAATGGAAGAGAGAAGCCAAATAATTGTCAGCAAAACCCATGGTGTTCCTCTCTTGTTGACCAGTCCGAGTTTCGAGGGGAATACTCGAAGTTTGCACAGCGCAAGCAAAGATCTAGTACCCCACATGTATGTAGCGTTTATCGTTGTGGCGATAGCGAGTATCGGACCGCCGAATGCAAAGACGTAGAAAAGAAATCCGCTAAGGTAATTCGAAGCTACATCATTAAGAGTGCCGTTAGCCATTACCTCTTCTCCCACTCCAAAAGAGACTATTGCCATCAAAAGATAGCAGATCAGAACAATTGAAAGAGATAACATAACTGAAAGCGGGAGATTTTTTCTGGGATTCTCCACTTCTCCGCCCAGCTCTATTACGGCATTTGAACCGGCGAAAGTAAATGTAAGGAGCGCAGAAGCGTAAATCATTGGACCCAATCCCGTTGAAAAGAGTCCTTCAAGGTTTCTCGGGTCGATTTTTGCAACGCCCGGAACGGTGTAAATGGCAATCGCTACAAAGAGGAGAGCAACAAATACTATCTCTACTATAGAAGCCGTTTTCAGCCCGAGCAGATTGACTACATAGAAGAATGTGAGAATTATCAAAGCGACAGGTACGACAGAAATTCCATTCCAAATTCCTTTCATGTAGGATGCCAGTGCCAGAGCATTCAACGGAAAAAGTCCCACAAATGCACCGAAGAGATAGGCCCAGAGACCAAGGAATGCAACTTTGGGTGAAAAGAGGAAAGCGCCGTACTTGAAGGTTCCACCGGTCGTGGGAAGTGTCGATCCAAGCAACATGACGTTTATCATTATTATCGCCATAGGAAGAAAGGCAAAGATAAAGGCAACGATGGTCCCAATCCCGGCACTTTTGTAAGCTATCGGCATATAGACAAATATGCCTGCACCAATAGTCATACCTACTTCTAAAGCAACAAGATCCCAGAACTTGAGTGATTTCTTCATTTGAGACACCTTTCTGGCCAAATTAGAAGGCATTCAGAATGGCCTGACAGTATATGGCGTATTATACAGTAAATCTTCTCTATAGAAAATTCTCCTATATCCATGACTTCTGGGGGTTCGGGTGACGATCTAACTCTCTCCGCTTTTTCAGAAGGGGATACTATGGCCTGCGCCGGATACTCAACATCTCTTGAAAGGTCGGGCGTTTCTTCGGAAACTAAAGATCTTTGGGTTATTGAAGTCAAGAAATCGAAAGCGTACCTGTCGCGAATAGTTCAAGAGCGAAGGTTTTTACGTGTCCACTAAATGAAATTGGTGGGAAGACTAGAAACCTCAAGTAAACTGTTCAACGCGGTTCTATGCATGAATTTTACGGATTGTCATACGCTTTCACAATTTTGGGCAGCAGATACACTGTCTGTCAGTCGTCATGTTAGGTGGTTCTAGATTGCTGATCCATATCTCGAAAAAGTCATGAGTGAGCGTTACGTAGCAGGTTTTTCTCTGAGAACCCAGTTTCCCAATTGAAGCGTTCCTGTACAGGTCTTGGAGACTACTGTGCTACAATCAGTTTGGATCCGTTCTTCGATAAATGGAGTGTGAAATAAATGGGCCTTTATGCGGTCATTACCGCCGACATTATTCAGTCCAGAAAGCAGGTGCTTCCATTTGAGAGAATTGAGCAGACTCTTGCTTCCTTCGCAGGAGAGCATCTCGTCAAGTCGTTCGCACTGTCAAGAGGCGACGAAATTCAAGGCGTAGTATCTGATCTAAGTGTCATCGTATCGCTGGTGCGAAGGTTAAGATACGTTATGTGGCCTTTAGCCCTTAGGGTGGGGATGAGCATCGGCGAAATAGAAGATGACAAACTTAAAAAGGCTGGCACTTCGTGGGATTTGAGCGGAGAGGTTTTCTTCAGCGCAAGAGACGCTCTTGACATGGCAAAGAAATCAAGGGTTTCTAACACGTTCTTTCTTTGCAGTGATGAACTTTTATCCACTGCACTGAACACGTCTCTTTCTCTACTGGAGACTATTGAAAGCGGCTGGACTGAAAAGCAGTGGCAGGCCGTTCATGTATATGAAAGGGAGGGGACCTACGAGAAGGCGGCCAGGGTTCTGGGAGTTACTGCTCCGGCCGTGCAGCAGCATTGTGATAAAGCTGGCTGGAACGTGGTTAGGGCGGCGGAGAAGGAACTGGCGAAATTGATCTCTCTTTCATTGAATATATAAACCATTATAGATTTATTTGTACCAAATAAAGTTATATAGCCTTATATAAGATAAATAAAGTCTTTAAGATTAAATGTGGTATTTATCCATGATTAGAAAGTATCTTTCTGGAACTGGATGGAGGCAAATATGAATGGATTCATGATACCTTTAGCTCTTTCGATCTTGGCTCATGTACTCGCCGATTTCTTGTTCCAAACAGACAACACTGCAAAGGAAAAAAGCGAGCAACAGGCAAAAGGCTTCCTGAAACACTGGATCGTTGTTTTCTTGACGCTTTTAGTCTTGATGATGCCCTTCGGACTCATGGATGTGCTTCTGTATTGTGTAGTCCTTTCACTGTTCCACATACTTCTGGACGTCTTCAAGTCCAGCATTGAAAGTAAACGTGGCCCGGCTACCAGGTTTTCGATGTTTATTATTGACCAACTTCTTCATCTAATGTTGATCGTCTTTCTTGTTCCGATTTCCAGTTTTACAATAGCCAGAAGCTTTTCTGCCTTTATAGTTTGGATAGATTTTCATACAGGACTAGATTTAGCCGTACTTCCGGTTAGTAAAATGCTTTCCGTACTTATTGTCTATCTATATGTTCTCTTTGCGGGAGCGGTATTCATAAGAAAGCTTTTCGACCTGATATACAAGAACCAGCCGGACTACCTTGAGAGAATCGTTGGAAACAGCTCCTCTCTAGATAATGTGAGAACGGGAAAAGCGATCGGCATCTTCGAAAGACTTCTAGTTCTAACACTTTACCTCACGGGAAACGTGGCTTCCATAACAATTGTCATTGCCGCGAAATCTCTGGCAAGATTCAAGAACTTCGATAACAAAGACTTTGCCGAGTACTATCTTATCGGGACACTGGCTAGCGTGATGATTGCAATCATCGGTGGCATGATCTTGGAGGTTCTTTGAAAACGTTATGCGCAAAGAGTTTAGTAGTGTGAGGATAGAGGTTAGAAAATCAAGATCAAAAATCGTATCTCGCCGTGTTTGAGAGAAAGCCGTCCTTGGATAAGATCAAAACCAGATCCAGAAACAAGTTCGGGATGACCCTGAACAAGAGCATTTCAGGGCAGGCTCCGTGGAATGACAAAGAATGCTTATTCCGAAAGCGTCTCAATCTGTCATGAACTTGTTTCAGCATCCCGGTTATGAGAGCCGCTGAGCGCTTAAAAGCGGAGAACCCGCTGATCGCTGTGAAGAGCCGTCCTTGGTTCTTCGTTGTTTGTTAGAATAAGAGAGGCAGGGGATGCAAGATAAGTCCAGTCCTTTGGATAAGATCAAAAGCAAGATCCCGGATCAAGTCCGGGATGACAGAGTGAGAGGCTTTCACAAAGCGCCCGGACAACTTCCTCAGTTGCATTGAAACCCTGAACTGATTGCCGGTTCTCTTCACGAGACCCCAGACCCTGTAATCGATACCCCGCGCTCCGCGTCATCTGAACTTGTTTCAGCATCTAGGTCTAGCGTTCAGGTTTTGGTTCTTATTCTTGCAACTTGGAACTTGCATCTTGCAACTAATTTCAGCTCTTTCGAACCTGCTATCCCAGACGCCGGATTATTGAAAAGAGAGGACTGATTTCATTTCATCACCCAACTGATGGTCGAATGTTGGATCCGTTATAGGAGAATTCTACACGACTCGCATATCTTTGTTTACAGTGAGGAAGAGAAGAATAGATAATGCTAGAAATGTAGAAGCGACAATGAAGATCTCTTCTGAATGAACGACCCAGAAGATCCACTAAAACTTCAGCATGGGAAGGTCATTGAGTTACTGCCGATCTTCATATCAAAGATGATAGACTTTATAGTAAACATTGTCTCACACTGGAGTATTTATGAAGAACCGGCTAATCTCTCTTTTCCTAGCTGCAATTGCTACAGTTTTCGCCGCTGTCATAATTTTCGCGATGACAGAAGTAAGGTATTCCAAAATAGAGAATCACATCGCAAACTCCGCCAGGATAATCACGGAGAATAACGCAAAGACCGCCTTCCTCGGTTACTTCCACTGGGATTCGATGTACGAGGCTTTGGAGTCAGGTGATGCCGACTTCGTTATCTACAATCTAGAAGATCTGCTGAAGAACAATAGCCTGATCGAGGGTGTCGTTGTCGTGTACCGCAACGAGGAATTCGTATCTGCCGGTGAAAGCTTCCAGACTCTTAGAGATCACACGATTGGAGCTTCGGCCTTCTACGAGATCATTCCAAGTGGAGAGGACTTATTGGCGACGATGAGAGTTACCGATAGCGCCGGCTTGGAGAGTCTGAAAGACTCATATGCTATTCTGAAACTTAATCTAGACGAGATTCTAAGATTATTGACTACTGAAGACTACAGATTATCGAGTGTAGAAGGGACTTCCGTGTTCGAAGGTATCTCACTTTCTATTATCAGAAAGTGGTCTCCCGCCAATTATGCTACTGTGAGTCTCGTTTTCCTGATGTCGCTTTCATTCACTATGATTGTTCAGCGTTTGGAAGGCAAAAGGTCTATAGCATCCAAGAACAACGAGATGCTGTTGCTTCTAAACCACATCCCAACACTTATCTGGTACTTCAAAGATTCCGAGACTTTCGGGATCGTAAACAAGTCATTTGCGGAGTTCTTTGGCATGCGTCCGGAAGATATCGAAGGAAGGAAGATTCGCGAGATCTTTTCGGGAGAAGACCTCTCAACAAGTATTGAAACCAATAAACTAGTCTTTGCTGGCAAAGAGGAGCACATTTACGAGCAAGATACCAGGAATTCGAAAGGCGAGCTTAGAACTCTGATTGTTACCAAGACTCCGGAAATCGATGAAAACGGTAATATAAAATCCGTAGTCTGCTCTGCATGTGACGTAACGGATGAACGCAAGGCTCTCAGAAGAATAGAGCTCATCCAGTTCGGGCTCGACAACGCAAACGATGAGGCTTTCTGGATTGCCCCTGACGGATCGATTCTCTACGCAAACAGCGCTGCTTGCAAGAGTCTCGGGTATTCGAGAGAAGAGATAACTGCAATGAAGGTCAATGATCTTGACAAATCTCTAGAAGCTGATGACAGAAAAAGCAGCTGGGAGAGGCTCAAATCAAACGGGAAAGACAATTTCGAGGCATACCATCTGAGAAAGGATGGTTCCACTTTCCCCGTTGAAATCAACAGAAACTATTTTAAGTACGATGGAAGAGAATATGAATTCACGTTTGCGCGGGATATTTCTGACCGCTTAAAAAGTTTTGAGATTCTTGAAAGAGACAAGTTCAGGATCGAACGGCTCCACGAGGCGGCTCTCAATCTCGAAAGGTGCAGTGAACTGCAGAGCGTCTACGACCTTGTCATCGAAGCGGCAAAAGAGATTCTCGAATTCGACATTTGCTTCATATGCGTAAGGGAAGAAGAAAATCTCGTAATAAAGGCGTCTTCCAACCTGAATCCACGGGATCCCCTGGAAATGTCGATCGATAAGGGCATTGTAGGAAGGACTTATAGAGAGAAGAAGTCATATGTAATCGATGATATCCAGGAGTTTCCCGGTGCTCTTAGAACAAACGATATATATAGAGCTGGACTCAGTGTACCGGTTGGAGATGTCGGAGTCTTTCAGGCAATGTCCGTGAAAAAGGCGATCTTTGGCGAACAGGAATTGCGTCTTGCTGAACTCCTGATGTCTCATGCCCGCGAAGCGATTGTGAGGATTGAAACAGAGAAGCGCATGAATTACATGTCTCTTCACGATAAACTTACCGACCTTTACAACAGGTTGTACTTCGAGGAAGAGCTTAAAAGACTTGAAGGCTCTAGATTCTACCCCATCTCAATTGTTTCGGCAGATATCGATGGACTGAAGTTGATCAACGATACGATGGGTCACTCAAGAGGAGACCAGATACTCATCGAGCTTTCGCAGATATTGAGATCTTGCTTCAGAAAGACGGATGTTGTGGCGAGATTTGGGGGAGATGAATTCGCAATAATATTGATCAAGACGGACGAGGAGATTACAGAAAAGATCGCTCTGCGGGTAAGAAAGATTGTGGAAAAATTCAACATGAACAACTCCGGACCGCCTCTAAGTGTTTCGATGGGTATTGCTACGAGCAATGGCCCTGAACAAGAACTTGTTGAAACACTTAAGCAAGCCGATGACTTGATGTACCGCGATAAACTTTACAGAAGTTCGAGCGTTAGAAGTCAGATGGTCAACACACTCCTTGTAACTCTAGCCGAAAAAGACCAGATCTCAGGAGGGCATGCGAAGAGACTTCAGAAACTCTGCCTTGAACTTGGAAGAAGAGCCAGACTTAGCACGAGGCAGTTGAGCGACCTTGCATTGTTCGCACAGGTGCACGATCTCGGAAAGGTGGGAATTCCAGACAGCATTCTGTTTAAACCAGGTCCTTTGACCGCTGATGAATGGAGGATAATGAAGCTACATCCTGAAAAGGGATATAGGATAGCGATCTCATCTCCCGACCTCTCTTCAGTTGCGGATTTGATTCTCAAGCATCACGAAAGATGGGATGGAAGGGGTTACCCGCTGGGCATAAGCGGTGAAGACATTCCAATAGAATGCCGGATTCTCTCGATTGTCGATGCCTTTGATGCTATGACAAACGACAGGCCTTACAGTAGGGCGATAAGCAAAGAAGAGGCAGTTGAAGAAATAGTGAACTGCTCAGGTACCCAGTTTGACCCGAAACTGGTCCAAATGTTTAAGAGTATCGTGAGCAATGAACTTGTTTAGATCTCGTTGATTACCAGCTTCACCTTTTTGTAGCTGAAGATAGAAATCAAGATAGCTACCGCAAGCGACGCTAGAGAAATCAGGATGAGCCAGATATTTGAATTGCTCTCTGAAGCGCCACTCAGTATTGTTGTTAGTGGCATTATTGCACCAAAGCTGAGGCCCATGCAGATCACCTGGTTCAGAAGGACAAACTTTGTTCTCATAAAAGTATTCGGATTATCCATCTGATCCGGTGGGGATACCAGGACACCCCTGATTCCTAATAGAGAAGAGGTAATATATAGGACGAAGACTATGGGAACTACAACAAAATAGCCGAATGACTCGCCCTTCACGAGTATGCTGGTTGTGAGAACCCCGACGAAGAGAACTGACCCCAGCAGAACGGGCAAGGTTGCCTTCAGGGCTATCATTCTTCCCAGAGAGATGGGAAGTGTCTTTGTCGTTTCAATGAAAGGGAACTCTCTTCCCATAAGAAATGCAGATTGAATTGTTGTAAAAATAGTGCTTATGAGCACCGTAGTAAATATCGAAGCAACAGCGTCATCTGAAATGAGTCCGAAAATCAGACCGAACACTACGGGGTAGAAAAGATAGTATATAAGTTGCTCATAACGCTTATAGATTTTTAGCTCTCTTCTCAGCAACACCCCTCGCGATCTCCCATTAAAGGAGACCGTTTTCGTTCTGCTTTTTGTATAGGAAACCGGTTCAAACTTAATAGATGAAGCTACTCTGAAAAATATGTATCCCAAAACCGGAATTGCCCCAAGGCCTACAAGAAGATAAATCGGCTGCTCCGAAGCTTTTACACTCCAGGTAAAAACGTTCATGGGATTCGAAAGAACTCCCCATGCGGATGCCAGCTTCTGCAAGTACAGCGGTATATTGTCCGTGCTTCTCGGAACCAGCTGAACGATAATAAAAAACATGAAACCAGCGATTATCTGAACAACAAACATCACTTTTCGCGCTGCCGCCCTTGACATGAACTTTCCGAAAGCCACTGAAACTATGGAGGCCAAGAGCACAGTGTCTATTACTACCAGAACGAGCGCGGGAATCCCAATCCATGGACTGGGATCGACTCTCAGATGAAAAGGAAGAGCTATTCCGATGAAGACGGATAAGGTAAGACCCTGATATACAGTCGATATCATTATTTGATAGGCTATTATGCTGACTCTTTTCACGGGAAGAACGAGAAGCATATCTATCTCCTCATTTCTCATGAAGAGATATGATGACGTCGCGGAGAAAGAAATCAGGAAGAAGAACCCTGAGATAGTTAGGAAGAAACCTGCCATAACCTTTCCAAGAGAGACTCCCTCGATAGAGACCCCTGCAGTAGATCCATATACCTCCCAAAGAAACGTGCCGATCATAATCGCAAATACGGCGAAAATAAATAGCTGACCGGAAAGGCCACCCCTATTGCCTCTCTTGCCTGGGAAGAGAAACAGCTTGTGTTTGAAGAATAGCTTTAAATCATTCAAAGGGGCCACCTCACAGTGCACTTACTATTTCCTGGATGTCTTCATCCTCACCGGTTAACTGAAGGAAGAGGTTTTCGAGAGTTTCCCTTTCATCGGCACCGGCCTTCCTTCTCAATTCATTCATTGTACCTTCCGAAATCAACTTCCCCTTATTGATTATTCCTATCCTGTCACACATCTTTTCAGCGATTTCAAGTACGTGGGTCGTCATAAAAATCGTAGATCCCTCATTCTTGTACTTCTCCAGAAGCATCTTCAGGATTTTTGCGCTTCTTGCATCGAGGCCGACTGTGGGTTCGTCCAGGAATATCACTTCGGGCCGTCTCATCAGAACGGATATGACCATTATCTTTTGTTTCATGCCGTGGGACATCTCGGAGATCATCTTACCTAGATAATCGATTCCAAAGGCTTCGCATAGCTCCCCGACTCTTTTCTTCGCTTCTTGCTTCTTGTCAGGGAAGACGTCCATTATGAACTCCAGAAACTCCGCACCCGTGAAGTAAGAGTAGATTCTTGGCTCATCGGGTACAACGCCAATCCTGCTCTTGATAAGCAGTTCGTTTCTGGAAAAGTCCATATCGAGTATTTTCACCTCTCCAGATGTGGGTTTCAAAGTGCCCGTCAACATTCTTATGGTAGTAGTTTTTCCGGCCCCGTTCGGTCCAAGAAAGCCGTATATCTCCCCTGAACTAATAGACAGATCTATCTCATTCACTACAGGGTCTTTGTCGAAGACCTTGGTAAGCTTTTTACAGCTGATCATTTGGATCCCTCCAGACTCTACTGCTAAGTGTCGGCCAGATTGTTCACACGCCCCAATTTTACGACAAGAGTCAAAGCATTTCAAATTACGTTACGATTCCAATTCATCTGCGAGGCGTTCAATCTCTACATAGGCGATGAATCGTAAAGTCAGATGATATAATGGGCTGAGTTCATGAGGTGTGAATATGAGAAGAGCGATATCCTTTATCATATTGGCCGTAGTAGTCGTGATTCTGTTGTCCGGAATAAACGGGTTTAGCTTTGACCCCTCGCCTGCTGCCTTTTTGAGCGACGACGATTCGGAGCTTGAGGCGTTCAACAAGATCGCGGAAGTTTTCGGCGATACCGGATCGATAGTTTTGATTCTTGAAGCTTCTCAAACCTCTTTGGAGCTCTTGAAAAGCGTCACCGAGAAGATCAATTCTCTTGACTGGGTGAAATCCGCTTTGTCTCCCACCGAGGCCGTTAAGCTGGGAAGCTTCAATCTTTTTACGATGAGTATTCCATCGGGAAGCTACGTTTATGAAGATGAGGGCCGACTGGTTCTTAATGAAGAACTGCTCACGGATCCCGTTTACAGCAATCTGATCGTTTCTTCCGATGGCAGGTACTATGCGATCATGATTACCATAGCAGAGGGGAACGAGCTGAAAAGTGACATGATGATCCCGGAACTGCGTTCGGTACTGGACTCTTCCGGCGTAGAAAGCTACAAATTGATCGGAGAAAGTGTTGCTAATTTCGAAACCTTCAGGTCGATCTTTGATCTCACCTTCAAGTATCCACCCTTCATACTGCTTGCCATCATGGCAGTTTACATGATCAAGTTCAGAAGAATATCGCTATCACTTTTAACCCTTGTACCACCTTTGGCTGCAGTAATGGTGATAGTAGGAATAATGGGACTGCTCAAACTTTCTATAAACAGTCTTACGGTTATGATACCTTCGTTCATAATTATAATTGGCAGTGCTTACGGGATGCATTTTCTATCGAGATTTGAAGAAAACATCCATATGAAGAATGCCGTCAGAAGGACCATCCACGAAGAGAGAGTGCCTATACTCTTTTCTGCTCTTACAACTATGGCGGGCTTTTCTTCATACATCCTACTCGATATGAAGGCCTTTCAGGAAATGGGGATATTCGTCTGCTCCGGGATCTTTTTATCGGCGATTTTTACTATCACTGTCCTTCCGGGGCTTGTTACCCCTAAGGCGGGCACTAAACGCGAGGTTTTGCCACCAAGGGATGTTCACCCATTAGTTAAAAGAGCGGTTATCTGGGTTGTCGTTGCCACAAGTATTGTCTCTCCCTTACTAATCATCACTATTCCAATGACGATTGATCAGTATAATTTTTTCAAGGAGGATTCAGAGATCAGAGAAAGCGCAAGAACGATGAAGGAAGCCTTCGGTTGGTTGACGAATTATACTCTCATGGTTGAACCTGCTAAGGGAGCAAGCATTTCATTCACAGGTGACCAGGTTGAGAATCTAGAAGCTTTCGAACAGGAGTTGAAGGGGATTGAAGGAGTTTCAAAGGTTTTGAGTCTCTTTGACCTTTCGAGAGAGACCAACGTACCCTTACCTTTGATGATCAGAGTGCTCAACTCTACAGAGGCATTTGGTGATTCTACTTCACTTCTGGTCAGTGACAATGCGATCCGTTTCAACATCTTTTCATCTCAGAGCGACAGCCTGAGTGCTGAGAGATTGAAAGCCGCAGTCGAAAAGGCCATAAGAAAATTCCCTGAAATGAACAAGAACTTCGAATTCACTCTGGCTGGAACAACTCTCATATGGGAGAGCGTCAATTCATCGGTAGTCAAGAACCAGATTCAAAGTCTAATTGTCTCATTTGGGCTAATCATATTGCTTCTGTTTTCTATATTCAGGAGCTTGAAATCAACCATAATAGCTACTATTCCAATTCTGCTGACAGCACTGTTCAACTTCGTCTTTATGGCCGTTTTCAGGATCCCCCTAAGCATTTCTACAGCTCTTATTTCGGGGATGTTGATGGGACTGGTAATCGACTACGCTATCCATTTCACGATCTGGTTTAGGAGATTTGGTGATTCACATAAGGCTTATGAACAAACGGCTAGGGCAATTCTTACAAATGGTATAAGTCTTGTAGCGGGTTTCTCGGTTTTGCTCCTCACACCATTACTGCTTTATGTGGATGTTGCGAAACTTATGGTAAGCGGGCTAGCTGTGGGAATGGTTCTTACCCTAATACTTCTCCCCGAAATCGCATCGAGGAGTGAAAGGTTTTTGAGCAGGGGCAAAGACTCCGACTGATATAATTCTTATAATAATCAACTGGAGGTGCGTGGTTCTGAAGGCACTTGTTTCTCTTCTCCCAGAGGATTTGGATCGTTTCGTCAGAGGGATATGGGACGAACTGAAGACAGAGTTTGGTTTTTATTCAGTTTTTCTAACCCCTTTTCCTCATATAACCTTCTGCATTGTGGAAGAGGAGGAGACTGGAATCGACCCTTTGATCGAGGTCATAGCTTCCAGTACGCCTCCTTTGATGGCCAGAACGGAGTATCTAGGAGTCTTCTCCGGTGAGAAACCCGTGATCTTCATTGGACTCGCAAGGAATTCGCGTTTAGCATCTCTCCACCATGCTTTATGGACCGAACTCCGCGATTCGGTAAACAACAGAGCGATCGCTTATGATGAAGACCACTGGATACCTCATATTACAGTTGTTTTTGGAGATGATCTTAAACGATCCAACATTGGTCCTGTTATGGAGAGACTTGCCTTCAGGGATTTTCATCACGAGTTTACAATAGACAATCTGACCATACTCGAAGAGGTTCCCGACGAAGGGATAGTTGTCAGGAAGAAGCTGAAGCTCGCCGGCCAGTCGAAGAAAGATTGACCTGTATCTGGCTCTTACAATCCCTTCTCAAAGGGTAAACAACTAGAAATCCAGCTACCAGATTACCTGTTTGTTATAATCTATCCAAAGAAGGAGGTAGATGCATGAGAAAAGTTGGCTGGAAGGACATAGATCTGAAGATTGCGCTACCGGAAGACGTGAAATCTACTGAGTGTATTGGCGAACTGGAAGAGTTTATAGGTCAGGAAAGAGCCATAAGGGCACTTGAGACTGGACTTCACATAGATGCGAAGGGTTACAATGTGTTTGTTTCGGGTACTACCAACACTGGCAGAAGGACCTTTGTAAGTCGCTATCTCAAAAAGAAAGTCGAGGGCACTAAAACCCCCGGAGACTGGATATACGTCTATAATTTTGACGACCCAAGGTCTCCAAACTCAATATCCCTTGAAGCGGGAACGGGAAAGATATTTCAGAAGGAAATGAATGACTTTGTCGAGATCGCTATAAACTCCATTGGCGAGAGCTTTCAAAGCGAGGACTATCAGCAGAAAGTTACATCCTTACAGAATGAACAGTCGGAGAAACGTTCAAACATGCTGAAGGAACTCGTTGAGAAGGCCAAAGAGAAAGACTACACCGTTCAAATAAACCAGACCGGAGTCGCAACAATTCCTATATGGAACGGAAAACCACTTACGCAGGAAGTATATGAGGCTCTTCCCGAAGATTATCAGAAGCAGATTACGAAGAAGGGCGAAGAGGTTCGTGAGCTGGTTAATTCCTATCTTCTGAAACTGAGCAAGATGGAAAAAGACTTCGGCGAAAAGTATAAGGAACTGAACAGAAAAGTTGCCTCATTTGCCGTTGAAGGTCACATAAGGGAGATGAAGGATAGATTCAGCGAAAGTAAAGAGGTTGTAGAGTTTATTGAGAGCATGAAGAAGGATCTTCTTGACAATCTTGGAGTCTTCTTCAGCCAGGAGATCGATTCGAAGGCCTTTTTTGGCAAGAGATACGCAGTAAACCTATTTGTCGACAATTCTGGAATAGAGGGAAAACCGGTTGTAGAGGTAACAAACGCCAATTACTCTTCCCTCTTTGGAAGAATCGAGTACGTAGCGAAGATGGGAATGCTCGATACCGATCACACAATGATAAGACCAGGAGCGATACACAGTTCCAATGGCGGATACCTTGTTCTAGATGCTAAAAACGTGCTAAGTGAACCGTATGTTTGGCAAACACTGAAACAGGTTCTCTTTTCGGGCCTGGAAGGAATCGAGAATCTTGAACATAAGATCGGCCTGCTTTCGACTGTGAGTCTGAAGCCGGAGCCGATTCCACTTGACATAAAGATCGTCATGATCGGAGAGCCCTGGATATACAGTATGCTTAGCACCCTTGACACCGATTTTAAGAAGCTCTTCAAAGTAAAGGCAGAGTTCGACTGGGAAATGACTATACAGAATGATACTGTGGACAAGCTCTGCGGACTCATGTGCAATATTGTTAAGGCGAACTCCTTAAGGCCATTAGAGAGAGAAGGAATAATAGAGGTTATCAAGAGAGCGATCTTCCTTTCTGGGAGTAGAAAGAAGGTTTCTACACAGTTCGGTGCACTTGAACAGATCCTTCTCGAAAGCTCGGCCGTCGCGGAAGTCAGTGGTCACGAGATGACACAGGCCGATGACGTATCGACTGCATGGGAAGAAATGCACAAGAGGGTTTCGCTCTATCAGGATAAGATCAAAGAGATGTTCCAGAACTCCACTTTAATGGTTCAAACAGAGGGGGAACTTGTCGGCGAAATAAACGGGTTGACAGTGATCCAGACTGAAGATCTTTCTTTCGGGATACCGGTGAAGATTACCGCCAAAGTCGGACCGGGCAACAGCGGAATCGTCGACATACAGAAGGAATCCGAGCTTAGTGGACATATCCACAATAAGGCCAGTCTGACCATTCAGGGATATATGAGCTCGAAATACGCGCAGCAGTTCCCGCTAAGCCTAAATGGCTCGATAAGTTTCGAGCAGGTTTACTCGGCGGTTGAAGGAGATAGCGCTTCGGTTGCCGAAACGGTGGCCTTCCTTTCTGCAATTGCTGAAGTTCCAATAAAACAGTCGATAGCCGTAACAGGTTCTATAAACCAGAGCGGACGGGTTCAGCCGGTAGGTGGTGTCCAATACAAGATTCAGGGCTTTTATGATCTCTGCAAAATTAAGGGCTTCAACGGCCAGCAGGGAGTGATAGTGCCCGAAGCGAACTCCGATAACGTGATTCTAAACGACGAAATAATAGGAGCGATTAAAGAAGGTAGATTCAACGTCTGGACTATCGAAACCGTGGACGAGGCCATAGAAATTCTCACGGGAATGAAACCGGGGAAAATCGGAAAGAACGGGCAGTACTCTTCAGGCAGTTTCAATCGACTTGTCGTTGACAGGCTCAAGAAGTTCTACGAGATTGCCTCTCGAACACATGATCGAACCGGCAAGGACGCCGATTAGTCCGGCCACTTCATTAAACCAGCAAAAACGGCGATAGATTATATCTCTGACTATCGCCGTTTTGATTTTAAGAACAGCGCTTCTAGAATTCCGAATCAATCTCTGCAAATCGTGCAAGCATATAGTTTATGTAACCCTTTACATAGGAGGCAGTTTCTCTCAAAATCTCTACTGAAAGCGCATCGAGCTTCTCTGTTTCGCCTGCGTTTTGAAGATCGTCGAAGTAAGCTTTTCCTAGCCAGACTGCCTCGGGATTTTCCAGTTCGTCCCCCATTGTACGCTTAAGTTCGTAATATACTGAACTCAGCTTATTTCTGGAGTACCTTCGCAAACTAACGGCCGCTTGGTTCGGATCCTTAATCTCTTTGGGTGAAACCTCTTTGATCGCCTCAACGAGCGGTTCGTATTCTTCCCAGAGCAGGTATCCTCCGTAGAAATCATATGCGAAATGAAAGTTTGCAAAAACAGTCTGCCACTTGGCTATATTGAATGGTAGCTTCACCAGCTCGAAAAACGGTGCCGGGAAAGTATGAAATGGCTGACCGACGTCTTCAAGATAGTGAATGGCTCTTCCCATAAACCGGTATGCCCAGTAACGGTCTCCTCTCGAATAAGCAATCTCGGCGAGATCACTGAAATACTGAACCACGTCGGTCGCCTTACCAATTCTAATGAAGAGAAGCATTCTGTATTCCATGTGTCTCAACCCCTGGCTGTCTCCGAGGAGTGTCTCTATTCCTTTAAGTTCAAGCCCCTTGTCCATACCTAGATCGGGCTCGTAAGAATAGACAGAAAGGATCTGCCACAGGGGCGCCAAGTTGTCAACGGGTTTGGGGTTTGGGAAGATCGAGGTGTAAAGATCGAGGTCTTCTTCAGGCAGATAGTTTTCACCGAGATAATCGTAGAAACCCTCTATGGCCGGATTATACTCCTGAGTATCTACATCGGCGTACGTATAAGGGGTAATTTGGACAAACTCATCGAAATCATCCTCATACTGCGAAACAATGATATAAGTAAGCGCGTCATGCCCCGACCACGAAAAGGCAAACGCAGTCACAAGCAGTATAAGAATCACCATCACTCTTTTCATGTGATCACCTCCAGTCTGATAATATCAGATTTCATGTTGCATTATTACCTTCTCAAGAGCGTTTCGCTTTCGGTATTAGAACTCTTTTCTGATAGTATTATTGAGAAAAGGCGTTAAAGGAGGTGCGAAATGGGGGACAATTCAAAGAGAGTCTCAAGAGGTTTGCTAGATGTGAGAATACTGCGTGATGTCGAATTCGATTTTCAACTTTACAGGTCTCTCGGAGCGGTTTCCTACGAAGGGGGAACGGTTGGGGAGATCCTCTCTCTTGTACCACATATAAATTGCGACGATCCCGACTCGTGGGTGAAGTCATTCAAAGAGCTCGCGACGAAGCTGAAGAATCACGCCCTTATAGTTCTTCAGAAAGGCAATAACGAGAGCGCGAGACAGGAGTTTTTGAGGGCTGCAAATTATTTCAGAGCTGCCGAGTACTTTGGCGATCCCAGAGACTCGAAGACAAGATACCTCGGAATGGAAAGCAGAGATTGCTTTGTATATGCTTTCAGGACCACCGATATTCAATTTGAAGCGGAGAGGATACCGTACGGCGAGGATTTTATTCCGGCGTACTGGATTGCTCCGACAACAGGCGGCAAGAAGAAGACGATAATGATGATTAGTGGTTTTGACGGGACGTCGGAAGAAATGTATTTTCAGGCAGGCTCGGCCGCTTTGCAAAGGGGTTACGCGGTTGTTCTCTTCGATGGTCCCGGTCAGGTGGGAATGAGAAGGTTCTCGCCAGAGACTCCGTTGCGTCCCGACTACGAAGTCCCGATCTCCAAAGTTGTCGATTATGCCCTGTCGAAGGAGGATGTCGACCCTTCTAAACTTGCGCTGTACGGCATAAGTCTGGGAGGATACTTCTCACTTAGGGCGGCGGCCAACGATTCCAGAATAAGGGCCCTGATTTCTAACTCGCCAATTACTGATATGTACAGGTACATGTCTGCATTTGCCGGAGAAGCGATCAATTCTCCCGAAGACATAACACTTGAGACAGTCGACCTTGTGCCGACCGAGTATCTATCGAAGGCCCAAAAACTGCAGCTCGTTAACATAATGCTTAAATATGGAAGGCATTCAATGTTCAAGGCTTTCGAGAGAATGAAGGACTTTGTGGTCGGTGATAGCATAAAGAATATCCAGGTTCCCTTCCTTGCAATGGTTAGTGAGGGAGAAGGAGAAGAGGCGCTTTCCCAGGCGAAGGAAGCTTCTGATAGCGTTTCGGGAAAGTCAACAATGAGGATCTTCACTAGAGAAGAAGGCGCAGATTCCCACTGTCAGGTTACAAATCTTCCCTTGTCCAATTCAGTTCTTCTTGACTGGTTGGATGAGGTCTTCGGAGCGTAGACATGAAGCGCATAGGTTTACTTGGAGGAATGAGCTGGGAGTCATCGCTCGAGTACTACAGATTGCTTAATGAGATGGTTAAGAACAGGCTTGGGGGATTGCATTCCGCGGAATGCATAATGGCTTCCGTTGACTTCGGACCGGTCTCGGACATGATGAAGACGGATGACTGGAAGGGTATAGAGAGAGTCCTTTCCGAGGCTGCCCAAGATCTTAAGAGAGCGGGTGCGGATTTTCTGATTATCTGTACGAACACAATGCACCTCATAGCAAGGGAAATTGAAAAGGCATCCGGACTCGAGGTCATCGAAATAGGCATTGCTGTCGGTGAGGAGATCGAGCGAAGAGGACTTAAAACCGTTGGACTCCTCGGAACAAGATTCACCATGGAAAGAGCTTACTATAGGGATACATTGGCGGGATTTGGGATAAGTGTTATCGTTCCCTCGGAAGAAGAAAGGGCAGTAGTAGATAGGATCATCTTCGAGGAGCTGTGCAAAGGAATCTTTAGAGAAGAATCAAAGTCGGCATATAAGAAAATAATTAACGGGTTGCAAATGAACGGAGCAGAGGGAGTGATCCTTGGTTGCACCGAAATACCTCTTTTGATAAAAGAGTCCGACGTGGACATTCCCGTTTTCGATACGACGGCCATTCACGCCCGGGCGGCCGTTGAACATGCACTTTCGTGATTCGAGACTGCGAATAGTAGATCGTTCACAGTTCCACAGAAAAGTATACTCAAGTGTCCGCTTCATAAAACAAGGGCAGTATGTTTCTGAACCAGTTAGTTCAACCTGATGTTAGATTCAAGATCACTCTTGTATGGATCTCGACAGGTTAATGGAATACTTCAGCTGGATACTGTCACACGCGGAGATCATTAGCTATTTCAAATAACTGAAATTGCCTACATCCATGAAGGAGGATTCAAGTATGAGAAAAATCTTGTCAGTGCTTTTGTCAGTATTGCTGTTATCAGCAGTCTTATTTTCAAACGTTTACAGCAGTGCGTGCAACGGTGACTTACAGGGAGTAAAGGAAGCCTTGAACAGCGGTGGTGACATCAATGAGTTGGGTTACGCAAACAAATCGGCCCTTATGGTTGCTGCAGATTCCGGCCACTCGGATATTGCGGTTTTTCTAATCGAATCCGGAGCAGACATCTCCATTGTTGACGACAACGGTTATACCGCTCTTCATTACGCGGCGAGAAAGGGCCTCCTCGAGGTTGTGAAGATACTGCTTGAAAGAGGGGCGGATATAAACGCTCATCCAGCAAGTTCGATGTTTTATGAAGGCTATACGCCCTTGATCCTCGCTTGTGACAACTCCAAGAACGACGTTACTCTGGAAGTTGTGAAGTATCTTGTAGAGAAGGGAGCCGATCTTGAGAGAGTTGAATATGCTTTCCGGTCTCCGCTGATCGCCGCGATCTTTTCGAAGGGAACAAACACCGTAAAATTCCTTCTGGAAAGCGGCGCCGATCCAAACCGACCGGCCAAAGACGGCAGAACGCCGCTATACCTAGCTATATCGGAAGGCCTCCCAATTGAGGGCATAGAGGCTCTTCTGGAATACGGGGCCGATGTGTCTGTAGGAAACGAGTACTACACGCCGCTTCAGCTGGCTGTATCTAAGTCGAAAAACGATGTCGCTATTAAGCTGATTGAGTTTGGAGCGGACTACTGGGCTGTAGATGAGGATGGGAATACTCTCCTCCATCGTGCTGCCGGAAAAGGTTCCACAAAAAACATAGAAATGTTTGTCAAGCTTGGGATCGATATAAACGCTAGAAACAACGAGGGAAAGACACCTCTCCATATCGCTGCCGAAGATGATCACCTCAAGAATGTCAAGCTGTTGATCTCTCTTGGAGCGGACGTCCTGGCAAGGGACAACAACAACTATTTACCGTTCCATCTGCATCTAGCCGTGTATGAAGAAGATGTAGAAGTTATCGAGCAGTTGCTTTCGGCAGGAATCAGCGTAGACAACAACGAAGTCGAGACCGGGATCTCTCCGCTTCATATCGCTGCGGCATATGGAAAAACTGACATTGCAAAGCTTTTGATCCAGAAAGGAGCAGACGTCTCGATAAAAGCACAGGGAGGTCTTCAGCCAATCCATGCAGCGGTGGGTAGTTATGGGAGTCTGGAGATGGTTGATTACTTGCTGGAAAGTGGGGCAAATATCGACGCCGAAGATGACGAAGGCAGAACCCCAATTTTCTATGCTGTAGTAGACTATAACATGGAGGCGATCTCCCATCTCGGAGAGAAGGGGGCCAACGTAAATCATAGGGACCATGCCGGTATGACACCCGCTCATTATGCGGTTCAGGACGAATGGGACGGAATTGAAATGTTGACAATTCTAAACAGTTTCGGCCTTCTAGCAAATGTCAAGGACAACTCCGATAAGACCCCAGAGGATTACGCGGCTTCCGAAGAAATAAAAGAGTTCTTGAAGACTCTTTACTGAAGATTCAGATAAGCTTTTCGCAATGTCCCACAAACATGGCCTCTGCGTTTGCGGAGACCGTGTTTTTTGATTGCCTGAGAAGGGACCCGGAGATAGTTATGAACTTACTTTGCCTTTTTCGCATTAGTGGCTGCTCTCTCAAGAAGGGATAGCAGTTGCTGCTTTTCGTCGCCTGAAAAGCCTTCCGTTAGTATCTCTTCAAGCTCCGAGCCAAGTTTTCGGAGTTTCTGTCCGATCTTCTTCCCGTTATCGGTAAGAAAAAGCTTGTAAACCCGGGTGTCCAAAGAATCGATTTCTCTCTTAACGTAACCCGCTTCAGTTAGTTTGCTCATAGCCTTTGCGGTCGTGGCCTTGTCAACGCCAAGAATATCGCTAAGTTCGTTCTGGCTGATTCCTTCTTTTGACATAAGAACTCTCAAAAAGAAGAAGTGCCCGCTTCCCAATCCATATTTCTGCATTTCCCTGCTGAAGTAGACGTTTGCACTGCGTGAAATGCAGTATATCCAGCGACTTATGTACCCTTCCCCACTGAAAGATAGATCATGAGACATCCGTTATTCCTCCTCAACATTGAGCTCGCCTGAACGGAATATTTTCAACTCTCTAAGGTAGAAAACCAGCGAGATTGCGAAAGCAATCAAATCGGCAAGAGGGAAGGATATCCAGATGCCGTTAATCCCAAGGAAGCGCGGGATAACTAAAATCAGAGGGATAAGTATGATTATCTGCCTGAGGAGGGATAAGAAAAGTGCTGGTAAAGCCTTTCCGAGAGCCTGGAACATTCCAGATGCAATAACCTGAACTCCTATCGTGGGGGTGGCAAGGATAACTATTCTGAGTGCATAAATGGTGGACTCAATAAGCTCTGTTTCATCGGTGAAAATTGATATGAGTTGTCTCGCGAACAGAAACATGACTATTGACGAGAAAAGAGCAATCACTGTAGTAACTGCAGATGCAAGTTTGACAGACTCTCTCGCCCGTCTCATTTTTCTGGCGCCATAGTTGTATCCGACAATTGGAAGAAATCCCTGGTTTACGCCGAACATGGGCATGATAAAAACCATCAGAAGTCGGTTGATCACTCCATAAACTGCAACGGCAATATCTCCTCCGTAGAAAACCAGCGAATTGTTGAGAACCACGGCCAGAAGGCTGCCGGCTACCTGTCTTGAAAAGGCGGAGAGTCCTACCGAGACAGTCTCCCTCATGATTCTCCATTCGGGGATCAGCGATCTTAAAGAGACTCTCAGCAAGCTTTTCCCACTTAAGAAGTAGAAGAGAACATAGATTGAAGTGGCAGCTTGAGACAGAACGGTCGCCAAAGCCGCGCCCCTTATTCCCATATTTAGAGAGAATATGAAAATCGGGTCAAGTATAATATTGAGAACGGCAGAGATCAGCATTGCGGCCATTGCTATTTTCGGTTTTCCTTCGGCCCTCACCACATGATTCATAGCCATGCCGAAAGAAAAGAAAGCGCTTCCAAGAAGTATTATACCCAGGTATTCTCTTGCATACGGAATTATGGCTTCACTAGCACCGAGCATTATAAGCAGCTGATCTAAAAAGAACTGTCCTAGGAGAGTCATTACCAATCCGAAGGCGAGCGAGAAGACCATTACGTTTCCGGCGGCTCGTCTCGCCTTTTCGTGGTCCCTTTCACCCAGTGCCCTCGATATCACTGAAGCGCCACCGATTCCGAACATTTGAGCGAATGCCATAACGAATATTTGAACAGGCAAGGCGATCGAGATGCCTGCGATTCCCATCGATCCGACACCTTTTCCAACAAAGATTGTGTCAACAAAGTTATACATAGCCTGGACAAGCATCCCAATAGTAGCAGGCAAAGAGAGACTTAGAAGAAGCCTCCCAATCTTTTCTTCACCGAGCATCTTATGTATGTCTTTTGCCATAACTCACCTCACAGATGGTTGCACATTCAACTATTATAGTCCGAAGCAATATCAAATGCTGTCGTTTGCCTCCTGGAGAGAAGTTCCGGTTTGAGAAAGTAGAATTGAAAGTCGTTGTTCGTAAGCGGTCCCACCGTCCTTGGTCCTTAATGAATAGCAGTCGCAAGTTGTCTGTTCCAAGTTGCGAACCCTAAAGTAAAGAAACGTCAAATGCCGTCATTCCGACAAAGCTCCTGGTCGGAATCTTGATGCTCTTGCTTCATTACTTCAACCAAGAACGAAGAACCTGGACGCGGAGCGTCGGAACGAAGCACGGGTTTTTTCTTCGGAGAAGGGAGAACCGCTCAACGGTCAACCAGTTTCTCTTGCTCTTACGAACCCCAACCTCCCACCCCGAACCACGCTTCAAAAGTGCAGGTCCCGAAACAAGTTCGGGATGACCGTAATTAGAGGCCCCACACAGGCTAGTAACGGCTCTTTCCAGCGATCAACGGTTCTTTGCTTTTCAGCGAACAGCGGATCTAAAATTCGAGATCCCGTGCAAATACATCACGGGATGACGAAGTTAATGTATTCAGGGCAGGCTCAGCGGGATGACAACTGACGGTTATTGCGAGAATGCGAGATGGGTATGACAGCGTTTGCTGATTCCAAAGACGAAATAATTCGTCATGCTGAACTTGTTTCAGCATCCCGGTTCTGAGAGACGTTTAGCGCTGCTCTTTAACGCTTAGTGAATCCGTAGAACGAATAACAGATCCTCGCTCTGGAACGAAAAACAGGTCTTTTCTTCGGAGAACCACTAAACTCGGTCAACCAGTTTCTCTTGCTCTTACGAACCCCCGACCTCCGACCCCCAACCACGGTCTTACAACTCCCCTGACTTTCCTCTTTCCAACCTGCCACGCCCAACCTCCAACCCCGCGAAAGTCTAATACTTGTCTACTTTGAGCTTCTGATGTATTCTTCTTCCATGGGGATTGAAGCAGAATCGGCAGGTGAATTATGAACCGGAGTAAAGAGAGGTCTTCTGGAACAAAGTCCGTGATCTTATTGATTCTTACCGGTCTTCTTTGGAGCACCGGAGGTCTCTTGATCAAGAACGTCGACTCAAATCCTCTTGCGATATCGGGGATCAGGAGCATGATTGCATCCCTGGTAATACTCGTTGCCCTTGGAAGACCGAAATTCACATGGTCCCTGTCACAGATAGCCTCTGCCCTCTCTTATTCGGCCACGGTGATTCTCTTTGTTTCGGCAAACAAGATGACAACGGCTGCAAATGCTATTCTGCTTCAATCGACTGCGCCTATATATGTTGCTCTGTTGAGTGTATGGATATTGAAGGAGAGGGCGAAGCTCCTCGACTGGGTTACCATTATTATGGTCTTTGGCGGTATGGCCCTCTTCTTCTTTGAAAGCCTGGACAGCAGGGGAATGACGGGAAATATTCTGGCGGTTGCCAGTGGAGTTACCTTCGCTCTTTTCAACATCTTCATGAGGCTTCAGAAGGATGGTTCACCTTTGGAGTCAGTGCTTCTAGGGAACATACTGACGGCTGCGATCGGAGTGCCTTTCATTGTGGGATCTCTACCGAGTCCTTCCGGATGGATCAGCCTCTTTATTTTGGGCGTGGCACAACTGGGATTATCGTATGTTTTCTACTCTGAGGCAATCAAACATTCCACAGCCCTAGAGGCCATTTTGATTCTCATGATTGAACCCATTCTCAGTCCCGTTTGGGTCTTTTTGTTCATGGGAGAGATTCCCGGTAGGCTTCCCATGATTGGAGGAGCCGTAGTCATAGGTGCCATTGCGATTAGGTTTGTTCTTAGAAATCTCGCCGGCAGACCGATTTTCCTTAAATATGGAGTTCCCAGGAGATCCAGAAGGAGAAATTCCACCTAACCTTATATTTCATTTCCTTTGTTAAGACCTCAATCTCGAAAATGTTGTAGAATTGTAAGAATACCTAACAAGATTGGAGGTGCATCATGCATTCAGATGAAGCATACTCCGCAGTTATCAACAAGATACTGTCTGGCGGAGCGGATTTTGCAGAGATCTTTTTGGAAGAGAGATATACGGGAAGTATAAACATGGTTCAAGGTGAAGTAGAAGGTAGCGTGTCGGGGAAATTATTCGGAGCGGGGTTACGTGCCTTTAAAGGTACTAGAAGCATCTATGCTTACACAAACGAACTTTCGCTCGATGGTCTCATGAAAGTTGCAGAAAGGCTGAGGGCCGTTATAAGTCAGGATAGGGTCGCGGATTCAGTTATTGATTTTAGAAATGAAGAGTTTGTTGACGTCTGTCCAGTTCTCTTTTCACCGAATAATGTACCGAAAAAAGAGAAGGTAAGAGTTATGCAACTTGCCCATGAAGGAGCATCGACCTTCGCTTCGACAATATCTCAGGTTGTCGTGAATTTCGTTGAATACGATCAGAACGTCTGGATCTACAATTCCGAAGGCGTGAAGGCGCATGATCGCCGTGTAAGGACGAGACTAGCGATATCGGCTGTCGCCACAAAAGACGGACAAATGGAAAGTGGTTTCTACGGACCGGGAGCAGCAATGGGCTTTGAGTTCTTTAATATGGTCGATCCCAGGGCCGCCGGAGAAAGGGCCGCAAGAATCGCAGACAGAATGGTAAGGGCGGAGTTTGCTCCTGCTGGACGAATGCCTGTGATAATCTCCAACGAGTTTGGAGGAGTAATATTCCACGAGGCCTGCGGCCATGCGCTCGAAGCTACGGGAGTAGCCAAAGGCGCATCTGTATTTGCCGGTAAGCTCGGTCAGAAGATAGCAAATGAATGTGTGTCTGCTGTAGACGATCCAACAATTCCCAATGCCTGGGGATCGGCAAATGTTGACGATGAAGGTACTCCGACAAGGAGAAACTTACTGATCGATAAAGGAGTTCTAAAAAGCTACATGATCGATCGCCTTGGTGGAATAAAGATGAAAATGAAACCTACTGGAAGCGCAAGAAGACAGGATTACACGTTTGCGCCGACATCGAGAATGAGCAATACGTTCCTTCTTCCCGGAGAGTACTATCCCGAGGAGATAATAGCTGCCACAGACTACGGTCTCTACGCGAAGTCTCTCGGCGGGGGATCGGTTATGCCTTCCACGGGTGAATTCAACTTTGCGGTAAAGGAAGGATACATGATAGAGAAGGGAAGGATAACCAGAGCGGTAAGGGGTGCGACACTTATCGGAAAGGGCAATGAGGTCCTTACGAAGATTGATATGGTTGGCAACGATCTCGAACGGGGGCAGGGTATGTGCGGGTCGATCTCGGGTTCGATCCCGGCCGATGTGGGCCAGCCAACCGTAAGAGTTTCTGAACTGATTGTTGGGGGGCGAAATTGATGGATTTCAATACCTTTGCCGACAAGGCTTTCAAAATCTCCAAAGAAAAGGGCTTTGATGAAGCCGAGATCTATTACTCGAAAGGTGGAGAATTTCAGTTAAGCTCTCTGAATGGAGAAATCGATTCATACACGGATGCCAGTTCGATAGAGGTTTACTTCAGAGGCCTCAAGAACGGAAAGATCGGCACGGCATTTTCAGAGATTCTAAGCGAAGAGGCGGCGACACTGCTGGTCGAAGAGGCTTTTGAGAACTGCTCAATAGCGAGCGGAGAGGATGTCTATATCTTCCATGATGGAACTGGTGAGTACCGTGACTTTGAAGGTTATTCAGGAGCCTTCCAGAAAAAGACCGTGAAGGAAAAGATCGATACCGTGGTATCTCTGGAGAAGCTGGCTCTCGAATACGACAAAAGGATCGTGATGGTTCCGACATGCAGGACTGCCGATACCTGGTCGGAAGTAACCATAATCAATACACTTGGACTGAATAGGCGGTACAAGAGCGACGGCGGATTTGCAGTTGTCGTGAGTCTTGCAGGCGATGAGAAATCCAAGAAGACGGGTTTCAGTTTCTCTCTTGTCAGAACGCCTGAAGAGCTGGATGTGAAAGGAGTCGCTGAAGAGGCTTCAAAAAGAGCCATAGATCAACTTGGCGCGAGAAATGTGAAGAGTGGAAAGTACAGAGTCGTTTTCAGGAACGACGTTTTCGGGCAGCTTTTCGGAACTTTCACCTCTATGTACTCGGCGGACAACGTTCAAAGAGGCCTTTCCGTCTTGAAAGGAAAAATGGGGACCGTAATTGGATCAAGCAAGCTTACGGTGTACGATGATCCCTTCCTTTCCGAGAGTCCTTACAGTAAGCCATTTGACGACGAAGGAGTGCCGACGCGTAAAAAAGCGCTTGTTGAGAAAGGCGAGTTGAAGACTTTCCTGTATGACTTGAGAACGGCCGCGAAAGACGGTACGAAGTCCACGGGGAACTCCGTAAGGGGTACTTACAGATCAAAGCCTTCAATAGCCCCAGTGAACACTGTTGTTAGATCGGGAGACTTGAGTTTCGATGCACTCCTCGAAAGTATGGGCGAAGGCATTCTGGTCACTGATCTTACCGGTCTTCATTCCGGCACGAATCAGGTTTCGGGCGAATTTTCGCTTGGAGCGAGCGGCTTTTTCGTGAAGGACGGGAAGATAAGTAATCCCATAGAGCAATTTACGATATCTTCGAACATATTGAAGGTCTATAGTGGCATTTTAGAAGTTGGCAGCGACTCGGTTTCATCTATCTATCGTGTGAGTTCTCCTTCGGTCTTAATAGATGAGATCGATGTGGCTTCTGAATAATTACGGAGGTGATTCTTTTGCCCTTATACAGGTTTGTCTGCGAAAAATGTGGTCACGAAGAGAGTCTTCTTTTGGGGATGAGCGCTACGGTGCCTCCCTGTGAAAAATGCGGGGGGATTCTCTCAAAGCAGATAACTAATATTTCGAGCTTCGGATCATCCTCGAGTTCCGATAGCTGCGGCTCATGCTCCGGCGGAAGCTGTTCAACCTGCGGACACTGATTCTTTCGGACATTTAAGTGCCCGGATAATCTGCCCGGGCACTTCTGTTTCAGTAAATCCGAATGAATTCACTTGACTTCAGGATAATTTGACTGAAAATCTAAATTCATCGAGAAAAGTTAGACTGCTTTTATCCTTCCAACCTCTTGGTGAGACTTTCCTCAATACAGCTCCAGATACTTACTGATCTCCCAGTCGGTGACCGAAGCGCAGAATTCGCTCCATTCGCCCTCTTTTGATCTGACAAAGGTGTTGAATATATGATCGCCAAGTGTCGACCTGACGAATTCGCTGTTTCTGGTAAACTCAAGAGCATTGATCAAAGTCCCTGGAAGGTTTTCTATCATCAGTTCCTTTCTTCTCGAGCCTTTCATCTTGAAAATATTCTCATCGACTGGATTAGGCGGGTCGATCCTCTTCTCAACACCGTCCAGACCGGCGGCAAGAGTCAATGCTAACGCAAGATAAGGATTGCATGTGGGATCGGGACTTCTGAATTCCAGCCTTGTTCCTTCTCCCCTTGTGCTGGGTATTCTGATCATTGCGCTCCTGTTTCCCAGCGCCCAAGAGATATTCACGGGGGCCTCGTATCCAGGTGTAAGTCTCTTATAACTGTTTATAGTTGGATTTGTGACGGCGGTAATCTCTTTTGCGTGTGAGATGATTCCCCCGACGAAACTCAGAGCGGTTTGGCTTAACCCGTGGTCTTTTGAGGAATCGTAAAAGGCATTGTTGCCGTCCGAGAAGAGGCTCATATGGATATGCATTCCCGATCCGTTGACGCCCGAAAAGGGCTTCGGCATAAACGTGGCATGAAATCCGTCGGCTATAGCTATCGTCTTTACAACCCATTTGAATGTCTGAATATTATCTGCGGTTTTCAGTATGTCAGTGTATCTGAAGTCAATTTCGTGTTGTGAAGGGGCCACCTCATGATGTGCCGCCTCAACTTCAAACCCCATTTCCTGAAGAGAAAGCACGATCTGTTTCCTTACCTCCTCACCTCCATCAACTGGAAGGAGGTCGAAATAACTTCCCGTATCCAGAAATGCTCCGATCGGTTTTCCACGGTCATGGTCTCTCTTGACTATAAAGAATTCTGGTTCAGGACCGGCGTAAGTCTCAAACCCCATACTCTTGGCTCGCTGGATAACTCTCTTCAAAACATATCTTGGATCTCCCTCAAATGGTGTACCGTCAGGTTTGTAGACATCACAGATGAGTCTTATAGTTTTTCCCTGACAGTTGTCCCAGGGAAGGAAGGCGAAAGTCGAAAGATCCGGCCGTAGGTACATGTCGGACTCCTCGATTCGCACAAAGCCGTCGATTGAGGATCCGTCGAACATTGCACCCTTTTCCAGAATTGTAGGCAGCATTCTTGCAGGAACTTCCACATTCTTCAGCATACCGTTTATATCGGTTATCTGAAGCCTGACGAAACCAATTTCTCCAGATTCGCATTTCTGAATCAATTCTTTTTCAGTCATGTTACTCCCCCGCTATCCTTGCCCGACCCAAGGGCATGAGATACTAAAGTATACGCCAAACTGATAACATTATAAATTATTAGTTGAATTTTTCAGGGATTGATTGATGATAAACTAATCACATGGAGGTGCCCGATGAACATAAAGCGTGCCTTTGTCAGCGTACATGACAAGTCAAGAGTGGAAAAGATCGCTGGATATCTAGTCTCGAACGGTGTAGAAATCGTCGCCACTGATCATACCGCGGAATACCTTATGGATCATGGTGTCGAGGCAATAAAGGTCGCTGATTACACTGGGTTTCCTTCGATATTCGACGGAAGGCTGAAAGCTATCCACCCAAAGATTATAGGTGGAATTCTTGCGATCCAGGATCTTCCTGCCCATATTGAGGAAATGAGAGAACATTCGATTTTGCCTTTCGACATGATAGTTATGAATCTCAAGCCTTTTGAGTCCGCTGTAAAGGAATCACCGGATGAGTCTAATCTCTCAAAAGAGATCGATATCAGTGGACCGGCCCTGCTGATGGCGGGCGCCAAGAACCACAGGGACATTGTAGTCATATCCGATCCCATGGATTATGATGAAGTGATTGACAGTTTAGAGGACTGTGGAGATGTTCCCCTTCTTAAAAGAAGAAGATACGCTCTTAAGGCGATCTACGCTGCCTTGCTTTACAATTCTTCCATTCATAAGGCGTTATCGCAGATTTTTGCTTCCGAGAAATACGACTATACGGTCATGGAACACGTTATGCAGCTGCTTTACGGGGACAACCCCTCTCAGAAGGCTCATTTGCTAAAGCTTACGAAGGAACCTGGTCTGCTTGATGAGGTTCAGATCGGTAATCCCGCCATTGGACTCAAAAAGTCTCAGCTGAGAAACATTAATGTTTTCATGGAGCTTTATTACTACAGCGACAACATTTCGCTTTTCCTTGATAAAGGTAAGATCACAAAAGTCTTTGCGGGCAAGGTACCGGACGATTTTTCCATGGGCGGTCCCGATACGATGTTTGCTTCGACCTTTGCCATCGATGGTGATACTTTGAAGAGACTGAGTGACAATGGCGTAGAAGCTTTTGGAGGCGTTTTCGACCGCGATGCCATACGCGCTGCAAGAGAGAGAGATATAATGATACTGACCGTACCGGCCCATGAAGCGGTGACACTATCGAAGGAAACTTATTCGGGCTTCGGGAACTATTTTGTAAGAGAACTCACATTCGAGATGAAGAAGTATGACCTTGATACAGACGGAAGGCTCGCTCTCTATTGTTCACGCGTGAACAGGGCGAACAATTTCTCAATTTTCAAAGACGGTGAGAGTATTCTTCTCAAGAGCGGTTTGAGTTACGAAGAACTTCAGAGTTACGATTTCGGCAGTCATGATTTGAGGGATTCTGTAATGGCTTCTGACAATGATTTGACCGACGATCTGATAGTAAGAATACTTGCCTCCGGGGTTAGACAGATAATCCTTCCCGGTACGAAAAGAACCTATTCGAACAGAAACATTCTAGTGCTTGGAATAGACTTCACCAGACTGAACAACTAGAGATCACTTGAAAGCTGAGAAAGCAGAATATATAATGTATATACACCATGCTAGGTGGGGAGCTGGCGGTTCCCTGTACCCGAAATCCGCCATACGCGGGGCCGAATGCCTTTTGAGGCTTTGCCGGTTTGGTGTCGGTTTGTCTAAAGGTGTTGAGGATTGAGTCCTGCGCAACGGGAACTTGCGAACCTGGTCAGGTCCGGGAGGAAGCAGCCATAAGCGAGCGCTCTCGTGTGCCGCGGGGTTGCTCAGTCTGAGCCGGAAGGCAAATACGGCCAGGTCGGGAATGTCGATGGAGGATGCATGGTGTTTCTTCTTCTATGTATCGCACCTAATCATCTGTTAGAATTAATATGACAATAATAGACGGTTTTAGGAGGTACATGGGATGTTATTAAAAGGAGAAAAGGCGATAGACTTCTCACTATTCGGTTCGGATCTTAAGGAATACAAACTCAACGAATATCTAGGAAAGAAAGTTGTACTCGTTTTCTACCCCGGTGCGTTCACGAGTGTATGTCAAAAGGAACTATGTACATTCAGAGATTCTCTTGCGAACTTTGAGAGCCTTAACGCTACAATTCTCGGGATAAGTATGGACAGCCCTTTTGCCAACAAAGCTTTCAAGGAGCAAAATTCCCTTTCCTTTCAGCTTCTCTCAGATATTGGAGGAGAAGTATCCGGGAAGTACGGCGGCGTGCATCAGGACTTTGCCGGCGTAAGGGGTCTCACTGTTTCAAAGAGAGCCGTATTTATTGTGAATAAAGACGGAAAGATTTCCTACACATGGGTTTCAGACGATCCCAGAGTTGAGCCAGATTATGCAGAAATCTCGAATCATCTTAAGAAGATTTAGCGATGGGGGGATAACCCCCACCGTTTTTGTTAGAGGAGGTTAGTATGACAGAATTCAGCTTTCCGGAGCACTCGACGGAGCTTCTTGAAACCCTCAGGGACGGGAGAGTTCTGATCGGAGTAACAGATGGCGTTGAAACGAACCTGATAACCGTTGGCTGGGGTTTCCTGGGTTACACATGGAATCGACCTGTCTTCATTGCCATGATAAGGCCCAGCAGATTCACGCACGATTTTTTCAGAAGCAGCGACGGATTCTCGGTCAATTTCATGTCAGCAAAGTGGCAGGAGGCTCTGGATTTCTGTGGAACAAGAAGCGGAAAGTATTTCGACAAGTTCAAGGAAACCGGATTGACTGCTAGAGAGGGGCTGTCACCTTCAATAGTCGTAGTAGATGAGGCTGACAAAGTTTTGGAGTGTCGCGTTGTTTCAAAGGAAGCGTTGACGCCTTTGGCTCTGAATGGTAGTATAGCCAGCACATTCTATGGCGATAATTCTTATCATTCGCTCATCTTCGGCGAAATTACAGATTCATACACTCTTCCTTGAGAATACTCCTACAAAGAATGTGAGCAAGAGAGAGGCTACTAGAATTGACCAGAGAATGTATGACGACCAGTTGGGAGTCTGGAGGCTCAACTTCAGAGAAGAGTCCAGCAGAAGAATATCTCTTGCGAAAATCAGGGAGATTACGGCTTGAAAGGAAGACAGGAATCCTAGAACGAGGTTCCAATTCCTTATTCCCGCGCTCAGTGAAGTAATCAACGCAAAAACGTAGATAAAGAATGAAATAGGCGCGAACACTATTCCTGCGATGAAGATAGGCCTAATCGAGTCTGCATCTTGCACAATGTTCGTCGACATTTGGTTTGCCGTGACTATCAAAACTATCGAAAGCAAACCAACTATGACACCTGCGGCCGTAAAGTATTTGTAAGCCTTTTCCTTTCTGCGAGCATATGCAACGCTTATTGCCCCGCGATCTCTCTTCTTCAAATGAATCACCCAGACAGCTTTTTAGAAAACTAAAACGGCTTAAAGCCGCAAAACACACATTATTTCTGCATTAACTCTAACGAATAAATCTTGCAGAAACATTATCATTATACTGCAATTTATAGTGATTATCAAAAACTAATTTAGAACCAATAATTGTATCGTTTATGCCTATGCATTCGCTTGACTTTAATGCTTATTTTCTTTTCCTCTTCGTAGAGAAAAGTTCAGGACTGCTTCAAGTGAAACAAGTGATCTTCTCTCCGGGTATTTTTTGTTAGGGAAAGGCATCTTCATGGGTAGAAAAACCTTGAGAGGCTCAGTTTGAAGACATCATTGAACAGGTATAAGGAAATTTCTCTTTAAGATAAGAAACTTAAAAGAGCTTTCACTGGGTGAGATTCCCGTGCTGATATGATCAAACCACAAAATTCAGCAAAGGCCTTATTTTTTCCAGTTCTTCTATTCCGATCCCTCGATTGAAAATCTTCAAGGTCACATTTGTCTGCCAGATCGCCAGAAATCATCTAGCTCAGATTGTTGTGCGGTTTTCTGGAAGCTCGAGAAGGGATAGGCATGACGAAGCGCATACTGATTATCACACTGCTGGTAATTCTCTTGACCTTATCTTCTTGTGTAAAAAAGGATCAGCATCTCATAACCCTTACTGCAAATCCTGCAGAGGTCTGAACAAGGGACCTCTTTGCTGCGGTTGCGAGACAGCCTTTGGGATTGATTGCATAGTTATGCGTGTTGGCAAACTATCACCAGTTCTTACTTGCCTGGTGCAGAATACGATGTAAGACAGAGATCAAATGACACTTCAGCAAAGCTTTCCCTAACTTCATGCATGTGCTGCAGTATATCATCGAAGCCCTTATTGCTGCGTAAACTGGGATCTTGATTTTCATATGACGGGTGTCACTAAAGAATTTTCGGGACCATCTCAATGATTGTTCATGTTTAGCCCCGCTCATTTTGCAGTTCACCTTACATTTTTAGTGTAGACTAATTTCATGGATATTTTGAAAAAGAAGTGGATGGCGGCCTTGACCGCGGTATTCTGCTCTATTCTCTGGGGCAGTGCTTTTCCCGTGCTGAAACTAAGCTACGAGGAAATGTCTATAGCTCCGGACGACGTTTCAGCCAAACTTGTCTTTGCGGGAATTCGGTTTCTGGGGGCCGGTATCATGGTGCTCATGCTTTCAATACCCCTTGGTAGAAAGGGTAGAACAAGATTCGCGAAGAAGGACTACCTCCATTTGCTGGCGCTCGGAACACTACAGACTTTTCTACTTTACTTCTTCTTCTATAACGGGCTGAGCTACACGACGGGTATGAAGTCTTCAATAATAATGGCAGGAGAGAACTTTCTCGTTATTCTTCTTGCTCATTACATGTACAAGAATGACCGTTTGAGCTGGAAAAAGACGCTTGGTATGATACTGGGATTCGTCGGTGTTTTCCTTGCAAATTTTGAAGTCGGCTTTACTTTGAGCTTCGTATTTCTGGGAGACGGATTCATGTTGATCGCGGCGACTATCGGTGCATTCGGCACCATGTATGCCAAATGGATGTCAGCTAGGCGATCTCCCTTTCTCGTGTCGGGATGGCAGCTTTCGATCGGCGGCTTTCTTCTCCTGATTGCAGGCTTTCCCGGGATGAAAGAGGATTCGCTTGTTTTCACACTGAAGGGAAATCTCCTTCTGGTATATTCTATGTTTCTTTCGGCCATAGCCTTTTCCTTATGGTATGCGATTCTCAGCTTTCACAAAGCCGGTGAGATCACTATGTTTCGTTTCGTGATCCCGGTGGCCGGTGTCTTTCTCTCGGCAGCCTTTATTCCGGGAGAGGTTCTAAATCCGTACATGGCATTTGCCCTCGTATTGGTTTCGGCCGGTATAGTGGTTGTCAACTGGAGGAACAGGGGAGTCTCATAAGATAATTCCGCTTGATAAATTCGAATACCGCTCTGGAAATTCACATCGTGTTGCTGTGGGTTCTTTACGAGCCGTGACCCCGCCCTATCACCAAATAGAAATGCAAGCGATTTTTTTCGAGCAGAATCATTCCGGCAGAAAGATGCGGCGAAGAAAAGAAAACTGAAGGAAGACGACTCAATTCTAATTTTAACGTAACTAGGTAAAGGATAGCCGACGGCTTCTGACGAATCTAGAACAGTCTTTACATTTGCATATAACGAGAAAGATGGTCGAAGAGAAAACTGAATGGATTCTCTCAACTGGTTTTCGCAAACCTTCTTGCAGCGAGTCTTATGCCAATGGCGCCAAGGGGGGCCGTTGTAAGGATCGATAGAACCGAAACCGAGAGTATCACATCTCCGTAAGCTACTCCCATTGCTAAGGGTATTCCTCCAACTGCAGCCTGAACTGTGGCTTTGGGCAGATAGGAAATCATGCAGAAGAGTCTTTCGCGGATATCCAGTTTCGAACCGAGAGTGGCCGCCAGAACTCCTGCGCTTCTAAATATGAGCCCAAGTAGAATTACGAGCAGTCCCATAAGCCAGGAGTCGCCTATCGCACTTATGTTGACACTTGCGCCAACCAGAACGAATAAGAATATTTCTGCGACAACCCAGATTCTCTCCATCTTCCCCGCAATCCTGTCGGCGGCTACCGGAAGTCTCTCTCGAAGTACGAAACCTATCGCCATCACTCCCAGGAGAGTTGCTGCCGGGAGTACTTCCTCGAGCTTATGGAAGACGAATGCAACAGATAGGATCAAGAGAACCTTCTTGGTGTCCCTGATATGGAATCTCTTGAACAGCAAGCTGAAGAGAAACCCAATTATCGCCCCAAGAGATATTCCGAGAACAATCTCTACCGGCACCATAAGAAAAGACATTCCGATACTGACGTCCTGTCCTCCCTCAATTCCCAAAAACACTGTAAAGAGTGTAATGGCCACAACGTCGTCTATTGAAGCTGCCGCAAGAATTGTAGAAGGTATTTCGTTTCTCTTTCCGAAATCCCTTTCTTTCAGTCTCAGCATCTCGGGAACTACTACCGCAGGCGACACCGCCGCAATAATGAAGCCTAGCATTCCGCCTTGAATGAGGCTGAGATTCAGCAGGAAGTGAGCCACTACCATAATTGAGAAACCTTCGAAGAGGCCAGGAAGAAAACTAAGACGAAGAGCCAGGGGACCTATCTTCTTAATGATTCTCCTGTTCAATCCGAGACCGGCACGCATAAGTATGACTATCAGCGCGAGCAGCCGGACTTCATCGGAAATTGAGAGCAATGATGGGTCTATGAGATTCATTCCACCCGGTCCCAAAGCTATCCCAAGCAAGACCAGGCCTATCAGACCGGGAAGACAAATTCTTTCAAAGAGGGAAAGTACCACGATCGAGAGAATCACTATAAGGGAGATGCTAAGAATCATATGTTCCTCCAGAGTCAAGCAAAACCAGGCTACGAATTTTGGTAGAAGCTATCAGCTGGTGGCGGTTCTGGAGGATTGTTCTCCAAGGCAAGCTTCATTGCCTAGAGAATTATATAGTTTATGCGTTATACTGTCAATGACCAGTGAACGGAGGTGATTTCTTGAACACTTTTCTAGCCATTGTTGGCGCATTGTTCCTGCTTTATCTTGCAATTAGGTTCTTCCCTGCGCTGATAATGATTGTAGCCGGCGTAGGAGTGGTATTGATAGTGATTTTTGCCATGGCAGGTCTTGTTGTTTTCTTCTTGCCGATCTTATTGGTTGTTGGTCTAATACTGGTTATTGTTAAACTTGCGTCATGAAAGACACTGATTTTACTGCAATACAGGTCTGGTTTGATCAGGATTCATTTGGAGAAGAGGCATTTCGCAGAAAGATGAGAGACTATGTGGCCGAGGCTTCTCTGTTATGGAAGGGAACGAAACACATTGTGGTCTTCCCCGAGTTTTTTGCGACCTTTCTTTACCCATCCTTCAGGAAGCTGAGCTTCGAGGAGACGACGGCAAAGACTCTTGCCTTATATGCGATTAAGAACATGGGACTTTCCTTCAACCCCCTCAAGAAGGCTTTTCTGAGGGACGCTCTTGTGATCGAAGCTTACTATCATGATGTCTTTCAAAGCGTGGCAAAGGAATTTGGAGCCTATCTTCTTGCGCCTTCGATACTGCTTCCGATTGTCGACACGGAATCGGAGAAAGGGAGATTCATCCGGGGCGATAAGCTATACAACCTCGCCTACTTCTTCAACCCTTCGGGAAAGGTTGTAGCAAGGGCTTTCAAGCACAATTTAACCAAGGCCGAGAGTTCCATTATCTTTTCCAGAGGAGAGCAAGAGCTTAACGTCGTGCACACGGAGATAGGAGTAATTGGCATTGCAATCTGCTACGACATGTTCTTCCAGAGTGAAATAGAGAAATTGGATGCCTCAGGTTGTGAGGCAGTTCTTGTTCCTTCGTGCAACTTTGCCCTGTGGAAGGGAAGACTGAGTGACTCGACGCAGGAGAGGATATGGTTTCGTGACGGGCCGATCAAGGCATCATCAGGTAGAGAGAAGATTCGCTATCTTGTAAATCCAATGGCGACTGGAATTGTCGGCAGAGATAGGGCGCAGGGGAGATCTTCCATATGGTACGGAGGAAGGGCACTTGCCGTTGCCAGAGAATTCGATAGGGAAGAAATACTAAACGTTACGACTTAAGGCGATGCGCATTATCAGCAACATATATAACAGTCTAACATACTTTCTAGACTGGTTTTTCCCTTCCAGTGATACTCATTTTAAAAGTCAAAAATCTGGAGTGTGTACAATTCTTTTGTAGTGATACTTCTAAGATATACCAAGGAGGAATGTTATGAGAATTACTGTCGTTCATGATGCGCCGCTCGATCTTCATCATGAAAAGATGGTCAATAGTGTCGTGAACTCGCTTGAGAAGAGCTTCGAAGTTGATTCGAGACCATTTGAGATCGATGCTGTCGGCAGACTTAGAGGCACCGATCTCGTATTCAATCTCACTACCGCCATGGGCAATACCGAGAGGCAGGTCCATCTTCCGGCCGTCCTGGATCTTCTGGGCATACCCTTCACCGGCTCGGGCACTACGGCCAACGCTCTTTGTATAAACAAGACGCTCACAAAGTTAATCATGAAGGCCTGTGGAATATCCACTCCCGAATTCTTTTCGGTACGTCCCGGAGAAACTGCCGACAACCTGCCGTTCAGTCCGGCGATCGTCAAACCCGTTAAGGAAGGAGGCGCAAAGGGTATCTGGGAGGACTCGGTTGTGGAAAGCGTTGATGACATGCAGAAAGCGGTTTCACGTATTCACGAGAGATTTGAACAGGCCGCTCTCGTCGAGAGATTCATTGAAGGAAGGGAGTTCACAGTTGGGATTGTTGGCAATGAAGTTCTTCCAATCATGGAGATAGATTTCTCGTCACTGCCAGATCACCTTGAAACCTTCTATTCCTACAGGGTGAAACAGTTCCACGGTGACGAGACGAATTACATCTGTCCCGCGAAGATCTCGCGGAGAGAGGAAACAGTTATAAGAGAGTTTTCGATGAGAGTCTTCCAGGTGCTCGATCTAAAGGACTATTGTCGTATCGATTTGAAGATCGACGACGAAGGTAATATCTACTTCCTGGAGGTCAATTCCCTTCCTCTCCTTGTTCCGGACTACTCCGATATCGTTAAGATGGCCGAGACCAGAGGGTGGAGCTACGAAGATCTCATTAAGAGGATCGTCGCTTCAGCAATCCGTAGATACGGACTCGGGGAATGAGATGGAAGAATATGAAGAGATCCTAGATAACACAAGGCAGATCCCGGTGATCGACACACATGAACACCTGGTCCAATCGGAAGATTTGCTCCAGGGGCGCGACGATGTTCTTCAAGAGTTTCTCATACACTATATGAGCTCCGACCTGATCTCTTCGGGGCTCGACCCGGAGGTTCTGGCGATAGCTAGAGATAGCGAGAGAGATCTCGTCCACCGATGGAAGCTAATTGAAGATTACTGGGAGTTCTGCAGGCACACCGGTTACGGCAGGGCGCTCGATGATTCGGTAAGAGAGATATACGGGATCGACGGAATAAGGGGTTCAACAATAGAGGAGCTAGGAAAGAAGTTCGGGGAGGCAAACAGACCGGGACACTTGAAAGAGATCCTGAAGGATTTATGTAACATAGAACTCGCGATAATTGATCCATGGACCGGCCGATTCGAGTGTGACAGGAGCCTTTTCAGAAGGGTCTGGCAGCCACAAAACTACATAATTCCTATGCCTCCGGAATTCGATATAGTTGGTTGGCTGGAGGAGACCCACGCCGTAGAAATCAGATCGCTCAAAGACTGGCTCGAGGTCTTCGAATTGGAGTTAGACGAGAATATTTCGAACGGCATCGTCGGTCTGAAGAGCGTTCTGGCCTATCACAGGCCGATTAGATTCGAAGAAGTAAGTCTAGACGATGCTGCAACTGCGTTTCGTAAGGCCCTTGAAGAAAGGGGAAGAAGAAGTCCCGATCGTAACAGAGACCTCTTGATTCCCGAAATAGTGCAGGATTATGTGATGCATCACATACTTTCAGCGGCAAATGAACGGGGTATTTTCATTCAGTTTCACACCGGGCTTCTCGAAGGCAATCGTGGAATACTGAGCAATTCTAATCCCGAACTACTGGAAAATCTCTTTTCAAAATATCCGCGCGTGAAATTTGATCTCTTTCACATAGGATATCCTTACTGGGGAGTGACTGCGGCCCTTGCCAAGACCTATCCAAACGTCTTCATCGACATGTGCTGGTCTCACATCATATCGCCTGTTTCTGCACGGAACGCTTTGAGCAATTTTCTGGACTCGGTGCCGTTCAACAAGATATCCGGTTTTGGCGGGGACTATGCAATCGTTGACGCGATCTACGGACATTTAAAGATCGCGAGAGAAAACATCGCCCGGGTTCTTGCGGAGAAGATAGGAGATAGAATTCTTACTGTTTCACAGGCGGTAAGAATCGCGGAACGGCTTCTCCATGACAATCCGAAAGAAATCCTCCTTAACAGTCTATGATCTGTGAAGAAATCTCAGAGAGGACGGTTTTGGAGAATAAGAAGGTGGAGATCACTTGACACATGAGGAGAGGTACAACCTGGCTCTGGAGATTTCCGGGAGGCTTTCGAGAGAGACGAAGGATAATCTGATTTGCTTCTGCCTGTATGGTTCCACCTCAAGAGGGACCGATACTCACTGGTCCGACCTAGAAATGCTTATGATAACAAGGGAAGAGGTTCCCAAGAAAGCCTTTCTGGAAGGCTTGGTCCCGATCACTACAAATTCGATAACTGAAAAGAAACTCTGCGGAATACTCGAGGAACCGGGAGTTGAATGGCCATTCTATGCTGGACTCGTAAAGAACCTTGTCGTACTGGAGGGCGATGCATCGAAGCCCGAGCAGTATTATGATCTCGCTTGCCGTGTTCCTGAAGTGAAGTTCAGGAGGGCCTTGAAGGAGAATCTCTCGGAGCTCGTATTCGAGTCGTGCGGGAGAATCTTCTCCTGCATCGCAAGGAAGAGATACGAGGATATTTACTGCGCAGTGATAGAGACCCCGCTAGAAATGAAAACCGCTCTTTGCCTTCTGAACTGTACTCACGTTAACCATGACTACTTCGAAGGGCTGCAGGAGAGTTTCAAGTTTAGAAAGTTACCAGAACGATATCCCGTCCTGGCAACCAGATTATGGAGGAGCAGAAGTCCATTCGGCATTACAAAGAATTTCGGAGAACTCATGAGGAACTACCTCTATCTTCTCAAGAGCGAGGAGATCACTTAGAGTCAATCTTGGGAATTCGCTATTTCACCTCGCATCAGTAGAAGAGGGTTTCTCATCATGGCACATACCCTGCATCCGTTGCCCACAGGCTAATATTGTCGAACATTATATATGACAGGAAACTATTGCTCGTTGTCATCCTGACTCCATTTGTTCCGGCAGATACTGTGCCATAGACGAAACTCCTTTTATATGTGCCATCTACATATACTGCCGCGTTTCCCGTTGTGTGATTGAAAACAACCTTCACTTTGTACCAAACTCCAGGTGAGATATTCATTACTTTCTCGGAATGGTAAGAACCACCTGAATTTGTCCAGCAGATTATTGCCTGGCTTCCTCCTAAATATCCTATTCCTGTGAATGCATTAGTGTTGTTTGGCGCAATCCAGCCCCATTTGGGTGCTGTGGAGGAACTCAACCTGATGTCGTATTCTAGATAGCCAAGCTTTATGGGTTTCACCGATGAAGTGTAGACCACGGAGTAACCCCCGGTTCCACCGTAGAAGCCGATGACTTTGCCGTGACTGCTAATCGTTGTAATGAAAGGATTGGGCACACTACCAGACTCAATGTAGTGCCATTTCCCGAATGAACCTGTAATAGCTCCTGTAGAATATGTCTCAAAAGTCTCTTCAAAGGCTTTTGTTGGCGCAGTACGGAAACTCCAGACAGGGCCGGTCTTTGTGGCTCCTTTACTGTCTATCGCAACAATGCGCCAGTAGTAATAAGTTGAACTGCTCAGTGTACCGGTAGGGTAAGTAGTTGTACTCCTGTTTGTTTTGAACACAAGAGACGTTGGAGAGGTACCGAAATACACGTCATATGTAACCGCATCGCCGTCCGGATCTCCGCCGATCCAAGAGAGTGTAAGATTGGCTGGCTGTGTAAGTGCCCCACTGGCAGGGTTGGGATTCGAAGGGGTATTCGGTGGGTTGTTTATTCCACTTGGATTGATGATTATATCGAATGTCTGGTCGGTTTGGCCTCCATTTCCATCATTTGCTCTGATCGTCGCGTTTCTTGTTCCTGAGTCACTTAACAACGGAGAATAAGTGAAGGTGCTACCGGCCACAGCTCCAACACCAGCGACTTTGGAGAAGGTAAGCGAATCTCCATCGGGATCACTTGCGAATGTGGAGATGTCCAGAGATAATGTCGTTCCGGCTGTAACATATTGTGGGGAAGGGATCGATAATACGGGAACTCTGTTACTATTGGTAACGGTTACAGAAAAACTTGTCGTCGCCTCTGCTCCTTTTGAGTCAACAGCTCTTAGCACAACACTATAGACTGCTGCTTCTTCAAACCTTACCGCGGCTTCCTCATAGGAGGGAGAGTACTCATAGTTGTTTCCGTTGATCTCACCGGGACCTTCAAGAATATCGAATGTAAGAACATCTCCATCTGGGTCGCTGGCGTAGGTTGTAAGCAGAACTGTAAGAGTGGAACCTTCCTGCACAGTTTTATTTGGAATCGTTATCCAGACTGGAGGTCTGTTCGTGGACATAACGGTGACGTTGAAGCTTTCACTTGCCGTTCCGCCCTTTCCGTCGTCTGCAGTGATCGTAACTGGATATACCGCTTCTTCCTCGAATTCAAGTGCAGATTCGCCGATGTCCGGAGTATAGGAATATAGAGCGCCAACAACACTTCCCTTTCCAGTTACCGAGAAGCTTAAAATATCGCCATCTTCATCTGAAATGTGGTCTGTAAGCAGAATTTCCAGAGTCTTGGTTTCTTCCACAATCTGATCTCCTATGGGAAGAAACCAAACAGGAACTTTGTTTGGCGGGTTGAATGGACACGCAGAAAGCAAAAGGATAAGGAAAACTGCTGGCAACAAGACAAAACGGTTCTTTTTCAGAAGCATTTTGAACACCTCCATGATTTGCCATTCCAGTGGCATATGAAGTCAGCATCTCTATTGTTTCAGTCTACTTCACGAATTAACGACATTATCTTTCGATTCGAAGATTAAGGAGAATAAGAATGTGAGCCGCATTTGCTTCGGAAGAGTCACATGTATTTCGTTAATAAGTCCACTAAGCTTAATTAAATAAGTTTGAAATGAAAAGCGAATCAACATGTACATCACCGAATAGCGAATGATATTTTGAGACGACGCCGGCTATTGCCAAAAAAAGCGAAAATAGACTGTTATAGCCTTCGCTATACTTGATCGATTGAGCTTTGACAAATTGATCAAAATCACTATATTGCTTTTCTATTTAGATTTGAGCTGCTAGAGTCGATTTGCAATAATCAGTGAGTTGCTGAACATTCTTCAGAAGATGTCTTAGAAATTGACCTCTCATTCGTTCATGCTACTCTGCACTTAGAGATGAACCCTCCTTGTATATCCTGGAGTAGTGACGCAATATAGTCTATCTCAGGCATAATTGATTCGTGGAATCTCAGGGGGAGAAAAATTTGAAAGGAGAGGAACCAGATGACTTCACGAGATAGGGTGTTGAAAACGTTGAAACACTGCGAACCTGATCGTGTTCCAATCGATCTGGGAGGAATGAGGTCGACTGGTATTCATGCTAAAGCTTACAGGAGGTTTGTCGATTATCTCGGTTACCGTGATCTTCCAGTAAAGGTTTTCGATGTTCATCAGATGCTTGCCTCTGTCGATGATGAGATCAGAAGAGAAGTCCATTCCGATTCGATCGAACTTAAGAGACTGAATGGAGGCTTTGGAACTCGAATCGATTCCTGGAACGGGCGAGACATCTTCGATGATGGGTCGAAATACCTCTTTCCAGATGGATTCGACCCGAAAGTGAAAGAGGACGGTTCACTCGTAATCGAGAGGGACGGTGTCGAAGTTGCGACAATGCCCCGGGGCGGCCACTACTTCGACAGGAGTTACTTTCCCCTGGCCCATGCCGGGCGAAAAGAGGAGATCTCGGCCCTTGTTATGCCAAGATTGACTGGCGAGGAAATCGAGTTCTTGAAGGCTCAGCTCACGGGAATACGCGAATCAACAGACTGCGCTGTGATCGGGGCTTTCGGGGGGAACTTCCTTGAGGCCGGCCATTCAATGTTCGGGTACCAGGAGTTCATGGAGAGGCTTATTACCGATCGGTCTCTCATGGAGTTCTTTCTTGACCGTCTTCTAGAGACCTATCTTGTAGATCTGGAGAAGTATCTCTCTGCCCTGGGAGACGATATAGATATTATTCAGATCGGCGACGATTACGGCATCCAGGAGAACACCGCGATATCGCCACGAATTTTCAGATCTATCTTCAAACCTAGACTTAAGACCCTGTGCGACTTCATTCATAGGAAGAAACCCGATCTTTTCATCTTTCTTCACTCCTGCGGGTCTGTCTATACCTTCATACCAGATTTCATAGAAGTCGGTGTTCAGATACTGAATCCGGTTCAGACCAACGCGAAGAATATGGAGCCGGAAAGGCTCAAGAGTGAATTTGGAAGAGATATCGTCTTCTGGGGAGGGGGATGCGATACACAGCACGTCCTGCCTTTCGGAACACTAAAGGACCTTGAGGACGATATTCGCCGCCGCATCGACATTTTTTCTCCTGGGGGAGGCTTCGTTTTTTCTCCCATCCACAACATTCAGGCCGAAGTACCACCCGAAAAGATCTTCAGACTTTTCGAGTGCGCATACGAATACGGTTCTCAATAATACCCGCTGAAGAAACTGCTCTTGTTCTAGACTTGAGACGTTTTGCTACGAACGATAATTTCTGCCGGCTCTGAAGAAGGCTGAGATGTTTTCTGGAGGTGTCTCCAGTGGGATGTCACACCCGGAACTTAAAATGAAGTTGGGTACGTCCTTCATTTTCTCTAGAAGTTTTTCAGTCTCTCTTTCGACTTCCTCTTCATTTGACTGAAGAAAGACCTTAACAGGATCTATGTTTCCAATGATGAAAACATTCTCGGGAACTCTCTCCGCTGCAGCCTTCAGGTCCACCATGCTGTCGAGGCTCAATCCGTAGGCGCCGCTGGCGCCCATAGGTTCTACTATGTGTTCCGTGTCTCCACAGATGTGATAAATCAAAGGTTTTGAAAGCTCGGATCTTAGCCTTTCAAAATAGGGAAGCGCAAAACGTTTAAACTGTCTCTTAGACAAAAGCACCGCCGTCGGTTCGAGAACGGCTATCATGTCTGCGCCGTGGTCGATTAGCGCTTTCGAATATTCACTTACAACCCTTGAGGAGAAGTCAATTACGCTCTCTGCAAAAGCCGGATCTTCTATCAGTTTCATACAGAGGTCTGTAACCCCAACCAACTCTCCTGCGAGGCTAAGTGGGCCTATAACGTAGCTGCCCCTCTTTCCCGGCAGTTCTCTTGCCATTTTATCCGCAACCTCTGTGAAGACCCTCATTCTCCCGGATACGCCGCTCCAGGAGTTTACCACTGAGGACAGCTCGTCCGGTCCCTTTATTGGATGTTCCTTCACGTAGGGATTGTTATCCTCGGGGAAGCCGACTTCCAGTCCTAACGCCTCGGCTTCGACCGTCAGATCCATCATGAAGAAGATCCCGTCTGGCTGAAACTCCTCCATAAGCTTGGTCAAAGAGCTAAACTGGATTTTCGCGTTTGTGAGATTCTCTTTGAGCTTCGTTCCCGTCAGCCTTGCGCCCGGCGCGCCGAGCAAAGGTATGATTGATCTATTGAAGGCCATTGCTTATCCCTCCCTTAAGGCAAGATTGTCAACGAAAATCTCGTTGAAATCCTTTCTGCCAGATAGTTCAACGTAGTATATGTTGTTGCTAAGATTCTCCGCTCTCTCTCGAATCCCGCTGTCCAGAACTGCCAGAACTGCCCCGAGACCGGCCGCATTACCGACGGGTGAAACTCTTTCGACTGGGACATTGGGAAGCATGCCTATTCGCAGAGCGTTCTCGGGGTCGATGTAGTTCCCGAAGGCTCCGGCAAGTAAAATCCTGTCGATGTCTCGTGTCTCGATGCCGGCCCGGTTCATCAAGATGGATACTCCCGCTCGAATGGCTGCCTTTGCAAGCTGCACTTCACGAATATCTCTCTTGTTTATACGCACTCTACCCGTTGGGCCTTCAAGCTCGAAGTACTCTCCTTTGATTCGTCCCGATTCAGTAAGAATACCGGCATCAATCATTACGGCAATCGCGTCTATCAGTCCCGAACCACAGATTCCAGAGACCTTCGACCCATTCACCGTACTGAACCCGATACCTTCTCCATTGAGCCATACATGATCGACCGCTCCCGGCCTGGCAATAGTTCCCTGACTAATATTGCCTCCTTCGAATGCCGGACCTGCCGCTGTGGAGCAGGCGAAGATTCTGTCGCCCTTTTTGAGGGCCATCTCCCCGTTGGTCCCGATGTCTACGAGGAGAACGTTGCCGGAATCTTCGATAAATCCCGACGAAAGAATACCGGCTGTGATGTCCGAGCCAACATAGGCGGAGATTCCGGGCATTATGTAGATTTTCGAATTTGGAATGGACTCTTCTAGATCCAATTCCCGTGACTCGAATACCTTTCCTCCCGTGAATACCGGTATGAAAGGGGAGGAGGCGATTCTCTCGGGGCTTATTCCAAGAAGGATGTGGATCATTGTCGTGTTTCCCACTATCGAAGTATCGTAGATCCTTTCCTTCGATACTTCGCTTTCCTTGCAAAGATCGTCGATCAGCTTATTGAGTGTTTTCAAAACTGCTATTCTCAGTTCATCGATTCCTTCGGCTCTCTTTATTGTGTAATCTATCCTGGAAATGACATCCTGGCCATATGAAGACTGGGGATTTGGGGCAGATCGAACAGCAAGAATCTCTCCCGACTTGAGATCCGCCAGGTAAACTGCGAGAGTTGTCGTGCCGATGTCGATAGCGACGCCGAAGATCCCTCTTTCGTCAGAGAAAGGTAGTATGTCTATTACTTCACTTCCGTACATGACGGCCCGGCCTCTGTAATCTATCTCCCTAATAATATGGGGAAGCCTTCTCAGTAGATTCAGTCTGTCAATCCGGGGCTTTTCTGTAACGAGAGCACTGATCAGTCTTGAATAGTCTGAAGCCTGGTCATGGATATCCGGCCTTGAAAGAGAAAACTCTTCGAGTCTAACCAATGGGGATATCTCTCGCATCAAGGCCTTCGGAAGAGGCGGTTTGGAAACTGCAGAATCCACTGCCGGATCCTCCGTTTTGACTCTGACATCGGTCATGACTTTGAACTGGCAGCTCAGCCTGTATCCGGCCGCAATCTCGTCTCGTGTCAGAAGTCTTGCCTCGGTAAGGGTTAGTGGGAAGGCCTCGCTTCCTTCAGCTACAAGGGCCTTGCACTTTCCGCAGTTCCCCCTTCCCCCGCATACGGCACTTATGGGCTGAGACTCCCTTCTCAAAACATCGAGCAGAATCTCGCCTCTCTTTGCCGTCACCGTTCTTTGCGAAGGCAGGAATATGACCTTATGCACAGCTTCTTTCATTATTTATCTTCTCTCCTCATCGGTATCCTCTATTCTATTTAGCCTATCCCTTCACTCGATAGCTACACTGCAGCGGGCTCTTTGTTGGCGGCAAGATTGGGCCATTCTATTCAAGGGAGTTCCTCAGCTTCTCATCATATGGTGCGCTCCTGTAATTACAGTTAACCCTTTTGCAAACCATGCAGCTCCTGTAATCCTTCTCGGATTGAAAGGCGATTCCCGAAATCGATTTCGTCGGAATCATGAGAAGAGATTCCTTCAGTTCGACCCCAATTTCCTCCTTCACATTTCCAATCAAGGAAAACAACTCCTTCTGCTGCTGCAAAGGCCAGATCTCCGCATCACCCGAACCCGGAGACATCCAAACTAGATTTTCGATCAGGTTATTCCTTGAAATCTCCCTTCTCATGAATTCGGCTGCCTCACTGAGTATGTGCTCCAGCAAGCTATCCCAGAGAAAGATCTTGAGAAAGTCTGCACGATCGAGCGGGTACTCGTAAAGTTCTCGTCCGGAAGTTATGACGAACGGGAAGACTCTGCCTACCGAATGGAGTTTTTTCGACAGGAGACGGCTCTCGAAGCGAACACCTTCTATCGTAACTTCGTCTCCGTTAACGCAGTCGACGAAGCAGGTCCTGTAGATTGCCTTTGGGTTGGCGGTTTTGCGGGCGCACTCGACGAGCTCTTTGAAAGTAACCTCTTCCTCAGAACCGGCTCTGATCCGCAGGCTTTCTCCAAGCGAAGCCAAATCTATATCGAAAGGAATGCCTTTCAAAACTGCGATGTTTTTCTCGCGTTCTACCATGAACGGACCGAATCGAAAGCCGGTTCGAAGTATCTAGCGAGAGTTGAATTCATTTCCGGCCTCCAACATTGCCAGGTAGTTTTTCACCGGGATGTAGTTGGCGACGGTGTTGCCCGTGCCTAAAGCATACCCGCCTCCCGGAGCGCATTGTTCGAGAGTCTCGAGCGTTCTCTTCCTAACTTGCTCGACGGAGGCATGGCATAGAAAATCAACATCTATTCCTCCTAGGATCGAAATTCTCTCGCCCCATCTTCTCTTCACTTCGGTAACGGGCATTATCTGGTCTTCAAAGGAGTGTTTTGCATCGACACCGGCGCCTATGATATCGTCCATCACAGTGGTTAAGTTGCCGCAACTGTGAAGGACAAAGGGTTTACCGTTTGCATGTACCACACTGGCTATCTCTTTGTACCACGGGAAAACAAGTCTTCTGAGATGTCTCGGAGAGAAGATGGTCGATGTCTTGTATCCCAGATCGTCTCCAAAACAGTATGCTCCCACGCAGTCCATCGAAGAGATTATCTTCGCGGCTCCGACCAGAACATTGCCGATCTTTTCGTTGAGAGTGTTGACCAGCTCGGGATCCTCGTAAACGGCCATGGAGAGATTTTCGACACCCATCAGGAAGCTGGAGTGCTCAAATGGCCCACCGGAAGCACCTCCAACTACTTTCATTCCTTCGGGAAGGTGGTCTCCCAGCTTACGGAAAAGGTCAAAGTCAACAGCTTCCTCTGGCTTCGGCCAGTCAGCTTCCTGGAGATCTTTCAGGGTCTTGATAGGGCCACCCTTTTCATTCATCCACTTCCTGCTTTCTCTCCTGTATGTGGCCGTGTCTTCACCATGGATGTAATCGGGAGTTGGAAAGCGCGGAGCCTGATAGAAGGGAACGTAGTCATATCCCATTTCCTTATAGAAACCGACCAGCTGGTCGAAGTATCTGTCGGGATCCTCTTCTACTTTTGCAAGTTTGTAGCCCATAACTTCTTCCATTATTTCATCGTCGGCAAAGAGCTCAAAGAAAGGAACTCTGCAAGGTTCTCCGTTACGCCTGAAGACGCCCAGAATCACTGTGAAATCGGGTGCCGGTTTCAAGTAGATCCCTCCCCATTTTTTCAAAGGCTCAAAACTTCTCAAGCTCCGATCGGATTCAAGTGTATCGGGTATTCATCAAAAACATTCTAGCATCAATTCACATCTCAAATGAAGCCTCTCGCTTGAGTGGATTTAATTATGAAGCTTTACGGCCTCGACGGATGTGTACCTGCATTTACGGGAATAATCAACTTACGAAAGAAAGCCTAAGAACCGTACCGATCGGTACTGTTATAATCATCATGAGATGAGTCTGATGCCCTGCATTCAACTCTCTTCATGCCTCGAGGTGAAGCCAGATGAGACTTATTACTAAGAAGATGTTTCTTGAGTACGACTATTGCCCCGTCAGGGGATGGATCGAGAGGAATGAACCTCGGGAATTCACGCCGACCATCGCAGAGGATTTCAGGATGAAGGAAGGCCTCGAGGTCGGGAGAAGGGCGAGAAGTCTCTTTCCTGAAGGCATTCTGATAGAAGAACCGGATCCATTTGAGGCCTCCTTCATAACCGAACGGATTATCGGCGACAGGCAGTCTGTAACTCTTTTCGAACCTGCTTTTATCAGTGGCGATTTCGTCTCCAGGGCCGATGTTGTGAGAAAAGAGGGCGAGGCACTGGATGTCTTCGAGGTCAAGTCCAGCCTTGCCGGTTCATCTAACACAAAGGACTACATAAGGGATCTCTCTTACACGGTATCTGTCATAGAAAACTCGGGTTACAGAGTCAAGAAAGCATGTTTGATAATGATCTCAAGGATGTATCGCAAGGGCGATGACGACCGGAAGCTCTTTGAGATCATAGATGTTACTAACGAGGTCTCGGAGCAGAAAATCGAGATAAAGGCCAAACTCGAATCTGCCTCAGCTATCCTGACTTCAACATTGATCCCTTCCGGCTCACTGGGATACAAATGCAGGGACTGCGAGCATCTTCGAAGATGCTTCGGCCTGGAAAGGAAACAAAGCATCTTTGAACTTCCCAGACTGGGTGCCGACAAGACAGATGCTTTGATCGAGAAGGGATACTTCTATCTAGAAGAGCTTCCGCAAGAGGCACTCGGCGACAAACCACTCCTGCAAAGAGTCTTTCGCGGAGCCAAGTCGGGAAGGATAGTCTTTGACGAACCCGAAGAACTGCGTGAAAAGCTGAACAGTCTCAAGTATCCGATAGGTTATCTCGATTTCGAGACTGCCGCCTCGGTTATCCCCCTGTACGATGGACTGGCTCCCTACGAGGGGATTCCGTATCAGTATTCACTGCACATTCGAAGGGAAGTCTCGGGCGTCCTGGAACACAGGGAGTTTCTCTTCAACAATCCTTCGAGAGATGAGAGTCTTCTGCTGGCCGAAAGGCTTGTTGAGGACCTGAAGGACTGCAGAACACTTATGGCACACCATGCTTCCGTCGAGAGAAATATTCTCAGATGGCTGTCTAACAGATACAAGGATTTCCCAGAGCTTTCAGAACAGCTCATATCCTTCTCGGAGAAATTTGTAGATTCAGAACTCCTTGTGAAGGACCACATATATCATCCCGACTTTGGGGGCAGCTTCTCGATCAAAAAACTTCTTCCTGCACTTGTGGAAGGTGTTGGTTATGAAGGGCTGTTTATCCACAACGGTGACGATGCCAGGTATGTTTTCGTAAATATGGCTCTGGGAAATTACAGAGAGTCAGAGATAGAGAAAATAAGAAGAGATATGCTGGAATACTGCAAGATGGATACACTGGCGATGGTGGAGATTCACAGGTTTCTCTGCGATCTTTCATCGGAACAGGGATGAGTCAAATGGAAAAAAGAGTAATCGGCAGGTTCTTAATCGAATTCTTTTCAAAGTAGAATAGTTTGGTCATCAAATTAGGTTATTATGAATCATGCACAGTTTTTGGCATCGAGAGGATGTGACGACATAGAGATTTTCAGGATAAAGAATCATGAGGCATCTCTGCCCCTTATTCAGGGTGGAATGGCCGTAGGGATATCTCTGGACAACCTTGCCGCTTCCGTTGCTTCTGAAGGTGGAATAGGGGTTATTGGGACGGCAGGTATCGGTATGACGGTTGACGGTTACAGAAAAAATTTCAGGCAGGCAAGCATCGATGGCCTCAAGAATACCGTAAGAAGGGCAAGGGAGAAGACTAAAGGGGTTCTGGGAGTAAACATAATGGTGGCCCTCACAAACTACGCAGAGATGGTGGCAACGGCCGTGAAGGAGAAGATAGACATAATCATTTCTGGCGCAGGACTGCCTCTAGATCTTCCCTCTTATCTCGAGGAAGGATCGGAAACGGCTATCATTCCTGTAGTCTCATCTCTGAAGTCTGCGACTGTAATATTCAAGAGATGGTTTAGCAGGTACAAGTACATCCCCGACGGTTTCGTTGTGGAGGGACCAAAGGCGGGCGGCCACCTCGGATACAGAGTTGAGGAGATTTTCTCTGAAGAAAGTTCGCTCGAGAAGACAGTACCCGAAATTAGAAGGTTTGTGGATCAAGTGAAACGGGATACCGGGAAGAACATACCTGTGATAGCGGCCGGGGGAATATTTGACAGAGATGATGTCGAGAGAGTCTTCAAGCTGGGAGCTTCTGCCGTTCAAGTGGGAACTGCCTTTGTTGCCACGGAAGAGTGCGATGCAGACTACAGGTTCAAGCAGGCATTCGTCGATGCGCGCAGCGAAGATATCACGATTATCAAGAGTCCCGTGGGAATGCCCGGAAGAGCGATCAGGAACAAGTTCATAGAAGATGTTGAGGAGGGGAAAAGAAAGCCCTTCATATGTGCTTTTCAATGCATAAAGACATGTAATTACAGAGAAGCGCCTTATTGCATTGCTGAGGCACTTATGAATGCGTGCAAGGGAGATCTCGAAAACGGGTTCGCCTTTTGCGGAAGCGAGGTACACAGAATAAGCGGTATCACTACCGTGAAAAAGGTAATAGATAGACTGTTTGGAGAAAAGCGTTGAAGCGATTCTTTTCACTGCGTTTTTTTTATACAAGCTCTTTGATCATAGATAAATGTACGGGAGGTTGAAAATGAAAAGTCTGGAGAAGATAAGGAACGCGATAATCGAGACAATGCCGGCAGAGGCCGGGGTGGCCACTGAAGAGGCTCTGGCTGAAGGCCTCAGCGCGAAGGAAATCCTGGATGGAGCGCTTATTCCGGGGATGGACGAAGTTGGAAAGCTCTTCAGGGAGGGCGAGTATTTCGTTCCCGAGGTCCTTGTTGCCGCCAAAGCGATGAACCAGTGCATGGACCTTATCGAGCCACTGCTCGTAAGCGGGGGAGTCAAGAAGATCGGGAAGGTAGTCGCCGGTACCATAGAAGGAGATCTCCATGATATTGGAAAGAACCTCGTCTGTATGATGCTCAAGGGAGCGGGCTTCGAGATAATCGATCTCGGCGTTGATGTGAAGCCCGAAGAGTTCGTTGAGGCAGCCAGAGATGCGAAGCCCGATATTCTTGTTGTTTCAGCCCTGTTGACAACCACCATGCTGAATATGCCCAGAGTTATCGAAGAACTTAAGAAGGCAGGTATTCGGGACTGTGTGAAGGTCTTGATAGGCGGGGCCCCTGTCAGCCAGACCTATGCCGAGGAGATCGGGGCAGACGGCTATTCTCCAGACAGCTCGGGAGCGGTCGAACTGGCAAGAAGACTCGTTTCTTGAGTGGTTCATTGGTTTCTTTTCTTGATGAGGATCGACAGTTAACAGGTTGGGAAGACGAAAAATAAGAGAGATTTCCCGCTTCCATCTCTTTCAAGCTTTTTGCCTGTTTTGACTGCAGCTAGATGAATTGCTATAATATTTAGGTATTCATTCGTTTATTTGTTTTGTACGTTTTTATTTGATGGCGGATAGACCGTCTCGTTACGGATGGAGGGTTAAGTATGCTTATCGCCCTGATAATTCTGTCGGCAGTTACACTGATCTCCTTTCTCTTCGCAATTGCATCTATAAGAAGATTATCCCGGAGCATCAAGAAGAACCAGGAGCTACAACTCAGCCTTAAGGATCTCGAAAGGGATGTCTCGGATAGAGATGAGAAGCTCCAGTGGCTGACTTCTGCCAAGGAGGAACTTGAAGAGACTTTCAAGGCTATTTCCTCGGACGTTTTGAATTCCAGTACTGAAAACTTTATTCGACAGGCAAACGACAAGTTCTCTGGCCTACTGAAACTCCAGAAAGAAGACTGGGGAAGTCAGAAAAAGGATTTTGAGAGCCTTGTCAGCCCGGTAAGAGACAATCTTGAAAAGCTCGAGAAAAATGTTAAAGATCTTGAATCAAAAAGGGAAGGAGCTTATAAAGCTCTTGAAGAGCAGCTGAAAATGCTTTCCGAAGCCAACACCGACCTCAGACAGGGCGTAACGGATCTCAAGAGCGCCTTGAGGAACAGATCGACACGCGGCCGTTGGGGCGAGATAGAGCTTCGCCGCATTGTTGAGCTCAGCGGGATGACCGAACATGTTGACTTTGTGGAACAGGAGTCTATCGATAACGGTAGACCGGACATGATAGTGAAGCTGCCCAATAACGCCTTCATTCCCGTCGATGCCAAAGTGCCGCTGGATAGTTATTTGACCGCGCTGGAAGAAGAAGACGAATCTCTTAGAAAGCATCTCATGGGTAACTACGCGAAGAATGTCCGCGATACCGTCAACAGGCTTGCCGGTAAAAAATACTCGGAGGCCTTCAGTAGAACGGCCGATTTTGTTGTCATGTTTGTTCCTCTGGAATCGGCAATCAACGCCGCCTTTCTCGCAGATCCTGAACTTTTCGAATATGCCGTTTCAAGAAAGATCCTGATCGCCTCTCCCGTCAATCTAGTTGCATTGCTCAAGTCCGTTGCATATGGATGGCAGCAGTACAGTCTTACAGAAAATGCCGAGCGTCTCGTTCAAGCCTCTAAGGAACTCTATGAAAGATTTCGGGTCTTTTTTTCCCATTACAGCAGATTACAGGGCCATCTCAAAAACGCCGTAAAGGCCTACAATGATGGGGTGGGCTCCTTTGAAAGCAGACTGCTACCCAAAGTCAGGGAGATAGAAGCACTTGCCGAGGTAAACGAAAAACTGGAAGAAATCGAGGAGATCTTGGATGAGCCTAAATCGTCGGATCTCGTCGACCGCAACTGAATTGCTCATCCGGTAGCGATTTATTGAGGAATACACTTGAACACGCGAAGTTCTCAGGGTAACGGTGTTTTCTTGACGACCTGATCCGGCCGCTTCTTGGCATAGTCTTAGTAAGCGCTTCCCGCTTCTAGTGACGTTTTTCCTTCCACTGTGAATGCAATCCGGTCTTTTCGCTCTTATTTCAACCAAGATTCACAGCAGTGGTTTCAAGATCTTTTATGCGATAAAATGCGAAAGGGAGCTTTGAGGTTTCCAAGATCATATGAAGAAGGAGAAATAGATGAATGAGATTCTCTGGTTCTTAATGCTGGTAGTGAACTTTGCTTTGATTACCATAGCATACAGATGGTGGGGAAAGACGGGCCTTTACGTATGGGTAGCCATTGCCGCGATAATAGCTAACGTGCAGGTTATCAAGACAGTCTCTCTCTTCTGGATGGCCGCCACGCTCGGAAATATCGTATATGCGACCTCTTTCCTCGCTACAGACATCCTATCGGAAAACCACGGAAAGAAAGAAGCCAGGAAGGCCGTCTACGTGGGATTCTTCTCTCTAATATCCGTTACTGTGATAATGCAAATTGCGCTCGCCTTCGAGCCCCACCCTTCAGACTTTTCGCAAGAACACCTTTCTGTGGTATTTGGTCTCCTTCCCCGCATCGCTCTTGCGAGCCTTGCCGCATACTGGTGTTCTCAGCTGCACGACGTGTGGGCATACGACTTCTGGAAGAAGAGGTTCCCCGAGAAACGGCACATCTGGATAAGGAACAATGCGAGTACAATGATCTCGCAATTGATAGACACGGCCGTCTTCACTGTCATTGCCTTTGCGGGAGTCTTTCCGGCAGGTGTCTGGTGGCAGATATTCTGGTCCACTTATATTCTGAAATGGGTCGTTGCCGTTCTAGACACACCGTTCATCTATCTCGCCAGAAAGATGAAAGACGACGGGAAGATCAGAGATCTTGTTCCTTAACCCTTATCATAGGCTGAAAATACTAAAGGCGTGAATTGTTGAAGCTTCTGTTTTTGGAAAACCGCCAATCTCCGGCTGGTATAATTGGGCCAAATATCCTCTGTTCAGTGGTTTGGTACTTCAGCTTTCACGTATGTTGCCATGTCAGGAGGTGAACAGTGAAAGAAAGAGAAGAGAAACTAGATAAATACGCGAAAAAGAGAGATTTCAGCAAGACATCGGAACCCGATGGAAGAGAGGCCTCTATTGACTGGTCAAAAAAGAGGCCGGTATTCGTCATTCAGAAGCATGATGCTTCAAGACTTCACTACGATTTTAGAATAGAAGTCGACGGGGTTCTCAAGTCATGGGCCGTTCCCAAAGGACCTTCAACGGATCCATCGGAAAAGAGGCTGGCCGTTCCCACGGAAGACCATCCCCTTGAATACGGCGATTTCGAGGGAAATATCCCCGAAGGCGAGTACGGAGGCGGCACGGTCCTTCTATGGGACCGGGGAACCTACAGAAATCTGAAGGAAGACCCTGAATCGAATCCTATTTCAAAGCAGATAGAAGACGGGCATATCACAATATGGCTCGAAGGCCGGAAACTTAGAGGCGGTTACGCTCTCATAAGAACAGGTAAAGGTAGCAAAGCGAGATGGCTTCTCGTAAAGATGAATGATGAGGAGGCCGATGCGAGGAGAAACCCGACGGTCACCGAACCGGATTCCGTAAAGACCGGTAGAACTCTCGAAGAGATTCGTGATTCCGGAGAGTGATGTTGATTCGAAAAAAAGTCATTATCTAAGAATAAATCAGACAGTATATACCAAACCCATTTTGAAGACCTCAAAAGCTTTCAAATGTCTAGAAGACCTTTTAGATATGAAAAAACACCGGCGTTTTGGAGTTGCCTCAGCCATTCGAGCCGGGGTATTTGTCGGTCATCTCTGGATTCTTAAGGCCCTCCCTAACTTTTTCAAGGATCTCGCCCGTCAGTATCTTCAGTTTCAACGGATGAATGGATACGGCCGAGCCAACTCCGACGAGGATAAGTGTGACGGCAGTATTGGATATCAGTATCATTGTCAAGGTGAGAGTAGACCAAAGCAATAGAAAGGCAAGGTTCCTTCCTCTCCTCCTTACTGCGCGGAAATGGAGATGGCTGTAGATGTATGCGCCGAAGAGCCTGTGACAGATCAGCCACCTATAAAGCTTTTCAGAGCTCCTAGATTAACAAAATGCCGTCAACAACAAAAAGTGAGTTGTTGGCACCAAGGAAGAATTATTTTCGTTATCCTAAGAAATAGGGACAGCGCAGTGAGTTTGACTTTCTTCTTCGATCTTTTTCCATGTTTTTCTCCTGCCTTGATAGTACCGAAGAGCGTACAACGTTGGGCAGGCTTTAAATTAGGTTCTCGGCAATCTAGCGGTTAAGTTTATGGAAGTACAATCGGCTTTGAATTAGAGAAAGCGCTGTAAAGAGAAAAAAGAGTTCGATCGGAGAATCAAGACCGTTAGATGTTCCTACTTTTAATGATTCTGACATGACATTATGCTGACTTCTTCTAAGGGAAGAAGAGATGGTAGTTCAATTACTGGATCTCCCCCAGTTCAGAGTTTTAGTTAGGTTTAATAACTTCTATATTGTGATAAGGATTCTGATATCATTAAGATGAGGTGATTGAATGCACGCAGTTCTCTCAAAGAAAAGAATCGCTCCCGATACGTATGATATCTGGCTTTCTCATCCAGATATCTACAGATACGCAAAACCAGGTCAGTTCCTGATAATAAGGATAGACGAGTTTGGCGAGAGAATTCCTCTCACGATAGCGTCGGCAGAAAAAGACAGGGTAAGGGTAATAGTGAAGGCCGTTGGAAAGAGCACCTATAAACTCTGTGCAATGCACGAAGGAGAATCCGTAGCCGATATAGTCGGCCCCCTTGGAAATCCCAGCGAGATCGAGAAACTTGGAACGGTCTGTGTTGTTGGTGGAGGAGTGGGAATAGCTCCTTTGTTTCCCGTTGCAAGGGCTCTCAAATCTGCCGGAAACGAGGTAATCGGTATACTGGGTGCGGCGAACAAGGATCATCTGATTATGGTCGACGAGTTTAAACCCTTTCTTGACAGGCTTTACCTCTCTACAGATGACGGCTCTGCCGGAGTTAAGGGAACCGTTACGAACCCGCTCAAAGAGGTAATCGCAGATTATTCGCCAGCAACGATATGGGCAATCGGTCCGATGGTTATGATGAAGTTCGTCTCTCTTCTCGCTTCCCAGAATGACATACCTTGCTGGGTGTCTCTCAATCCGATAATGGTTGATGGCACGGGAATGTGTGGCGCCTGCAGGGTTGAGGTCGGAGGCGAGATGAAGTTCGCCTGCGTTCATGGGCCGGAGTTTGACGGCCGATTGGTTAACTGGGACGAGCTGATCAAAAGGCAGTATCAGTACAGAGAAGAGGAACGGCTTGCTCTTGAGAAATACGTACGTGAATTGGGTGAGAAGGATGGTTGAGAAGTTCAAAGTAAGAATGAGAGAACTCGACCCTTCGGAGAGAGTTAACAACTTCGAGGAGGTTGCCCTCGGCTACACTAAGGAAGAGGCAATCGCTGAGGCAAATAGATGTCTCCAGTGCAAACACAAACCCTGTGTGGCCGGTTGCCCTGTTGGAATAGATATTCCCGGTTTTATCAAGGCCCTTAGAGAGGGTGACATCGAGAAGAGCACGAGAATCTTGAAAGATGCGAACAACCTTCCGGCCATCTGTGGACGAGTCTGCCCTCAGGAGAAGCAGTGCGAACTGGCCTGCGTCGTAGGAAAGATTCCCGGCAGCGAGCCCGTTGCAATAGGGAGACTGGAGAGATTCGTTGCCGATCAGAATATTTCACTCGAGACCACCGTGAAGCCGTCTGTAAACAAGAGAGTTGCTGTAATCGGTGCAGGTCCGGCCGGATTGACGGCCGCCGCCGATCTCGCGAAAGAGGGTTTTTCGGTTACAGTCTTCGAAGCCTTCCATACGGCGGGAGGTGTGCTTGTTTATGGTATTCCCGAATTCAGGCTCCCTAAAGAGATCGTCGCAAAGGAAGTCGAATTTGTGAAGAGCCTGGGAGTTGAATTCCGTTTCAACCAGATCGTCGGCCGAACGATTCCATTCGAAGAGATCAAAAACGAATATGATGCCGTCTTCATAGGTATCGGCGCAGGCGCCCCGAGATTCATGGGGATTCCGGGATCGAATCTCAACAACATATTTTCCTCTTCCGAATATCTCACGAGGACAAACCTGATGAAGGCCTATCTCTTTCCGATGTACGACACACCAGTAAAAATAAAAGACAGAGTGGCCGTGATTGGAGCCGGAAATGTGACGATGGACGCTGCAAGAACTGCAAAGAGGCTCGGAGCCAAAGAGGTCCATGTGGTCTACAGGAGAAGCGAAGAAGAGATGCCCGCGAGAATAGAGGAGTATCACCATGCCGTAGAAGAGGGAATCGTGTTCCACTGGCTAACCCTTCCCGTTGAGTACATAGGAGATATAAACAACAACGTCACCGGGATGAAGTGCGTAAAGATGACTCTGGGAGAACCGGACGATTCGGGGAGAAGAAGACCGATACAGGTTGAAGGATCGGAATTCATTATGGAAGTTGACATGGTCATCGAAGCAATCGGTCAGACTCCAAATGCCATTTTGAAGGCCGGTTTCCCAACTATAAGACTGAACAAATGGGGCAACATCGATGCCGATGAAGCCAGCGGCAGGGTTGACGAAGGCATCTTTGCCGGCGGAGACATCGTTACGGGCTCTGCAACGGTAATAGAAGCGATGGGAGCCGGCAAACGCTCGGCGAGGGCGATAAAGTCATACTTATTGCGTAAGGGGTAGGCTTCAGCACTGCAATGTATATTTGTGGAGAGTTAATCTAGAGTATTTCCTAATACGAAAAGTCGATGGCCCTCCTGGGTTTGTCGCAAATAATTGCTCTTCATTCTTCTGAGAAAGTCTCGCCTGCTTAGAGGTGACTTGCTTTTTTCTGGACAGATCGAATGGCAATCTCTCCAAGAAAATCGCCGTTTCATTAGTTGAGAGGGCATTCAGGACGCTAAAGGGAGTGGATCTGAAGATACGACCAATACACCACTGGCTTGAGAAGAGAGTAAGGGCCCACATATTTCTCTGCATGCTAGCGTATTATGTTGAATGGCATTTGAGAGAGTCATGGAAGAGCATGATCTTCACTGACGAATATACCGATAGAGAACATGTACTACAGGCTACAAGATCCGAAAGCGCTCTTGAGAAGACGAGAAAGAAGAAGCTGAGTGACGGAACACCGGTACACAGCTTTCAGACTCTTCTATCTGAAATGAGTACGATTGTCTGTAACGATGCGAGGGTACCTGCTGTACCGGAGATACCTTCATTCACGATAATCACAACTCCCAACGAGGTACAGAGGAAAGCTCTTGAACTTGTCGGATTGAAACAACTCAGCAAACGTAGACAGAAATAACCGCTTCATTTCTCTGAAATCCTTTCAGATAGTGCTTTCTCCTTTATCTAGTTCGGGAACTTCAGTTTATAGTTTCTTATCCCTCAACAGACTTCCTGAGATGCGATCTCGCCCGATGAACTTCCCTTATTTCCCGATGTTTAATCCGTTCTATCCAAAAGAGTGTTTTCGAAAAGACCGTGGAATTTGCTAGAATAATTTAGGTTCAGAAACTAACTAATATGGAGGCATTCATTGTCATTTACTGAGAGAAGATCAGCGGGAGTTCCTTCCGAACTCAGAGAAAGAAATTTGAAGACAATTATAGACGTAGTGTTTAGATACCAGCCAGTATCGAGAACAAGCATTTCGCGATTGACCGGGATAAGCAAGCCGACCGTGAGCAAGCTTGTGGGATTACTCATGAGCGAAAACTACATTGTGAAGACGGGTAAGACCTCTTCGGGGCTGGGCAAGAGGCAGGAGCTTCTTTCATTCAATCCCGAGAAGGCCTTCGTCATTTCCGTAGATGTTGGACTGGCGACAACGATCGTAGCAAAGGTAGATCTTTCGATGAAGATGACTGACAAGTGTGAGATAACGACATCAAAGAGTCCCGAGAGATTCGCCTCTGAACTGGTGGACTGTCTTTCGGATTTCTGCGGAACGGGGAAAGAATCGCCTGTCTCGGTGGTAATCTCCGTTCCCGGACTCGTTAGAAGTGATCTCAGAACTGCTATAAACGTCCCGTTGCTCCACTGGACCGATCTCCCTCTCGCGGAACTCGTAGAGGAACGGCTCAGGCTGAACGGTATTGTTTGCGGAGTTTCGATAAACAACGATGCGAAGCTGGGGGTTCTTGCCGAAGTTGCGCTGAATCAGGACATTCCCGATAGTTTCTCCAACATCGTTTATGTTCTAGTAAAGGAGGGGGTTGGTGTTGGTCTCTACATAAATGGAAGTCTGTACGTGGGAAGCAATCATATTGCGGGCGAGTTCGGCCACATGTCAATAGATCCCAATGGTCCGGAATGTTCCTGCGGAAGAAAAGGCTGCTGGCTGACGATGGTCGGCTCGAGAGAACTGGACGGCTTCGTCCGCGAAAATCGCCTGGAGGATTACATTGAGCTTTTCTCGGTCGGCCTCATGAACATAGTCAACGGTCTCGATCCCAATCTAGTGGTAATCAGTGGTGCCCTCGAAGAATACTGGGATAGAGTGCTGCCGTCTTTGAGAGCGAAGCTGAAAAGCATTGCTCTCTTTGATCAATCCTCTATGGAGATTATGAAATCCGCTCTTGATGACAGAGAGGGGCCCATTTTCGGGGGAGCGTTGATGGCTTTGAGAAAGTATCTAGATATAGAAACGGGCGTCTTATAGCCCGAATTTGAAGAGAGGTGATGACAGTTGAAACGTGGAGTAGTGCTTTTGACGGTACTTTGCTTGCTCTTTGCCGGGGCAACGGCTTTCGGCAGCTCTGCAAACGAGCTGGTTGTTTACCACTGGTGGACTGCCGGTGGAGAGAAAGAGGCAATCGATGCACTCTTCGAAGCATTCATCGATGAGCACCCTGAGTATTCTATTGTTCAGAACCCGGTAGCGGGAGGCGGCGGTGGTATTCTCCGCGCGCAGATCAAGACGATGATCATGGCCGGAAATCCACCAGACACTTTCCAGATTACTTACGGACACGGTATGATAAGCTCCTTCGTCAGTGTTCTCCAACCGATCGATGATCTGATCAAGGGTTACAACATCCCCGAGGACGTTTACGAATGGGGAAGAGTCGATGGAGTCATGTACGGGGTGCCTCTGAATCTGATGCAGAACAACTGCCTCTGGTACAATGTCGACCTCGTCGAGGAGCTCGGGATCGAGATGCCTATCAAGAGTCTTGACGAATTCCTCGGAGTCTGTGCGAGAATAAAGGCCGAAGGCTACATTCCTCTTGCAGTTGGAGCTGGCATGGGACAGCAATTCTGGCTTGGAACCCTTTTCGAAGCAGTAAACAGCGCCCTTCCCGGCGGAGGTGCGGATTTCTTAGTCGATTACTATGCCGGCAAGACGATGCCTTCCGAATCCGAAGTCTTCATTGAAACTCTCAAAGTTCTCAGAACCCTTATCGTTAACGGATTCGTAAACAATGACTGGTCGGCTCTAACATGGGACCAGGCTTCCGATCTTATGGCTACTGGAAAGGCCGTCTTCTACGTCATGGGAGACTGGGCAAAGGGCCATTTCACTTCAATGAACATGGTTCCCAACGTAGATTTTGGTTATCAGCCCTTCCCGGGAACGGACGACGTTTTCATCGGGCACGCAGACTGTTTTGTTCTTCCGATTGGTGTCGACAGAAAGATCGCCAAGGACTGGATCCAGTTCCTAACGACAGTCAAAGCAGCAAATACGTTCTGCCCTATCAAAGGTGCGGCACCATTTGTTCTCGATGCTCCTCTCGATGTCTATGATGACATTACAAAGGAGATCCTTGGCTACTTCCGTGATGACGGAGTTGCAAAAGTGCTCTCCCAGTTTGGAGCACCGCCCGAATCGTATCTCGACATTTTTGGAACGGCCTTTAGTGAGTTTTTCAATGCACCCGAGATCAACGAGAACACACTCGGCAATTTTGATTACGCTTACGAAGAGGTTTTCCTGTTCTAAAACAGACCGGCAGGTGTGAGGGCACCTGCCGGCCGTTCGCGCTCAAATGTTTTTCGAAACTAAGGAGTTGGATTATTTGAGCAAGAGAGTACAAATACTACTTTTCATTTTACCAGGTTTGATCCTTGTCGGTCTGTTCGTCTATGGTTTTACGGCATGGACATTTCAGGTATCATTGACAAACTGGCGAGACGTAGGATCTGCGGGAGACTTTGTAGGGCTGGACAACTATATAAGGCTGTTTTCAAGGGACCGGGTTTTCAAAGCCTCGCTTGTGAACACTCTCAAGCTTACACTGGTTTTCATCGGCGTAACTATCCCGCTCGGTCTCTTCCTTGCGGTGCTTCTGGACCTCAATTTGAAGGGAAAACAGTTGTTTAGACTGATATTTCTGCTCCCGCTATCCTTTTCCTTTGTTGCCTCGGCATCAATGTGGACTTGGATGTTCTCTCCGGAGATAGGCTCGGTCAATGCCTTGCTTCGGGCAATCGGACTGGATTCTCTTACTCAGCCGTGGATCACATCTGACAGACAGGCATTGATCTGCATTGCAATAGCCTATGTATGGCAGTTTTCAGGCTTTTCAACGCTGGTATACTACGCGGGGATAAGCGGAGTTGCGCCCGAGATAAGCGAAGCTGCGAAGATCGATGGAGCTTCAACCTTTCAGAGGTACATGAAGGTCATAATTCCGATGCAGAGGCCTGCAACCTTGACCGTTCTTATGATTCTTCTCATGTATTCACTGAGAGTATTCGATCTAGTCTGGCTAATGACCGGCGGAGGACCGGGCAGTTCTACTGAGATACTTTCGACCTTCATGTTCAGAACTGCCTTCAACAGAAATAGATTCGGATATGGGGCGGCCGTCGGGATCGTGATGTTTGCCATATCGATCTTGATTGTCATTCCCTTCTTCACGAGACTGAGGAGAAGCGAGTATGAGTAGGGCGAGATCGAAATCGATTTCAGGAGTCAAAGATATAACAAAGAAGGGTATCATCTATCTGTTGCTCCTAGCTGCTGCCTTTTTCTATCTCTTCCCGATATACACTGCGGTTAACACTTCGCTGAAGAGCAATGAAGAGCTGGCCTACGGTCCCGTCAGTATAGTCAGAAATCCCGAATTTGCGAATTATCTCAAGGCCTTTTCCGAGATAGACAAACCGATGTGGAATAGCTTTGTGATAACTATGGTTGCAACGGCAATATCCTCCGCGCTTGGAGCCTGGGGAGGCTTCGGATACTCCAAACTTAAATTCAAGGGAAGTTCCGTTCTCTTTCTGATTCTCGTTCTAGGATTCTATATAGCTCCCCAATCGATCCTCATACCGTTGTTGCGATTCATTGGAAGTATCGGTTTGTACAACTCTTACTGGGGGTTGATACTTACACATACTGCTTATGGGGTTCCAATTACGACATTGCTTTTCAGGAACTATTTCGAATCTCTACCCACCGAGGTTGTTGACAGTGCGCGAATAGATGGATGCAGCTACATAGGCACCTTCTTCAGGATTGCGCTTCCGCTGTCACTGCCAGGTTTTGCGGTTGTTGCAATTTTTCAGTTCACAAATATCTGGAATGAATTCCTTTTCGGGCTGATCCTCACTAGAGGGGCCGACTCGCAGCCGCTTACGGTTGCGATAAGCAATCTGAAAGGGACGACTGTCGCATCGTGGAATATTCAGATGGCCGGGATGTTGATCTCTGTTCTACCCGTGATGATCGTGTACATATTCTTCTTGAAGTTAATTGTGAAAGGGCTACTTATGGGTTCGGTAAAAGGCTAGAAGACTGATTATAAACGATTGAAAATGGAGGTGTTAGCGTGAAGAAAAAGGTACTGCTTCTTGGAGAAACATGGACAGTAACAAAGATTCACACAAAAGGGTTTGATGTTGTGGAGCTCGGAGGTTTCGATGATTACTCTGTGTATTTCAAAGAGCCTATGAAGGCCTTTGAGGACATAGAAGTGACACACATCCCCAATCATCAGGTGCTCAGCATGTTTCCGTCGACCGCAGAAGAGCTGGCAAAGTTCAACGTAGTAATCATAAGCGACTGCGGAAGAAACACCCTTACAATGTACCCCGATATGTTCAAAGTACCTATGGGCCCGAACAAGGTCGAGATGTTGTCGGACTACGTTGTCAAAGGCGGATCGCTCATAATGACGGGCGGATACGTTGACTTCCAAGGCTTCCAGGGCAAGGGGAACTACCACGGCAGCTCGATCGAGAAAGTAATGCCTGTCAACATGATGGAGACTGACGACAGGGTAGAAGCAACTCAGGGAGCCTCGGTTAAAGTATTGAACCCGAATCATCAGATTCTGAAGGGCATAGATACCAAGTGGCCGAGATTCCTGGGCTATCAGAAGGTCTTTCCAAAGGAAGGTTCCGAAGTTCTCGCCGAAATCGACGGCGATCCGTTCATAATAGTTGGTGACTCTGGAAAGGGCAGATCGATGGCCTTCACGTCAGATCTTGCACCCCACTGGGGAACAGACTTCGTGAAGTGGGAGTACTACGGAAAATTCTGGCATCAGGCTATTAGTTGGCTCAGCAAGGAGTAGAAAAGAAAAGAGTGAGCTGAATGAAGTTGTCTGCCTAACTGGAGTTCGATCCCTTTCTCGGTTTTGCACGAGAGATTCCGGAAAATGGAAGGCTGGCCTTAACTGGCCGGAAATACAAGAGGGCACGATTTGCGCCCTCTTGTTTTGTCTCGATCATTTTGAATTCAGAAAGTGGTTAACTGTTGGTTTTTCCGGAAACAACAAAGAATTCTAAATAGGTAGCGTGACGATCGTTGCTACGAACTCACCTTCATTAACTATTGAAATAGCCCCACCGTGCAATTCGATAATCCTTCTCGTTATGCTCAGGCCAAGTCCGTTTTCTCCTCCGACCCCCTTGTTGAAGGGTTTGAAGAGCTCTTCCAGTTTGGTTTCGGCAACTTTCTCTCCATCGTTTGCGAATCGTATCAAAAGACTCTCTTCTCTCTCGTTTACTTCCATAGTTACCTCTATCCTGCTCTTCGCATACCGGATCTGGTTTGAAAGTATGTTTTCAATGGCTATCGCCAGTTGTTCTTCATTGACCTCGGTCTTGAAGTCTTTAAGATTCAGATTCCAGTCTATGTCGTCTCTCTGGAAAGAAAATCGCCCGACTGTGTCTTCAAGGAGCTCTGAGAGATTGACTTCCTCTTTTTCGAGGTCGTGACGCGACAGGTATTCGAGTCTGGTTATGAAGAGGAGATCCTTTACCCTCAGATCCATTCTCTGAATCTCTTTATCTATGACGTCTATAGCGCTATCCAGGTCACCCGCCGGATATATGCCGTCCTTGATTGCCTGTGCGTAACTTCGGATAACCATGACAGGTGTCTTTAGTTCATGGGAGATAAACTGGAGCATCGACTGCTGTTCTCTGTCCTGCTCGCTGAGGCTCTTTCTCATGTTCTCGATTGAATCGGCTAGCTCTCCGATCTCGTCGCTTCTATTCAAAGAAATCGGCCTGTCCCAGTTTCTCTTTGAGATCATTCTCACGTCCTCTGAAAGCTTTTTGAGAGGTTTAGTCAGGTATCTAGAAAAGACTATTATGAAAACTAGACTGACCACTGTCATTATAGCCATTACGAGCAGCAGTCTGGAGAACAAAGTCGATGAAAGAGTGTTCATGTACGTATCCCACATATAGGAAATCATCGTGACGTCTCTTCCCGAAATCTCTTCATTGCGAATCACATAGAAAAGACTCCGGCCGGAAAGCAGTGTTTCGTACCTCTCAGAAGATGACGTTTGCTTTTCTGCGTTTTCTCTAATGGATTGAATAGCAGGAAGTATTTCGGGGATAATCGTTCCGCTAATTAGGATGTCCCTGGAAGTGGAATCCGGAGACGGGGAAATCTTGTCTGAGCTATCCTGGGTTCCAAATCTGTTCAGGTAATAATCTATTAGGTCAAACTCCCTGTCAAAGACGATTATGTGTCCAACGTCTCTGACATTTCTAAGACTGTTGAGGTCGATATCCTCGAAGGGGATGAACCCTCCCTGCAATTCGATTACCCTTACTTCCTGAGCGTACTCTATCGTTCTGTAAGCTTCGGTTGTGAAGAAGTCTCTTATAGACCATCTGAAGACTATACCGAGAAGAAGGAAGAGGATTGAAAGAACGGCTGCGAATAGTAACCAGAGCTTGTCGGACAGGCTCCATGATCTCATATGTTCACGCTCTTATAGCCGAAACCGTAGACGGTCTCAATCTTGAAATGTGGCATCTTCTTTCTAAGTCTCCGTACAAGATCGTCAACTGCCCTGTCGCTTCCGTAGTGGTCGTAACCCCAGACTCTATCGAGTATCTGGTCTCTTGAAAAAGGTTTGCCTTTGCCACTGATAAATAGCAGGAGAAGATCGAACTCCATAGAAGTGAGCTCAATCAGTTTTGACTGATTCTCGTCGATTTCTTCGGTAACCGTTCTTCGCGCTTCGTCGATCTTGTATGGTGGAACGGATATGATTCCACCGGAATGGTGGACGCGTTCAAGAATCTTCTTGACCCGAATGACGAGTTCCCTTGGAAGAAAGGGTTTTGGCAAGTAGTCGTCGCTTCCCATCTCCAGTCCGATCACTCTATCGATGTCCTTGTCCCTTGCTGAAATAAAGATCACCGGTATCATCGAATCCCTCTTTCTTATTTCTCTGAGGAGCTCGAAGCCATCGATTCCCGGCAGCATTATGTCTAGAATCCAGATATCGGGAGAGTCATCGATTTCATCGAATGCATCGCTGCCGTTCTTGAACGACTTTACTTCCCATCCTTCCTTTTCAAGATAGGAAGTCAGCACGCTGTTCAGATTTTTCTCGTCTTCAACAAGATTTATCCTTGTTCCCATGAATCACACCTCTGTGACTTCCGCCTCATTCAATAATAATAGATTACTCTGTGAATTACTAACCAATAAACCGGACTGCAAGGATATGTCTCATTTTCAATATTGCAGTCCGGCCTTTCCAAAGAACTACCTTTTCTGAGTAACCAACAAAACACTATCACATGCTGCACAGTCTTCGCCACTATCTATTGCCGTTCTCAGATTATCACGCTCCTTTACACGTACCGAATGGGGCGGTTCCAGTAATCTATGTCAGACTGTCATCGTAGCTCTGCTATTGTTCACGCTGTTCTTTGTTTAAGAGCTTTATAGAAACTTAACCGGGATCAACGCTCTTAACTGCCACAACTATTGTCTCAACTCCATTGCTCACCCTTGTAACCTGAATCGAGAACTCGGGGGGTTCGTAGATAACTTCCGCGGCAGACGGGAATGTGTTGTGATGCTTGTGAACCGGTGTCATATCGAGCAGCATTACTTCCGCAATCGATTCCTCTTCCCAGGAACGCAGTGTTTCCTCCAGATCGTCAGGGTCGATCACGCGGTTATCGGTTACGAGATGCGTTTCAGTTCCTTCGATTTCGCTTACCACAACTCTCTTCAGAGAATGCAGGCCCAGGTCCTTGAGCTTCTGGATAAGGTCGTCCAAAGTCATTTCCGTCTTATCTGAATATCGCTTCTCATGGCTTGTGACTAACATTTCTTCAACTCCTTAGAAGTCTCTGAGATCTAGTTTCAGTAATATTATAGAAAGTAATATGCGAGAGAATTCGGCAAAAGTGTGGGATATAATGGGATTCATAGGACCGGAATTCCATCGGTCTTGCAATTGGAAGGCCATTAAGATGCTCTTATTCAGCTATCGAGCTACCTACGGAGGTGTCTCATGAAAGGGATAATTACCGTTTTATTCATGCTGTGCGCAGTTATTCTGGCTTCAGAGCCTCTAAGCATAGGCTTTATCTATGTCGGTTCGGCCGATGATGGCGGCTGGACAGAGAAACACGATGAGGGCAGGCGGTATCTCGAAAAGACGTTTGGAAGTCAAATCGAGACTTCATTCATAGAAAACGTGACTGAAGGAGAACAGGACCTGGAGGTTCTTAGAAGTTATGCCGACCGTAACGTCAAACTCCTTTTCAGTACAAGCTTTGGCTTTATGGACGATGTGATGGAGATAGCGAAGAACTATCCCGATACGATCTTCATGCATTGTTCGGGATATAAGACTGCCGAAAATGTCGGGACCTACTTCGGAAGGATATATGAGCCAGCCTACTTGACCGGTCTCATCGCTGGGGAGATGACAAAGAGCAACATAATCGGCTATGTAGCGACATTCAAGATTCCGGAAGTTATCAGGGGGATAAATGCTTTTGCGATTGGAATCGCAAAGGTCAATCCCGATGCGCGCGTGCACGTCATTTGGACCGAGACCTGGTTCGATCCCTCTTCCGAAGAGGAGGCGGCCGACGCCCTCCTGGATCTTGGAGCCGATGTAATCGCTCAGAGCCAGGATTCGCCAGCTGCAGTTCAGGCGGCCGGACAACGGGGCGCTTACGCTATTGGTTACAACACCGATATGAGTGCCTTCAGTCCAGACACTTTTCTGACTTCTCCCGTGTGGAACTGGGGAGTCTTTTACGAGAGAGTCGTAAAAGAAGTAATGGAGGGAAAGTGGACCAGCTATCAATACTGGGGCGGAATAGAGGACGGTGTAGTCGACATAGTGATGAGTAATCTAGTTCCCGCCAATCTTCAGCAACTTGTCAGTGAAGAAAGAAGCCGGATAATTGAGGACGATTATCATCCCTTTGAAGGGCCTTTGCAAGATCAAGACGGAAAACTAAGATATTCAGAGGGCGAGAAACCTACCGATGAAGAGCTGTTGACCATGGACTGGTTTGTGAGTAACGTCATCGGCAGCCCGAAGTGACTCTTATCTGTTTAGTCTAATGGAGCAGACCAGTCAAAAGGCGAGAATCATCGCCGCCAGTAAAGGCTTCGCCTTCGCCAGTACCACTTCGTGGTGCCAGTCTCGCCTTCGGCGAGGCCAGTTCCGCTGCGCGGGCAAAGAGCCATCCTTCGTTAATTGTCCCAAATCATGGACGGCTCTTAATGCTCTTGATCTTAAATCCCCGCTTGAGCGGGGGGGACCGCTTGCGGTGGGGAGTGTGGTCTTTGAACAGCTTTTGGAATAGATTGGCCTGTTCGAAATTGAACGACAAATTCACTCTTCAAGTTGTTTGGTCTGTGATCCATAGGTATTCTCATAGAAGCAACAAGGAATGAACATCGAACAACCCTCTCAGGGGACTATGTCAGGGCAGTAACTTTTCCAAACGTTGGAGATTCACACCCTCCGCCACTACGTGGCCCTCCTCCCTCAAGGGAGGATTAAAATCCTTATTCAGAAGCTCAAACAGTTTCTAGAGGATCATCCCTTGATCCGGGGCATGGACTGTTTTTCACTGCGAGAAGCATCTTCAAACAAACAGCAGTCGTTTCGCCTGACATAGTGGGAGCTGGCGTGCGAAAGCAGACTGGTTTCTGAATTCCTCCCGCGGAAGCGGCATCACTTCCCCGGATGCTCTTCCGGGCATCACTTCCCGACGAAGGCGGCCTCGCCTCCTGCCGGAGGCAGCATCACTTCTACTCTTGCTCTTCCTACCCGCAACCACCTACCCCGAATCTCGTTTTCATAATCATCCAATCAAAGTCCGGATATAAGAAAGAGCCTATTTGTGCCTTCTTGATGGTATTCGTATTTCAAATATGCTTCCTCCGCCGGGGCGATTCTCGACAGTTATTTCGCCCCCTAGCGAGCCGATCATTTCCTTTGCTATTGAGAGACCCATGCCGCTTCCCGAACTATTGTGAGATTCGTCTATCTTGTAGAATCTGTCAAATATCCTTTCCTTCTCCGGGTCAGCTATTCCGGGGCCCGAATCACCTATCTGAATGAAGAGTGAACCTTCTCTCTCAAAAGCCCTAACAATGACATCGCTCTTCTCATCGGTGAACTTGATCGCATTTTCGAGCACGGCCGCAACCGCCACTTTAAGTTTGTCTAGATAAGTCTTGACGATGAGATTTTCATCGGTCTCAACGATTATTCGGACACCTTTCGACTCGGCGAAGGCTCTGTGATACTCTTTCATCTCTTCGAGAAACTCTAGCAGTTTCACATCCTGCGAAGACATTACAGCTTTGCTATCGTTGTGTGCCTTTGCCTGTAGCAGGAGCTGATTGACAACATTCTGCATATTTCGGGTTGCACCGTCAATCGCATCGATCTTATCTCTCGCTTCCCCTTCCAGTGGCCTGCTCTTGAGTAGATCTACGCTCAGCCTCATAACTGTAAGGGGCGTCTTTAACTCGTGAGAGGCGTCGGCGGTGAAGCGTTGAAGCCTATCGTAGCTTTCTCTCAGAGGTGTGAGAACGTATCCGGCAAGAGCCATACCGACTATCCAGGAGATGGCGGCAACGAGCACTATAAGTAGAATAAGCGAAAAGAGAAGACTAGTAGATTTTTCGCTCAGTCCTTCGGTTGATCTTCCAACGCGAAGAAAGAAGACCGGCTGTCCAGCCATGTTTCTAATCGCTCTGGTAAGAATGTTGTATTCGAGTTCCGAGTCGTTGTAATCAACGACCTTTGCCTTCGAAGTCCCCTCAACTAACGGCATACTGCTCTTTATTCTTCCTCCGAGCTGAAGAACGCTCTCTCCGTCAGGAGTGACGAACTCGAGGATCTCATTCTCCGCGGTGAAGAGGTCTAAATTTCCGGAATAGTTTCTGAGCATTCTCTCCAGGGCTATTAAGGGCGCCCTTCCGATTCTGGATTCGATCCTGTCTGCTACTCTGTTGAGGGCGGTTATCTCGGCCCCTCTTTCAAGCCTGAGGGAGAGGACGAAAATGAAGAGGCTCAAAACCGAGACGAGAGAGACGACTATGAGGGTGAAGAATAGCGTCCATCTCCTCTTTGCCTTTCTGAATGACAGCCCTTCACCTGTCACTGATTTCATAGCCCATTCCCCTGACCGTTTTTATTAACTTCTTTCTTCGCCCTCCGTCTACTTTCTTGCGGATGTTCTTTATATGGCTTCTGATTACGTCCGACCACAGTTCGTCGTCTTCATTCCAGAGATGTTCCTCGAGCTCGCTCTTCGGAACGACCCTGCCACTGTTTAGCATTAGATATTCAAGGATCTGGTACTCCTTCTTTCTAAGTTCTATCTTCTCGTTTCCCCTGCTGGCGGTCTTGAGCGACATATCAAGCTCCAGATCTCCTACTCTAAGAACCCTTGAAGGAGCTCCGCCGAACTGGGCCCTTCTTAAAAGAGACTGAATCCTGACGACAAGCTCCCGGATATCGAATGGCTTCGGAAGATAGTCGTCGGCTCCTAAGTCGAAGCCCCGGACTTTGTCTTCGATGCTGTCGAGAGCTGTAAGCATCAGTACGGGTATTCTGCTTCCCGAATCTCTGATCTTTTCAAGAACCTGCCAGCCGGTGAGTTTGGGGAGCAGAATGTCCAGGACAATAACGTCAAATGGACCGTTGAGAGCCATATAAAGTCCCTCTTCCCCGTCAACTGCGAGTTCGGCTACAAAGCCCTCTCTTTCGAGAGACTCCTTGAGCAATCTGCCCAGACTACGCTCGTCTTCAACAATCAGAATCTTCATCTCTTCTCCTCCACTATGAAATCATACCAGTAGAAGTGTGAAATCTTCGAGAAAGCTGCGGAAGATCATCTTCCAAAAAAACTTCTGCAACAGAGGCCCCAAACAGGAGCCCTGAACAAGAGCATTTCAGGGCAGGCTCGGTGGGGAAGGCTCAGTGGAACGACAACGAATGCTTATTCCGAAAACGTCTGAATCGGTCATGCTTAACTTGTTTCAGCATCTCGATCCAAAGATCCGCTGTGCGCTTAAGAGCAAGAACCCGCTGAACGCTGCAAAGAGCCGTCCTTGGTCCTTCGTCAAAGAGCATGGACCCGTCCTTCGAGAAGAACGGTTCTTCGACGCTACGCGTCCAGGTTCTTGGTTCTTCGGGACCAGATCCCGAAACAAATTTGGGATGACAATTAACGGTTATTGCGAAAGGCCAGATTCCGTCATTCCGACAAAGCTCCTGGTCGGAATCTGGATGCTCTTGCTTTATCGCTCTAACCAAGAACGAAGAACTTGGACGCGGAGCGTCGGAACGAAGAACTAATTTCTTATTCGGCGAACGGAGAACCGCTCAACGGTCAACCAGTTTCTTTTGCTCTTACCAACCCGCAACCACCTACCCCGAACCTCGTCATTTATTCTTACGCTTGCCTCTTGGAACTTGCAACCGTTCTTCTTTGAGAACGGAGAACCATTCAACGGACAACCGGTCTTTCTTGCTCTTCCTACAACGAACCTTCAATCCCCGATCACTGTATTTCAAAGCCCGGATCCCGGATCAAGTTCGGGGTGATCCTGACAGGTGAAGTGGATCATGATTAAGTCTACTCAAGAGAGTTAATGCATCAGAATAGAATTTACTTAGAGTCGAGATGAAGGAGATTAAGAATATGTACCTTTGAGTTAGATTTAGACTTCATCTTCTGTAAGCTTATAATTTGTTGTGGAAGGAGTCATAAATGGAGGTTTGCCCGTGATTATCGAAGTTTGCACTGGAAGCGTGTGCCTTATGTAATGCTCTTCAGAGGTCAGTAAGAGGCTTATGGATTTGGTTAGTGAACATAGTTCAGGCAATCTTACTACTGTAAAGTATCCCCATTGTATGGGACCCTGCTGCGGCGGAGTTGTAGCCGACGTAGACGAGAAGAGATTCACCGGAATTTCGACGAAAAACGTCGACGAATTCTTCATGAGAGAGGTATTGAAACTGGAATCAGATCAGACGCTCTAGTAGGGTTTAGAGCTTCATATATCCTTTAGGGCGGGGAATCTCTCCCGCCAGTCTCTTAGAATACTCATTCTCTCATAGTCCAGTTCCCACAGAAGCAATCCCTTCTCTGCTTCAAAGGGTACTTCGTTACCATCTTGATCGAAGAGTACTGAAAAGGCCTCGTCGTATTCTATGCCGTTACCGTCGACCCCAGTCCTGTTTAGACCCAGAACAAATGACTGGTTCTCGATCGCCCTCGCTTTGAGAAGAGCCTGCCAGTGATTGGCTCGCTTTTCCGGCCAGTTGGCAATCACTATCATGACCTCTGCAGGCAAGTTGGCCCTGAAGAGCTCGGGAAAACGAAGATCGTAACAGATGTTCAGAGAGAAGTGTATGTTTTTCATCTCGAAAGAGAGATTAGTGTCACCGGGGCTGTAAACGATATTCTCCCCTCCGTACGAAAACAGCTTTCTCTTCCTATATATCAAAGGCTCCGAACCCGGGGCAAGAAAAGCCGCGCAGTTGTAGAACTTCGAGTCTCTTCTGTCTATAAAGCCGTAAACTGCCGGAATACCCCAGTGATCTACCTGCTTTCTGAAGAAACCACACGCATCTTTCACGTAAGCTCTTTCGGCGTTATTAGTGAACCCGCTCAAGGTAGTTTCGGGAAAAACAATTAGCTCGACACCTGCTTCCGAGGCCCCGGCGAAAACTCTTTCGATTATCTTCATATTTATCTCTGGAGACTCCCAAACTATGTTGAGAGGAACGCCGCCTATTCTCATCTATTCTCCTCCACTGCAAGATCTATTACCCTCGAAAGGACCCTAGCCGAAACTTCCGCCTCTATTGCAGGTCTGTTTTCTCCCGGACCAATCTGTTCGGGAATGCACGGTATGTGTACGAACCCGGCAGGGATGTTTATGGCTCTCTTCGTGAGAAAGTCCATACATCTGTAAAAGAGGTAGTTACAGACAAACGCGCCGGCTGAAAAAGATTTCTCGATGGGAAGACCCTCGTCCTTAAGCTTCGAGACAATCCCGTCGACCGGAAGCCTCGAAAAGTATCCGTCGGGCGAGGCAGGAATTATCTTCTCACCGGTCGCAATAAATCCGTTGTTGTCTGGAGTTGGGGATTCCTTCCAGTTGATCGCAATCTTCTCTGGAGTAACGAGAGATCTCCCGGCCGCCTGGCCGACCATGATCAACGCCTCCGGGACGTTGTCTAGGAGCCGCAGCCCCAGTCGAGAAAAGCAGTCGTCGAAGACCGTTGGGAGGCTCATGAGCTCAATGTCTTCCCTGATATCCGCTAGAAGCTCCACGACTATCTGCGAAGCGTTTATTTCACTTCCCCCGAAGGGGTCGAAATGGGTCACGAGTATCATCTTTTACACCTCTCATTCCCTATAATTTTAGCATCATAAGGAAGTCGAGAATGAAAAGCCGTCATTCTGGTAGAATGATTCTGAAAGGGGTGATCTAGTTGAAGAAGCTGAAGCTTGAGGATCTCTACAAATACTCCGCTGTGGGCGATCTTCACATCTTTCCCGATGGGGAAAACTTTGTCTTTGTAAGAAAGACGATGAACAAGAAGGAGAACCAGTACGAAAGCAACATCTGGTTGGGCAACATGAAGAATGAAGAAGTCCGTCAGCTGACCCGGGGTGGGAAGGACGGTTCTCCCGTCGTCAGTCCAGACGGCAAAAGCATTCTCTTTGTCTCGAAGAGAGACAGGGAGGCTAAAGGAACCGGGCTTTATCTTCTGCCTCTTGAGGGCGGTGAAAGCAGACTGGTGAAGACTCTTAAAGGAGGATTCTCCTCTGTCTCGTGGATCGATTCGGAGACGGTTCTATTCATGACGAAGCATGCCCCCGGGGAAGATCCTGAGAAGATCGAAGAAGACGAGCCGCCAGAGAAGAAGGTTTACGAAATAGACAGAATACCATTTGTCTCTAACGGCGCTGGATTCACCGAGAACAGAGTGGGCCATCTATATAAGATGAAACTCGAAAATGGAAAGATGGAACCGATTACGGCCGTCGGAGGTGATATCGAAAGCATCGTTTTATCTCCCGAGAAAAAGAGCGTTGCGGTAATAACAACCGAAGACAGGGAGAAGAGGCCGATATGGAGCAGTCTATACCTCCTCGATTTGCAGAGTGAAACTGCGAAGAGAATCGGTGACGACAGTCTCTCTTTCTATCATTGCGAGTGGTCAGACGTTAGCGAACTCTTCGCCGTTGCGACAGACTTCAAAAAGGGCTTCCCAACCAATCCCTTCATAGTCCACGTTGATCTGGAATCCTTCACTCTTACTACTCTTGCCAGGGAAATGGACCTGTACTTCGGCAACAGCCTGAACAGCGATGTGAGGGGTGTCTCGCCAAACACTTCCATGAAGGTTGTAGAAGGAAAGCTCTATTCGCTGGTAACTGCCGGGTCGCAGATAAAGCTGATTTCTATGGATAAAGAAGGAAAGGTAGAGGAAATCGCTGTCTCTTCGGGGAGCATAGACTGCTTCGATGTTGCAGGCGAGGAACTTCTACTTTCAGAGATGACCACGACAGAGCCACTGGAGATCTACTCTCTCGTCAAAGGCAAGAGGAAGAAGCTCACAGACTTCAACTCCTGGATTAAGGGTATAAAGCTGTCGAAGCCGGAGAGCTTCGAAGTGGAGGCCTCTGACGGTCAAAAGATCGAAGGCTGGATAATGAGGCCGCTCAACTTCGAGGAAGGGAAGAAATACCCGGCCGTAGTGGAGATCCACGGAGGGCCGAAGACGGCATATGGCGGCGGATATATACATGAATTCCAGACTCTGGCCTCCGAAGGGTATGCAGTTATCTACTGCAACCCGAGGGGAAGCGCCGGTTACGGGACCGACTTCGCCGACATAAGAGGTCATTATGGAGAAAGGGATTTCGAAGACATAATGGAAATCGTCGAGTACGTGATAAATGAGTGCGATTTCGTCGACGAAGAGAGGCTCGGTGTCACCGGAGGCTCATACGGCGGCTTCATGACAAACTGGATTGTAGGACATACTGACGCCTTCAAGGCGGCCGTCTCCCAGAGGTCTATCTCGAGCTGGATTTCCTTCTTCGGCACTACGGATATAGGATATTTCTTTGCAAGCGATCAAACCGGAGGCGATTTCTTCGACAACCTCGAGGGTTATCTAAGGCAGTCACCTCTGATGTCGGCGCCCAACGTCGTCACTCCGATTCTTTTCATTCACTCCCTTGAAGATTACAGATGCTGGGTCCCCGAAGCGATGCAATTCTTCACAGCGCTAAGGCATCTCGGCAAAGAGGCCAAAATGGTGCTCTTCCCGAAGGAGAACCACGAGCTTTCCAGAGGCGGCCTTCCCATACATAGAGAAAAGCGTTTGAGGGCAATACTGGAATGGTTCGATTCCTATCTGAAGATATGAGCCGTTGATGGAAAACAAGAAGGCAGGAAACATCCATGTAAGATTCGCCTCAATCGATGACAACGAAAAGCTCCTCAAGATCGAGCGAGAGTCGGCTCAGGAGGGGAGTATCTGGCTGGTCGCCTTCAGAGAGGACTTCTTTGGAAGACTGAAGTACTTCGAAGAGGGTTTCATTATGATTGCCGAAGACGCATATGACATCATTGGATGTATCGGTGTTGGAATCGACAACCTGATCGTAAACGGAGAGATCAAAAAGGCCATCTATCTCTTTGGGCTTCGGACGAACCCGAAATACAGGCTGAAAGTAGCCCGCTGGCTGAAATCGATCATTCAGGAACTGCAGAATCTGCTCGGCCCCACGGATTTCGATTTCGGATATGCGTCGGTTAAGGCCGACAACATTGCCTCGAAGAAGATTCTCAAGCACATGGGTTTCTCCACTACGGCGATTCTGGACTTCTACGCCTGCCCGGTTAGGAAGACCTCTCAGGAGAAGTCGGTTTTTGTGGAAAGGGAGGTAGACCTCGAAACGATATTGGACCTGTACAAACCTCTCGAGAAGGATCATGACCTCCTCCTTCAAGGTACGAAGGCCTTCGAGGTGATGGTTACAGAGAGGAGATTGAGGTTATTCAAGACGGAAGGAGCATTCGCCCTGGTCCTCGATACGAGCGGCGAGCAGGACTTCGGAATCACACGCCTTCCGAAGGGATTGAGGGCATTTCAACTGCTCGCTCAGGGGACTCTTTCACCTCTGGTGAGGATCCCGAGAATGAATGAGCGATTGAGGTCCTGGGATGTCCTTCATTTCGGCTGGGACGATATCCGAAGTGCCAGAAGGATTGTAAGTAAGATCCATAGATGCGCGTGGGAAGAGGGCATAACGCTGATCAACTTCTCGAGGGACAGAAGCCTCGGGAGTATGAAGGGTACGGTGGGCCCTCTCAGTTTCAGGATCCCCTTTGAGATAATGATCTATGAGAAGAACAGCATAAATAGAGGAATCAGACCTATAATAAGAACTCCGACGATATAACTTGAAAATTCTTTTTTCGGATGAACTGAAGACTTAGTAAATGAGAGGCCGGGTCGGAAAGGCTAAGACCCGGCCTTAATTTCTATGGATGAGGCGCCTTCACTACAAGAACCCGCATCGTCTCCTCTCCGGTGTTGACTATTCCGTGCGGAATCATTTTTGGACTGTCTATAATGTCATCTTTCATAACTTCATGCTTATCTCCGCCGACTGTGATTATCCCTCTACCGGCGAGCACGAGTATGAAAACATCTACCGGTGTCTTGTGCTCGGCCAGTTCCATTCCTTCGCCTATGTCAATGACGACCGCCTGCGCATTCTCTCTGTCGTAGATTATCCGTCCCTTTAGTCCGGGTCTGTCAAGTGCAACCTTGCCCTTTTCGATTGAGCTCTTCACCAACTTCATCACCTCGCCTTTAATGCTAGTACTATGTTAGCAAACCGAAGAGCCCCGATCGGTAACATATGTTACCGTGCTAGAGAAGTTCGCTCAGGAATAGCGAGAGCGCAAGAAGTCCGAGAACGACTACCCAGCCAATTATCGTAACCCTCACTGCCTTGCCCGCCTTATTCGCTTCCCACCAGGAGCGCGGTTCTATCCCCTGAAGTCTGAACGTTATGATTGAAGCGAGGTTTATACAGACAATATTGACAAAGAACAGGAGTATAGCTCCGGAAAATCCCTCTATATTTCCGCTTCCAAGCAGCATTCCCGCCGCAGCGAGAGGGGGCATAAGCGAAACCGCTACCATAACCCCTATGAGCGAAGTGGAAACACCCGAAGTGATCGACAGGGCTGCCGCCGTTCCCGATGCGAACGCCAGTACAATGTCGCCCAGGTTGGCCACCGTTCGACTGGTTATCTCGTGAGTAGTGTAATCTAGTCTGAACAGCAGTCCGAAGACAAGAGCGAAGGCAAAGCCCAGTCCGATACGGATAAGATTCGTTCTCACTGACTTTGCGAGAAGCCCGAAATCTCCGAGCGTCGTCGCAAAGGACTGCGCGACGTTTGGTCCGAGCATCGGAGCGATCACCATCGCCCCGATGATTATTGCGGGGCTGTTTCTCACCAGGCCTATCGTGGCTACGATGGCCGACAATACTATCATCGCTATGTCTACCGCGTCGTTCGAGATCATCTCCGAGATGTCGTGATACAGCTCTTCTCTGCTTATTCGCTTGAAGATTCCCTTCTTGGGCTTCTTCTCCTCTTCTGTGGCCTGATTTTGTTCTTCTTTCTCCTCTTCTTGAGCTCTTGGAAGCGAGGCTTCCACTTGAAAGAGTATTGCCCTGAAGGATTCATCCTGGGTGAAGCGCTGCTCGAGAGAGTCGAGGACCTTTTCGCTGTTCTCGGCAAGCGCCAGTATCTTCGTCTGCCAAAGCTCTTCCGTTGTCTTAACCGTCCAGTAGCCGATCATCTGTTTCTCTTCCAGCATTTCCTTCAGGTCTTTTTCGGGGTCGGAACCTGAGAATACTTCTATCAGTCTTTCGGCCATCTAATCACCATCCCGTAGAGAGACTGTGGCATAATTGTCTTGGTCGCCAAGAATATATTACACCTGCAAATAAGAAGAGAAGGCATCGGATCAGGGAGGTCGGAGTGTTCTATCTTTTGCTGGCGATACTTTCCAGTTCCTCTATAGCAATGATTTTCAAGGTAACGGAGGGAAGAAGCTACAACAGGCTCGCGGTTACGACGTTCAATTACCTGAGCGCGTTTTTAGTAGCGCTCGTCATGATAGGGATTGAAAGACCGGCCGTAGGTCCAGGGGGAGGATCTCTGGCCGAAGTCATAGTGAAGGGAGAGCGTCTTTTCAGCCTCACCAGCAGCGTAGTCTGGGGCTTGTCTTTGGGACTCGTTTCCGGTCTCTTCTTCTTTCTGTCCTTTATCTTTTATCAGAAGAGCGTCAGGGAAAGCGGGGCAAGCCTTTCCGGAGCTTTCGGAAAGCTCGGGATTCTCATACCCATGATTCTTTCTTTGCTGGTCTGGAAGGAGTATCCGGAAGCGCTGCAGTGGGTCGGGATCGGCCTTGCCATCTTCTCGATCGTACTCGTAAACAACCCTTTCGGATCGGGGAGGCAGAATTTCAAAGCCGCTTTAATCATGTTGTTCATCACCGGCGGACTGGCCGAATTCATGAACAAGTTGTTCCAGAACTACACCGTAAGCGGATACAAGAATGTCTTTCTCTTCAGCGTCTTTGCAAGCGCTTTCGCGATAAGCGCGTTCTTTCTGAAGAGGTCCGGTAAATCTTTCCATAAGAGGGAAGCAATCGTAGGGCTGATCGTGGGACTGCCAAACCTCTTCTCATCCTTCTTTCTCATAATGGCCCTCGAAGAAATGAAGGGTTCCGTGGTCTTTCCCGTTTACAGTGCCGGAAGCGTTGTGATGATAAGTCTTGGAAGCCTGCTGTTCTTCGGTGAAAAGCTCAAGAAGCTCGAGATGATTTCCTTGGGCATGGTGCTGATTTCCCTTATTATAATAAACATATGATGTCTCTTTGGATTAAAACAACATCGCGGTAGTATTGAAACAATATCAGTCATTGGAGGTGCGTCCCGTGTTGCACAGAATTGGAAGAGACAGATTAGTTTACGATATGTCGCCTGAACACAAGCCCGTTCTGGAAGTGAGCCCGGGGGATACTGTAATAGTGGAGACGGAGGACTGCTTCTGCCACAGAATCGTTTCAGAGTCTCAGACCGTCGGAGGAGACTTCGACTTAACTCATGTGAATCCGGCCACCGGACCCATTGCAGTAAAAGGAGCGATGCCGGGTGACACGATAGTAGTCAGTATAGAGAGGATAGAGCTGGACAGTCAGGGCGTTGTCGAGACCTGCCCGTTCTGGGGCCCGGTCAGCAACGTTTCCAAGGAGTGCGTCACCGAGATCGTCAAGATTGACGGCAATTTCATGTCGTTTCTGGGAGAGCGCATCGAAATAAAGCCTATGATAGGTGTAATCGGAAACGCTCCGGCCGAAGGTTCCGTTTCCTGCACGACTCCGGGAAGTCATGGCGGAAACCTCGACACGAAAAATATAACGACCGGTTCAAGAGTATATCTTCCGGTCTTTGTGAAGGGAGGGAATCTCTCCCTCGGCGACGTTCATGCGAGGATGGGGGATGGTGAAGTCGGCGGTACAGGCGTTGAGATAAGAGCCCTGGTGAGACTCAGTGTAGATATTGATAAGATGCCCGTTGAAAGTCCCACCGTCGAAACCGAAGAGGATTTCTACCTCTTGTTCAGTGCGAAGACTCTGGAAGAGGCGAGCCGCGGGGCGGTGAAGAGGGCCATCGAATTCATCGCCGACTGGAAGTCTATCCCCGCTGAAAGAGCCTATATGCTGACAAGCATCACATGCGACCTAATGATAAGCCAGGTGGTGAATCCACTGGTGACTGTGCGAGTTAGAGTGCCGAAAGAGATTCTCTAGTGATCGGTATCAGAAAAGTACTCCTCTCTTTGAGAAGGCTGCTGCCCTTTCTTGGTATAATCCTGTTCAGCGTCTCGATCTACGTTCTCGTTCGAGAGCTGAGTCGCTACACTGTAAATGATATCATTGCAAAGGTCGGGGAGGTTCCAGCTTCGAGGCTTGTAATCGCAGTCTTTTTGACCTTTCTGACTTACCTCAATCTCAGTCTCTATGATCTGATCGCTTCCAGAAGGGCGGGAGTCAAACTGAAATTTACGTCGACCGCTCTTGTTTCTTTCGTTGGATACACTTTCAGCAAGAATATCGGTTTCACGTTTCTTTCGGGAACAAGCGTCCGCTTCAGGTTATACGGAAAGTGGGGTGTTGCAGGAGGTAAGATTCTCGCAATAATAATCCTCAACTATCTGACTTTCTGGCTTGGTTTCTTCGCCCTTTCAGGCATCCTTTTCACTCTCTGGCCGCCCGTTCTTCAGAGTGCCGTAACGGTACCCTTTGGATCACTGAAGGCTATCGGAATCGCCTCTGCCGGGATCTATGTTCTCTACGTGATAGTGGTTAGCTTCAGAAAACGGCCGTTCAGAATAAAGGGAAGGAGCTTCACTCTTCCTGGGAAGTCTTTCACGCTGGTCCAGACTGGTATATCCATTCTCGACTGGCTGCTTTCCGCAGGAGTTCTCTTCATGCTCCTTCCCCCGGAGATCGGTTATCTTGAGGTTCTGGGCGTCTTCCTTCTGTCGCAGTTTGCGGGTCTGTCGAGTCAGGTCCCCGGAGGCCTTGGAGTCTTTGAGGCGCTTACAGTAGTAATTTTCTCGCCCTCCTTAAAGCCAGATATTCTTGTGGCGGCGTTGATACTCTACAGAATAATCTTCTACCTAGTTCCCTTCATTATCGCAATAATTTCTTTTACGGCCAGTGAACTCCTTTACAGACGTTCTGAAAAGGCCTAGTGGAGAACCGTTATGGTAGGATTCAACCTGGCAGCAGGTCGAACAGCCTCTTGACGAAGGTTTCGACGCTCTCATTCTTTTTCATGAGGCCATCTTCTCGAACAAGAAGCGGAGCAGTTACAACTTTGTTTGTCTTATCGACGCACATTTCACCGACTTCACAGGGGACATGATCTATGGCCAGCTTCTCGACGACGGTCATCCTATCTTCGGGATTGCCCGAAGCGGTGACGGTAAGATTTGAGGCTACGTTCTCGAGAGCCCTTGCAAGTATTAAAACACCTTCTCCGATCGCTCCCAGAGGCTTCTTACCGAAGAAGCAGTTCACGATAAGCCTTTCAAGGCTCTTATTAACTCTGTAGTGATCCTCTTCGTCTTCAAAAGTAGATAGGCTCTTCAAGACTCCCTTCCCGCCGGGAATGACGAGCAGGTCCAGATCCTCCCCAGTGAAGGTATCGATGCTGTTTACCGGTCTACTGAGCAGTCTGGCAGATTCTACGAGCTGGTTTCGCTTCTGTTCAAGTTCAGCCGGTTTTCCTGTCTGGTGGTTAATAACCTCGTATTGATCCTTGTCCAGCGCCAGAGAAACAACTTCAACCCCTGCCTTATCCAGGGCGAGGAAGGTCATTATGGCCTCGTCAACGGCCGTTCCATCCTCAGAGCCACAACCCGTAAGCACTACTCCACACTTCAATTCGGTCCCTCCTTATAGAAGCATCATGAGTCGTTTTTCCTTAGGAAAATAGAAATATTAATGGATTTTATCATCTTTGCCCCCCGTTCCAAACGGCTCGTTACTGTATGGCTTATCTGAACTATTGACATGCCGGCAAGATTATTGGATATTAGTAGTGAGTTCCTGTGACGATTCGGCAAGGGGGTGTTCTTGTGAGAGTGGGTTTGATTCATTACAGGGCCGGACTGATGGACGGTGTCTCCCTTGAAATGGAAAAGTGGCGCAAGGTTCTCTCGAGAATGGGTCACTCGGTGGAGATCATTGCGGGAAACAACGCTCCCGGTGTCGACATTGTGATTCCGGAGATAGAATACAACGACGAGAAAAATGAAATCCTGAATTCGAAGCTCTACGGCAGGACGCCTTCATCGGAGAGCGAACTGCTCGATGAACTCTCCATCAGAACCGCCGAGATTCTAGGCAGCTTCAGATCTGTTCTCTCCGACTTCGATCTTCTTATACCGAACAACATCTGGTCGCTTGGATGGTCTATACCTGCGGGACTGGCCCTGCATGACTTCGCGGAGGAGTCGGGTAAGCCGTTTATCTCTCACAACCATGACTTCTGGTGGGACCGCCCCTATTACAGCAGTCCCTATCGAAGCGTCATGGAGCTCCTGGAAAACTACTTTCCTCCCGATCTCCCAAACGTCAAGAATCTCACGATCAACTCGATCTCCGCTTCCGATCTCTTCGAGAGGAGGGGTATCAGGGCTACCGTGGTGCCGAATGTGATGGACTTCAGCGGGCCCGTCTCTATCTCCGATGAGCGCATTCGAACGCTCAGAAGCGAGGCCGGGATAGAGAAGGGGGATATCGTCTTTCTCCAGGCAACCAGGATAACGGAGAGAAAGGCGGTCGAGATCTCTATAAGGCTAATCGCGGCTTTCAATGATATCGCGGGATCTTTGAAGGGGAAAAAGCTTTACAACGGGGAGCCGTTTACCGGGAGGGCCGTCCTCGTGTATTCCGGATTGACCGAAAGGCAGTCGATGGACTACAGGAAAAAGCTAGATGAACTTGCGAACCGGCTCGGAGTAAAAGCGATCGACATCTCCTCTTCATCCTCCTTGAGCCAGGCGGCCTTCTTCGAATCGTACGGCGTCGCAGACATCGTTATATATCCAACCGTATTCGAGGGCTGGGGCAACCAGCTTCTGGAGGCGCTTGTGTACAGGAAGCCACTCGCCCTCTTCAGATACAGCGTATTCAAGAGCGATATACAGAACAGCGGGATCTCTTTCGTAGATCTGGGGGATAGGTATATCTACAGCGACGGACTGGCAGAAATGCCGGAGCAGACTATCCGTAGCGCCGTTAAAGAGATCACGGAACTCCTCTTCGACAGAGAGAAATACGAAGAAACCGCGGAGAAAAACTTCCAGATAGGAAGAGAAAAGTTCAGCCTCGAGACGCTGGGCGACATAGTAAAGGGATTGATAACCGATCTGGTTTAGACTAAGTAATCAGGCTAACACGAATCCAAGTTTCTATCTGCCGAAGCAGGCTACTTTCTCGAGTTTGTAGCTCCTTTTGCCCAGGCCGATCTTTTCGGCGTGTTCAAGCTGGTGGTGCCAGCTAATTCCGGGATGGGCCCTTTCGAAGGGGTCGTATCCGAGCCTTCCAATTACCAGATCTATGCAAGCCTTGTCCACCGCTACGGGATCTCTGCCCGCCACTATGCCGATGTCTTCCACGACTGGAGGCCTGTTTATGTGCCAGCAGTCGCAGTCAGGCGATACGTTGTTTATGAAGGAGATATATAAAGCATTCTTTCCCTTTGAGGCCGCCAGGGCGTACTCGGCGATCTTCTTGCTTAGAGATTCCGGCGTTCCTCCGACACCTGCACTCATCGCGCCATAATTGCACATGGCTATACACTGGCCGCATCCGATACAGACCTCATAATCTATTCTTGCGACCCTATCGACAGTAATAGCACCCGTAGGGCAGTTCTTTTCACACATCCCGCAGGCTACACAGTTCTTCTCTCTTACTACGGGTTTCGATTCCGAGTGTTGCTCCATCTTTCCTGCCCTCGACGCCGAACCCATTCCGATGTTCTTCAGAGCGCCTCCAAAGCCCGTTTGTTCGTGCCCTTTGAAGTGGCTGACTACTACAAGCGAGTCGGCGAGAGCTATGGCCGATGCGATCTTCGCCTTCTTTATGTAATCTCCCTCAATTTCCACATCTATTTCATCGGAACCTCTCAAGCCGTCGGCGATCACCACGGGAACGCCCACCGACTCCATTGTGAACCCGTTCAGGGAGGCGGTTGTGATATGATCGACTGCGTTTGATCTGCTCCCTTTGTAAAGAGTGTTCGCATCAGTGAGGAAGGGAACGGCGCCCAGTTTCTTGATCTGATCGGCGATCACCCTCAGATAGTTTGGCCGGATGTATGCGAGATTTCCGTACTCCCCGAAGTGAAGCTTGATGGCGACAAGTTTATCCTTCTGGACCACATCTTCAAGTCCGGCTCTCTTAAGTAAGGCCTCGACTTTTTTCAGAAGTCCCATTTCGGGAGTCGTCTCCATGTTTGTAAAGAAGACCTTGCTCATACTATTCCCCTCTCTTTCCAAAGGATTTTCGCCTGGAACTGTTCCAATGCCTACGTTCTAGAACTTTCCAGTCAGGACAGATTTTTCGGCGTTAGAGACAATAATCTCAATGTTATCATATCGAAAATTCCAGTACTTCTCTAAACGGAGAATTTCTGCTGGCTGCGGTTCAGGGTTCTTCATAGACCGGATTCTAGCGAAGTGAATTGCATTCTAAAGATTTGTATGGGATCATCTCGCTGAGAAAATTCAGGGAGTATTGACGATCCTTGAAAACCCAGGTAAAAGTGAGAGACCTTCTGTTGCAGTCGCCGCTCCTCACTCCCAGAGCTTACGATAAATCCTCTTTAGCTCTACTATCCCGTCTGATATCTGGTTTTCATCGCCGTTCTTCCCGGCCGTCTCGATTTTGAAGCCCACCTCGGAAATCTCTTCAACGCCATACATTCTGCCGGAACCCTTAAGACTGTGGCCTTCTCTTGCGATCGAACCCATGTCTTTCCTTTCAAGAGCGCTTTCGAGAGTAGCCACTGTCTTGTCGATGTGTTTCCCGTACTCCTCGAACATGGCCGAGGCCTCTTCCATAGAGAGCCCCATATCCTTCGCGAAGACTGTGATATTGTCCGGTGAATGCTTTCTCTCTCGCTGGACTGGACGGACTCCGGATCTCTTGTTACCGGTCTTCCCGAATATGCCCAGGTGGTATCGCACGATCTCGAGAAGATCCGACTGCTTGACAGGCTTTCCCAAAAAGCCGTCACAACCGGCCTCGATCGTCTTCTCCTCGTCTCCCTGCATCGTATGTGCGGTCAGGGCAACGATTGGTATCTTGTAACCCTCTTGTCTAAGGGCCTTTGTGGCTTCATATCCGTCCATGATCGGCATTTGCATATCCATAAGGATGAGATTGTACTTGTTGAAGTCTCTCACCATTTCGATCGCCTGCTTGCCATTTCCGGCAAGGTCGACAGAGTAACCGGCCTTTTCGAGAACTTCTTTTATAAGCAGCTGATTGGCTTCGTTGTCTTCCGTTAGCAATATCCTGTATTTGACGTTGTCCTGCCCGGGGCCGAGATCGAAGTAGTTGCCGATCTTGCTCATGAGCTCGTCTTCCTTCACAGGCTTCTGAATTATTTCGTTTACTTTCTTCCCGAAATGGATTTCGTTCTCGGTGGCATCTGTGATCACAATGACGGCAGCTTCGCTGATCCCATCTAGCGCGGCAAGGGCATCATCGGCATTCTTTGGCGCGTCTACCACTGCAAGGGACGCACCTAATTCCCTTACAGCTCTCGAGAGATTCGAAAGGTTTTTCACAGATTCGTAGTGCACTCCATTTCTCTTGAGCATCGCGCCGACGATTGTCAGGAAGTCCTCGTCGTCAGAGGCAACAACAACCTTTCCCGTTGGCGGCAATTCGGGTTTCTCCTTTTGCTTCGGTACTTCCTTAGAAACGTGAGAAGGAATCCTAACTGTGACTTTCGAACCCTCGCCAACTTTGCTCTCGAAGCGAATTGATCCGCCCATCAGTTCAACGATCTTCTTCGTTATGGTTAAACCGAGTCCCGTTCCGCCAAACTTCCTCGACATCGTACCGTCGGCCTGAATAAAGGGCTCGAAGATCTTGTCTATCTCTTCTCTGGAGACTCCCGAACCTGTATCCTGAACCGTGTATATCAGGTGGTGGCCATCGTAATCGAGAAGCACTGAAACGTAACCTTTGTCAGTAAACTTGAGTCCGTTGGATACCAGATTGGTCAAGACCTGTCTCATCCTAAATTCGTCTCCATCGACGTATTCTGGAACCCTTTCTGTAATGCTGTTTGCGAAATGCAATCCCTTCGAATACGCCATGGGCAGATATGTTTCGGTGATCTCTTTCACCAGCTTTGCAGGGCTGTACGGGGAAATTATCAGATCGAATCTCGCTGCTTCGATCTTTGAGAGGTCTAGAACATCGTTTATGAGACTGAGAAGATGTTCCCCGCTCCTGTATATAGTCTTGAGATACTTCATCTTTTCCAGATTTGTTTCATCGTTCATCAAAAGCTCGGCAAAACCGAGAATCGCATTCATAGGGGTGCGCATCTCGTGAGACATGTTTGCCAGAAACTCCGATTTCATCTTGCTGGCCTGCTGTGCCTCCTTCGAAACCTTCCTGAGCATTTCATTCGAATTCTTCAGTCTGTCAAGCGTCTTTTCAATGAAGACCATCGTGTTGTTCAATTCGGAGGCGATCTCGCCCAGCTCGTCATTAGAATTGAGTTTAACCCTGACAAAGGAGCCCTTCTTTATCGACTCGAAACCCTTCAGCAGCTCCGACAGGGCCTTGGATATATGGGCGTTGAGAGTGAAGGACAGCACGAAGGAAAAGCCGAATACCCCGAGTAACACAATGCTGAGTATTGGGAGTAGCCTATTCCTGAGCATCACCATTAGACCCTCAGACTGCAACACATAGATGTCGGCTCCGCCAATCGAAACCTTGTCGGCCAAGAACAGCGATCCCGAGGAGAAGAGGGAGAAGGCGGGCCTCGGTTCGCTCACGGTGAATGGGATTTCACTTGACCACCTCTCCTCATCCAGCACCGTTCTCACATAGAGGCCGGAATCCGAGAACTCTCTCGGGATTACGAAGTGATCATCGATCAGAAGGAAGGCGATTCCGTCCTGCCCAAGGAATGCCGACAGTTCTTCCACATCTTCATTGTCGAAGACAATTCCGGCAACGTATCGCGATTCGTTGCTCTCTACAGTCGAGAAGTAGACGAGCTGTCCCTCGAGCATTTTGAATCCGTTTTCTGCTTCTTGGATTTCGTTTAACTGCCCTTCTGAGATGGCTGGCCTGTTAAGAATTATCTTTCGCTCGTCTCCAAGTCGAACGAGAATATCGCAACCATCATCAATAACTCCCTCAAGCGAATAACCGTCGACAAAAACCTTCATATCCTTGCGCAAGTCGATGAACCACTGAAAGACGGATTGCTTCTTTGAGCTTAGATAATTCTTGTATTCGTCGGTCGCTGTGTGGACAAATGTAACGGAAAGCAGAGCCACAAGGACAGTCAAGACTGCCAGGACGAAGAGCAGAAACTGTAGCGATATCTTTCTACTTAGTTTTCTCATAAAATGGCTCTGCCTCCTCATTTGGACAAGACTGCCTCATCATAATATCATTTGCCGACGTTGAATTCCCATTGTACGTCCATGATTCTACCCTCGAGAGTTACGGAGTAGTAAATGGACGTATCGAGATAGACACAAAATGCGATTAGCAGGCCCTCTGAGCCGGTAGCAATATATGGATCATGTCTCACCGTCTGGAAGATATACTCCTCACCAATTATGTAGAGATCGGCCCAGACTCCTTCAACGGGTTCTCCGCGCTTACACTTCCCCGTAACGGCCACATTCAGGAACGATACGCGTGTCGCTCCTTCCGGCAGCTCGAAGAATAACAAACCGACAACATCCTTTATCGGAAGATCTAGGCCGGGTACTGCATCAAACGGAATCACGGTTACGGTGGTGAAACTGCCGTCTTCCATTTCGTACCGTCTAGAAGTCAGTTCGGAATAGCTGTCTATAAGTGGTTCGATCTGGTGGATATCGACAGACAAACCAACAGATGCGATAACCACAAAGACAATCAACACAAGTCTCAAAACCTAATCTCTCCTTCGCGTTAAGAAATGTGACCTTGTCTCAAAGAGATTATATTACGCAAAGGTCGGATATCATAAGAACAGGAGCTCACAGATTAGATTGCTTTCCGTGAGCTCCAGTTGCATCTCAATAGATAAATGGTGTTTCCGTAACAATTACACGATTAGTTCAACCGAACAATAAGAGATTCGAGAAAGTTTATCAGTTCATTTATATCGTCTCCGATTGCTTCCTTCTCGATAATCTCCTGAGGAGTCAAAGACAGCCCGTAATACTCCCTGTTCGTATCCGAATCCTGCCGGATTATAGATCCTCCAAGGGAAACACCGGCGAACATACCGTTGCTGACAGAGTAAGAGTAGATAGCCGCTTCGAGTTTGTAATCGGTGTCGGCGGAGAGAGTCTTTCCGGTAGGTCCGGCCGAGATAGAGGCGCTTCCGCCGAGGGTAACGTTGTTGCTCAGGAAACCTTCTATACCTTTCTCATTCATTATGACGAGTACAAGCCCGCTCTTCTGAACACCGGCCTGAAATCCATAACTGATACCGTATAACTTCAGAAAAAGAGGTCCGTACCAGCGTCCATCCTCTGCTCTCTTCAGCAGAAAGCCCTCTCCAAACTGCCCGCCAAAACCTAGCGCGGCCTTCACCATTTCGGGGTAAATAACTATCCCGTTTGACTTGCTCAACAACTCAACAAAAGAACCGCTGTCTTCCGTTTGCGTGAGCTCTTGAAGAACGCCCAGGGCGTTCTGGATCCGTTCCCTTGGTAAACTTGCCCCAAATGTCGTGAAAGAGGCCATCATGATCACCACCAGTATCAGTCTTTTAATTTCATTCCCTCCCCATTGTTCAGTCTATTTCACATTGAAGAAAATATCCTGCTTGTCCTGTCCAAATGTGACGCTTGTCAACCTGAATTCCCCTTTGGAAGAGATGCGCGAATAGTCGCCGTTCTCAACCTTTACCTCCTGATACTGGAAGTAAGGGAGATCCTGAACGAAAGAGAAAACGCTACCTTTCGAGTCGGTCACGGCATAGAGAAATCTCAGCGCGTCGATTATCTCTGATTTGATCACAGCAACCGTCACATATCCCCCCTTGACTTCGCTCTGAGGAAAGTCTTTCGAGAAGATCTGTCTACCCTCTCCGTCGTAGGCAGCCACGGTCAACAGGGGTTTTCCAGAAACGTCAAGCTTGATCTTGGTGAAACTTATCTCGCTTTCTTTCAGTCCGCAAAGGGCGAGAATCTCCTCTCTGGAAAGTGTGAGTTTTTCCTCGGCTGGATTGGGGTTCTCGCCACAGGAGGAAACGGCAAGAATTGTCAGCAAGGCTAAATTAACAAGAACCACTATCAGACTCTTTCGGCTGTCAAATTTCATACTACCTCCATCATCACATCAGAGCGGTCAGTAATCAAAAAATCGCACACATCTCTGACCTTGAGAAATAGGTCCGAATCGTTTAACGTCCACAAAGCCACTCTCGTTCCTTCTTCGCGGATCTTTCGAAGCAATGAAAGCCCCTTCTCCAGGCCCATGTTTTCGAAGAGATCCTTGTTGAGATTAACCGAATAAGGTCTATATCTCTCGATCACTTTGTACAGGAACTCTTCACCACCCGGTCGAAGAAGCTCCTTATCTATTATAGGGGCTACCATAGGGCAGCATAACTCCTCTTTGAACTCCTGAAGGCAATCATGATGGAAGGAAGAAAACATAGTCCTTTCGAGGGCGTCGAATCTCTTGACAATCTTAATCACTTCAGGTACAGCCTCTACGGCTTTGATCTCAACATTCACAAATATGTCTTTGGGCAGCTCCCGGTATATCTCTTCTAAAGTGCTCAGGGCATCGAATCCAACAAGCCCCATCTCTTCGAGTTCGGCGAACGTCTTTTCCGAGATCTTTACGTCCAGTCCCATGGTCCTTTTGAGATCGGGATCGTGATTCAAGATGACCACGCCATCCCTTGTAAGCCTAACATCGAGCTCTACTCCATGTGCGCCGTACGATAGCCCCTCTTTGAAAGATTTAAGTGTATTCTCGTATCTGCCCTTCCCCATTCCCCTGTGGGCTAAAACAAACATCCAGATCGCCTCCGTAAACCGGCAAAATACTTCGCTGAGATCATTCTACTGTGCTATGGAAACTCAGTCAAGGCAATGTGAGGGAAGAACAGCCAGTCTGCTTTCGCAGACCAGTCAAAAGGCGAGAATCATCGCCGCCAGTGAAGGCTCCACCTTCGCCAGTACCACTTCGTGGCGCCAGTCTCAGCTTCAAGCTGAGGCCAGTCACTGCAAGCAGTGGCAAGAACAACCAAGAAACGCAAGTGATGCAGAACATCAGGACCGTCGCACTTCAAGCGGCCAGTTCCGCTTTCTCGTGAGCGCAGTGAACGTCTCGACAACGCACTTTCTCGGCTGCTGTTTTCGGCGAACGGGTCCTAGCTCTTGAACGGTCAACGGAGGACGGCTTTTAATGCTCTTGATCTTAAATCCCCGCTTGAGCGGGGGAGACCGCTTGCGTTGGGGAGTGTACTCCTTGAACAACGTTTAGAATAGGTTGGCCTTTTCGCAATTGAACTACAAATTCACTCTTAACGTTGTTTGGTCTGTGATCCATAGGTATGCTCATAGAAGCAACAAGGAATGAACATCGAACCACCGTCTCAGGGGACTATGTCAGGATAGCAACTTTTCCAAACGTTGGAGACTCACACCCTCCGTCACTTCGTGGCCCTCCTCCCTCAAGGGAGGACTTAAGATCAGGATCATCGAGTGTTAAACACAGCATTCGCACGAGAAACAGCATATTAATGGAATTTAACTACCTAACTCATGGTTAATGATGAGCTCCCTCAAGGGAGGATTAAAATTCTTATTCAGAAGCTCAAACAGTTTCTAGAGGATCCTCCCTTGATCCGGGGCATGGACTGTTTTTCACTGCGTGAAGCACTTTCTTTCAAGCAAACAGCAGTCGTTTCGCCTGACATAGTGGGAGCTGGCCTGCGAAAGTAGACTGGCTTCTGAATTCCTCCCGCGGAAGCGGCATCACTTCCCCGGATGTTCTTCCGGGCATCACTTCCCGACGAAGGCGGCCTCGCCTCCTGCCGGAGGCAGCATCACTTCTACTCTTGCTCTTACCAATCCGCAACGACCAACCCCGAACCTCGCTTGCAATGCCTACCAATCAAGGGCTTCCACGATTCCAACAACTGTTATTCATCGTTGTCTGGCAGAACTTTGGCCAGGTTAGGGATGATTCCGATTGAGACTTTTTCTCCTTCGGCATAGACCTTTTTTTCGGCGGGGTTGTCTATCTGCACCAGTATCTCTCCGTGGCCGGTTGTAACGAAGGACTCGAGGCTTCCGCCCAGATAGATATTAGTTGTCACCTGTCCTTCTATCATGCCTTCTCCGGGATCGAGCAGCTTGAGGGATTCAGGCCTTGCCATTATTACGGCCGATTCTCCTGGAGACAACTCGGAAGAGTACTTTCCAACCTCCACGGTTTTGTCTTCGAACCTGACCTTGCATTTGCCGTTCATTTCCAGAACTTCGACTGGTAGGAAGGCGACTTTTCCAACGAATCCTGAAACGAACTTGGAGTTCGGGTCTTCGTAAATCTCGTTCGGCGAGCCGATCTGTCTAATAAACCCGTTCTTCATGACGATTATCCTGTCAGAGAGACTCATTGCCTCTACCCTATCGTGGGTCACGTATATCGTTGTGATTCCCAGTGCCTTCTGGATGCGCTTTATTTCGACTCGCATCTGTTCTCTCAGCAGGGCGTCCAGATTTGAAAGAGGCTCGTCTAGAAGCAATACGGAAGGTTCCACGATTAAGCTTCTCGCAAGTGCGACTCGTTGCTGCTGGCCGCCGGACAGCTTTGAGGGAGCTCTCTGGGCAAGATCCTTCAAGCCGACGAGATCTAGTGTGTTCATTACCTTTTCCGTTATTTGTTTCGAGGGGAGTTTTCTTAGCTTGAGGCCGTACGCCACATTGTCGAAAACGTTCATGTGAGGGAAAAGCCCGTAACTCTGAAAGACAGTTGCTGTATCTCTTTTATTAGGCGGTAGATAAGTTATATCCTCATTGCCTAGATAGATCTTTCCCTTTGTGGGGAGTTCGAATCCCCCGATCATTCTCAGGGTAGTGGTCTTTCCACATCCCGAAGGCCCGAGAAGGGTTACCAGCTCTCCCGGTTCTATTTCGAAACTGGCATCGTTGACGGCAATAACATCTGCCTTTCCTTTTACGTCTTTGAAGACTTTGGTTACGTTTTCTATTCGAACCGAGACGGAAGTCTTTGACATCAAACCACCTCACAAACCTAGTGTCAGTTAAGAGTTACGTTCTTTTCCATGTATTCGTTCTTTCTAACAAGAACCCTCATCAGCCCGAATGCCCCAAAGACAATGATTATTAGGACCGTGGAAAGAACGCTGGCAAGGCCGAACCTGATAGATTCGGAGAAGTTGTATATCAGGACTGTCATATGATACCATTGCGCAGATATCAAGAATATGATTGCGCTAACGGCAGTCATTGACCGGACAAAGGTGTATGACATTCCGGAAATGAAGGCCGGGCGTATTAGAGGCAAGACGATAGTCCTGAAGACCGTGGTTGAATCCGCGCCGAGATCCTGCGCGGCCTCTTCTATTGCTGGATCTATCTGCCGTAGAGTTGCTACGCCCCCCTCAACCCCAACTGGAAGCTCTCTGATTATGTAGTTGATCACGATTATCGCTCCAGTACCGACCAGGATTAAGGGCGGTTTGTTGAAGGCCAGGACATACGAAATACCTATAAGCGTCCCCGGTATAGCGAACGGGGCAAGAATAAGCCCTTCAAGCACCCTCTTTCCTGCAAACTTTTTTCTCACAATGACCAGAGCCGCCATCATAGCGATAATCCCTGCAATTGGTGTCGCTACCGCTGACAGTGTGAAAGTGTCTACTATTGCATCCCTTCCCCTCTGCAGCGCTTCGGTAATGTTCTTAAGGGTAAAGGAGTAGTCTATACCCCAGTTGGCGACGAAGCAGCCGGCCACTATCGTTCCATAAAGTCCGAGGATAAAGACGATGAAGATAACAATAAACGTTATGAGACCAAATTTCACAGGCTTTGAAACCAAATCGCTCAGTCTTGAAGAGGGTTTTCCGGTTACAGTTACGTAGGACTTTCTACTCACCCAGAATCTCTGAATTAAGAAGGCCGTCAGCGTGGGCATGAGCAGGAGTATTGAAAGAGCTGCTCCGTGGCCAAGTCTGTTTCTTCCTGTAACTTCAATATATGCCTCGACTGAAAGAACCTTGTATGAGCCTGCAAGAAGCAGGGGATTTGCGAAGTCGGCCAGCGAGTTTGTAAAAACGAGCAGCCAGGAACTCAGGACCCCAGGAATCGCGAGAGGGAACGTAACCTTTGAGAATGTTCTCCACCGGCTTCCGTTGAGGTCGAGAGAGGCCTCCTCCAGAGTCGAGTCTATGGCCTGCAAGACGCCCGAAAGAGTCATGAATGCTATGGGGAACATGCCGATAGTCTGTACGGCCGTTAGGCCTCCAAGGCCGTAAATGGTGAAGTCCTTCAGCCCGAGTATCTGTTTGGTAATTAGGCCGTTACTACCGAAGAGAAGAATAAGTGACAGAGACAGCGAAAATGGAGGAGAGATTACAGGCAGAAGGCCCATAGTGCTGAGAAACTTCTTTCCCCTCGTGGCAGTCCTGTTTATTACAAAGGCAAATATGAATCCGATGATCGTCGAGAATGAGGCAGTAAGGATACCGAGCTTCACGCTTCCCCATAGCGCACTGAGGTATTGCTTTGACGAAAGAATCGTCACCCAGGTCTGCATGGAGAATTTTCCGTCTGCCAGAAAGGTCAATCTGACGGCTTCAAAGAGTGGATAAGCAACGAATATAGCTACCATAAGGAAGAGACCGAGGATAATGTACCCCATTACCGGGTCTCTGAAGAACTTAGAAATAAAGAATACGATTACGAAGATAGCAAAAGCGCCAAACATAAAGATGTTCAGTAGATTCGCGTAGTTCTCACTGGCCTCCGCAGACATTAGAAAAACCAGGAACCCGGTCATATTGTAACGCGTTTCATCTATTAGTGGTGCAAGCACCAGCGAAACATTCCTTTCCTCGAATGTGTAGTCGAGGGAGGAGTAATAGTTTTCCAGGTAATAAACGCTTTCAAGCCCCTTTTCGAAGTCCTCTGAGCTGCTGATGGATTCGTAGAAGACTTTCAGCTGTTCGTTAGGCGCATAAACCTGCAGTTCACCCCAGCCGGGAACACCATTTATATATAATATCTCGGCTTCTGTGAACTCCTCGTTCACGGCCACTATCCAGTCCTTCACCGTTTCCACGTCTCTTGGTGCAGATTCCGCGATGACTGTGACAAGCTGCCTCTGGTTTTCTCTGACAACGTCAAAAAACGAGTTCTTCAGTGTATCAAAGATCCAGAATAGTGCAATGAAGACAGCGATACTTATGAACCCGAACGATAAAAGCTTTCTCCAGGAATACAATTTGATCACACCCCAAGAGTAACCTTGATTGTCGAAGGCAGAATGAAGAAGAGCAGGAGACTGGCTCCTGCTCTAATCAATTACTTATTCCGCAGCGCCGCCGATCTCTTTCGTCCAGCGGTCGAGCAGTCTTTCCTTGTTTTCAGCATCCCAGACATAATCCTGATGAACCGTCTTGATTTCGTCCATGCTGAATGAGAGCGGATGCTTTGGGGCGATCTTGGAAACCGGTATTACGTACCAGCTTGCGATGATTGCCTGTGCCTCTTCGGTGAGTATCCAGTCGTACAGCTTCTTGGCATTTACGGGATCCGGGCCGCCCTTTATCAAAGACATAGATGCAATCTCGAAGCCCGTACCTTCCTCGGGAACGGTAATCGTGATGTCGGCACCTTCGGCCTTAAGCTTTACCATGTCATGGGCATAACCGATTGCGAACGGGATCTCTCCAATCGCAACGCTCTTACCGCCCGCAGAGCCGGACCTTGTGTACATCTCGATGTTCTCGTCCAGCTTCTTCAGATAGAGGAAAGCGAGGTCTTCATCACGACCGAAGAGGGAAATCATGCAGGTTATGAGGTTGTAAGCCGTTCCAGACGTATTTGGATTTGCAACCCTTATCAAACCCTTGTACTTGGAATCGATTATATCGAACCAGCCTTTCGGGGGTTCTAGACCGAGTTCGGCTGCTCGGCCATTGTGAGTCGCAAATGCCAGAGGCCCAAGATAAAGTCCTATCCAGTAGCCTTCAGGGTCCTTGTACTGGTCCGGCGTGTTTGCAGCGGCTCTGGAGAAATAAGGTGTGGTGAGACCTTTGAGCTTGGCGCTTATGTGATTCAGTCCCACTCCTCCAACCCATATGGAAGCTTGTGGATTCAGCTTTTCCGCTTCCATTCTCGCCTCGGCCTCTCCACCGGAAAGTCTTACCCAGTCAACCCTTATGCCGGTTACTTCCTCGTACTTGTCAAACAGCTGCTTTGCCGCAAGCTCCTCGAGAGTAGTGTAAACGGTAAAAGAGTCAGCGGCAAGAAGGGTTACCGAAAAGGCAGCGCAGATGACAGTAAACAAAATAAGAAATCTTCTCATGCAAACGAACCTCCTTGAAAGATGTGTGGTTTTGGAAAACGTTTGCCAGTGTTGATTCAGATGAAAGTAGGATGAATTTTATGACTTGTAGAAATTATACCATTACGATGACTTGAAACTGCCATAACATTTCTTAACTTTCTTGGAAAAGAACGGTCTGCCAACTAAGGAAGAAGGGGCATAAGAGGCAATGCTGCCTTCGGCAGGAAGCCTTCTCAGGTCCACCGTCAAAGGTTCTCCGTCCGAGAAAAATACCGGTTCTTCGTTCCGACACTCCGCATTCAGGTTACAGGAAAAACCAAGATCAGAAGGTTGAGGCGGGAGATTTACGCGAGGGACAAGACGTTCGCTGCGCTCATGAGAAGACGAGAGCGAAAATAGGGACTGACGATTCTCCTCACGTCCCTTTTTCGCGAGGGATAGGGATCCTGACCAGGAGCATTGTCAGGATGACGCGATGGGAGAGCCTGGCCTGAAAAGATTCCGTTCAGGGGATCTGCCCGGGATCTAGTATCAAAAATCCGACGGACGCTTACAAGACCTGTCCAGCGTTTCTCGTCCCAAATCATGGACCGGTCTTTGGATAAGATCAACACCAAGATCCCGAAACAAGTCCGGGATGACAAGGTGAGGGACATCCAAGAAGTCATGACGGGTATGACAGCGTCTGCTAATTCTGAAAACACGATAATTTGTCATGCTGAACTTGTTTCAGCAACCCGTTCTAAGAACCGCTATTCGCTTAAGTACGAAGACCCGCTAATCGCTGTAAGCGAAAATAGGGACTGACCGGCTCCCATGGTCCCATTTTTCGCGAGGGGCAGGGATCCTGACCAGGAGCATTGTCAGGATGACGTTTAGCGGCGTCATCCCGTGATTCCCCCATGCTGCCACCCCGTAGTGCTTCTGTACGGGGTCTCATACCCATGAGCCGCAGCGCTGATAAAATCAAAACCGGATCCCGAAACAAGTTCGGGATGACAAGGTGAGGGACTTCCGCAAACCGCTGCCTGGACAACTTCCTCAGTTGCATTGAAACCCTGAATTGATTGCCAGTTCTCTTCACGAGACCCCAGACCCTGTAATCGATATCCTGCGCTCCGCGTCATGCTGAACTCCATTTAGAATCTCGATGCTCTCTTCTTGAGTGTCAGTAATGAGTTTACTTAATAGCCCTTAAGAAAAAGGTTTTCTTTCTTCTTCTCACAACTTGCATCTAGGAACTTGCAACCGTTCTTTTCTGAGAACGGTAACCACTCAACGGCAGACCGGTCTGATTTGATCTTCCTACATCTATCCTCAAACCTCTGACTCCGGCCTTTGATCTACCTACCCCGTTCCCCCAACCACTGACCTCGTTTTCATCATCTGCCCGCGTCTGGCTTGCAGGATTTAACCTTCCGAAAATGGAATATACATATATTGCATGATAATATAGGGACGTACATATATGACTATATATAGGAGGGTATTTATGACTTTTGACCAGTGGAAAGAAGAGCTCGAAAAACTCTCAAACGAAGGCCCCTTTGCTATTGCAGATATAGATATCGACAAGTTTTCACTTGTGAACAAGGAGTATGGAAGAGAATGCGGAGACAGGGTCTTCGAGATTCTCGACAAGACGCTGAAGGAGAATCTCCCGGAGAAGCTCTCGTTTGTCAGATTTGGAGACGAGTTTTTTGTCTACAGCAGCGAGTACACCCTTGAGACTCTGTTTATGGAGATGCAGGATTTGACCCAGACTATCTCGAAGCTCTCATTTGAATGCAAGGGAAAGACGGTTAGGTTTACCGTCAGCGGTGCGGTAGGAGAGTTTCCAAGGAACGCGTCGACGATCGAGAAACTGCTGAACCTGCTTTCGGAGGGAATGAGAAAGGCAAAGGTCACAGGGAGAGCACAGATAATCTTTGCACCGCTTGAAAAGGAATCGAAGATGGTTATGAAATCCAACTACTACTTGAGATCGCAGCTCGACGGACTGGCAAAACTAACTGCACTGTTGAACAGAACCGAGTCATCACTCTTACGGGAAGCGCTGGATGATCTACTGAGAAAATACAAACTGTAGAAATCTCAAAATACCGAAGAGAGGGTGGCCAGGGAGCCACCCTTTTTGTTTAGGAGATGATCTCATGAGGGAGAAGATGAATCGAAACATCTCAGTTTACTACCGTTTCAAGTTTTCACAGAACATGCTCATCATTGGTCCGGTTCTTGTCCCTTATATGCTTTTCAAGGGGCTGAGTTATTCGGAGATGATGCTCCTCCAGTCGATCTCCGCAGTGGCAGTTGTTCTCTTCGAAGTGCCGACCGGTTCGATAGCCGACAGGGTTTCGAGGAAGTTCTCCCTCGTAATTTCATCCGTAATAATGGCCTTGGGGCTGTCTCTGTATATTCTCTGCGGAAGCTTTCTGGCCTTTGCCCTTGCAGAGCTGCTCTTTGGGCTTGGAATGACTTTCAGCTCAGGTGCAGATTCGGCGATTCTTTACGAGAGTCTTTCAAGAATGGAAAGAGAGAGGGAATACAGCAAGATAGAAGCGAAGGCCATGTCAAATATCTTTGTAGGTCAGGCCGTTGGATCGATAGCAAGCGGGCTTCTATATTCAGTTTCGCCTTACATTCCCTTCTGGATATCTCTGGGGATGCTGTTTCTATCGAGCGGGTTTTCACTATTCTTCACAGAGCCCGACCATGGAGAAAGATCAAGAGAGTTGTATCTGGTTCACGTTGCTAGGTCTTTCGGCGATGCCGTAAAGAAGCCGAGAGTCAGATGGGCCCTGTACTTCTCAGCGTTGATGGGAGTGATGTTGAGAGCAAGCTTCTGGCTGTATGAGCCGTACTTTAAACTTGTCAGGCTGGATATTGCCCTCTACGGGGTTGTCTTTGCCGGGTTCAACGTAGTTTGTGCGCTTTCGTCAAGGTATCTAATGAAGCTCTTCGAGAATGTCAGACCGAGAAAATCGCTGACAGTCCTAGGATTACTTATGGGAGGCGCGTATCTGATCCCTCTGATTCTTCTGAACGTCGGTTCGCTTGCATTTCTGGCGCTTGGTCAGATAGTCAGAGCTTTGTACCAGCCCATCATGAGATTCTATATCAACAGGCAGATAGAAGATGCTTTCAGGGCGACGATAATCTCGATAGTTAGTCTTACCGCCAGCCTCTCCTTTGCAGTCTTTTCGCCGCTAATCGGGTTGGGGCTGGATCGGGCAGGCGCAATTCCCGTTTATCTAGTAATGGGGCTTATTTCGGTCGGCGGATCACTGTTCCTCTGGAGAGTCAGGAATCTCCAGAAAAGAAAGAAGGCCGCGGCCGATAGAGAATCAGCGCTGGAGGAGACAGTTAGTTAAACTGAAACGGGTCGGAAGTCCGGGAGACTATATTTCTTGCACAAGAGAAAACCCCCACCTGAGTGGGGGTTTGTAGTTGCGGTTATCTATTACCTAATTCTTCCGTCAAGTCTGGCGCTTACCGGACTGTTGTTCTGCATGTATTCCTTGACTATCTTCTGTACATCCAGTCCAGTATCGGTGTATGGAAGCCCCGCAAAGAGATCCTTGTAACCGGGAGCGAAGAGGCCCTGATAATTCGTTGTGGCCACCAGATAGGTTGCCTCGGGATTCAGCAAAGCAAAGCTGTCCGGGCATTCCAGATCTGCTTGGACCTCAATTGACGTAGCCTTTCCGTTGCTGATTATAAATCGCACACCGGAGACCTGAGAGAAGAACCCGGTGCCGCTTTGGCTAACTGAATGGTTCAGAATCTTCTCAAGCGTTTCTCCCTTTACCTCGTAGACATAGATTATGTTGACATAAGGAAGGGCGTTCTTCAGATCCTCGTAAACAGTCGATCCCGGTGCAATAGATGCCCTGAAGCTACTCGAAGTCGAGAGGGCGACGTTTGCACCTGATTTCTCTCTAATGATGTCCATCACGAAATTGCCTAGCACCGATTCTCCCGTGTTGACATTAGCTGCAGACAGTTCCGTTTCGACATCCCCGATCCATTCGAACAGGTGAGCGAACTCAGGATCGCTTTCCAATTCGTATTGAAGTTTTTCTACCTTATTCGCAATGACTGGATCCTCTGGCATGGAATCATCCATGGGTATTAGCGACCCCGAGATGGATTTCTCACCGTCGGCTCCAAAGTAAACCACTACTTCCGCCGCATATGTCCCATACTGGTAAGGCGAAATGAAGTATGTTTCAGTTCCCTCGATCTTTGTAAGAGGGATCTTGAGATGGCTGTGTGTACCGAAAATCAGATCTATGCCTTCGATCTCTCTTGCCAATTTTAGCGTTTCCTCGTACTCTGCATGTCCAATGAAGACGATAAGATCGACTCCCTCTGCCTCCATTTCGTCAACGATCTCACCCGCAGTCGTCATGAAATCTCCAAAAGTGGCTCCTTCGACGGGTCTCGCAGCTGGCTTGACAAGGCTATCGAAATCCGATCCTGCAAGGGCGAAGACACCGATTTTCTTGCCTTCAACTTCTAGGGTCAAATACCTCTTCCCGAAGTACTCGAATACAGGCACTCCACTCGCATCGAGAACGTTGGCGCCAAGAATCGGATAAGTGACATTTTTCCATACTTCCTGAAAATCTGCCGGTCCGTATTCCGAGTCGTGATTGCCATAAGCCATGGCATCGAAGATGTTGTTGAACCAGGGCATCTCTATGGCGTGGAACTTGTCGGACCACGCCGGGGTCCCGAGGTTTATCATGTCTCCACCGCCAAAGACGAGAGTGTCTTCATCGCCGGCTTTCTCTTTCAGAAAAGCGATTATCTTTGCGATTCCCCCGAACCCGTGTTGTCCCTCAGAATAGAAGGGAAGTGCGTGGGAGTGATAATCGGTTACGAGATACATCTTGATGGTAGTTGAGAACGAAAGGATTGAAAGAAGCAAAACAACCAGTATAAGGAATTTACCCTTTTTCACTGTCAACACCTCCTCGTGGTAGTCAAGCAAATTCTAACATCGTTAGGTTAAATCAAATTCCTCCAGGTAAATATATTGCCTTAAAGATTGATGAGGCGAAGTGCATCGCTGCAAGTAAGGCTCGCTAGCGCGCGGAAGTGATGTTACGATAATCAGACGCAAAGCGCCGAAAAAGATCGGCGGTCGCGCAATGCCGGCAAAGATCGTGCCGGGACGCAATGCACTGAAGACCATCAGTGGACGCAATGCTGCCTTCGGCAGGAAGCCTTCTCAGGTCCACCGTCAAAGGTTCTCCGTCCGAGAAAAATACCGGTTCTTCGTTCCGACACTCCGCGTCCACGTTGTTCATTTTTAGAACCAGATCCCGGATCAACTTCGGGACGACAACATAAGTGGTTGCGAGAAGTCCTTATTGGATGACATCCTCAGCAACACTGAGGAGCATGATGATTCAACTGCTTATGTTCACCAAACCCTAGACCCGAGACCCTAAACCCACGTAAAAAAGGCTTCTATCCAAGACTTTCCTGCGCCTGGAAAGTTATTATGGGCTTCTTGAAAAGACTTGCGAGCAGGGCATGTACGAGCGCCACGGGGATGAGGAAGATGAAAGAGACAAGCATACTGATTTCGTACCATAGGCTGCTCCCCTCAACTGGCTTTCCCTTAATACGGTTTACTAATGCGCCCCACACTATTCCGAGGGCATTTCCCATCATGATTGTCCGGACAGCGCCGAGTATTCCCTTAGCCTTTGATTCCCCATAGAAGGTCTTAAGAGAACTCCATGAATCCTCGGAAGGGTTTCCCGAAGAGTTTGCATATTCTCGCGAGAATAGGATGGCGGGAGCATCCTCCTGCGGGATCTCTTCAACGTCAGCCACAAAGAGCATCTGAATCTCTTCTTCCTTCATTCCCTCTTTCTCGGCGACCTTGTTGTGGAAGACCGAACAGACCTCGCACCCGTTTATTTCGGTTACGGTAAGCATGACCTTTTCTATCAACTCGGTGCTAAGTTCTTCTTTTCTCTTTGCACGGCTCATGTGTTTCATTGTTCTCATCGCATCGAAGAGAATCTGGTAAGACTCCTTTATCGTAAAGAAGCGCTTATAGAACTTCTGATTCAACTCTTCCTCCAGAAGAATCTCGATCCCGAATCGAGATTAGACAATTTATAATCATTCCATTTTAGCATCTAATGCTGAATCTCATTTGGAAGAGGATATACATTCCACTTGTTGGAGATTTCATTATATCTGAATGCTATCTTTTGCTGTTGACCTTCACAAAGTACTCAATGCTTCTGTCCCAGGTTTTCTCCTGTTCTTCAGTGAAGTAACAGGCCGGAAGTTCTCCGTTTCTACGGTGATAAGCGATGCACTCGCAGCACTTTCCCTTTCTTGGGCAGCCCGGGTAGGTGCAGTTGCATTTCTCAAGATTTCTGTCGACTTCACATTGCAAGATCAGTACCTCCCTTTGTTCATTTCATTCCTGATTTTATCGGAGAGTCCTCCTCAACCGATTCTGCATAGCCGGCTTCCCAGAAGGTTCTTCACCATTAATCTCTCTTTAATCAGGAATACTCTAATATGCTAATATATGAGAAGGGGGGAATCGTAATGAGAAAAACTCTACTGATTTTACTGTTCGTCTCCATGATATTTGGCTTGACCCTGGCAAATAACGGCAAGGGTCCCGGTGATGGCATTCCCGATGGGCAGGAGCCCGGGGCAGGTTTTGGTTCTCCAGGAACAGGAAATGGAGAAGGTCCCGGCGCTGGTAAAGTCGACTCTGGAGGCAGCACGACATTGCTGATGGAAAATCTGGAGGCAGAAACCGTGAGTTCTGAGCCTGTTCTTGTCCGCTCAATGAATAGATTGGTCGAAATGATCAGAAACATGTTGAGAAATCTCTTTAGAGTGCGTACCGCTCTCTCAGCAAAATAAAAACCTATTACCCCTGTTTGCTCCTAGTCTAAACCGCCGCTACCGTATTACCAGGACAGCGGCGGCCTTTTCTTTTATGTGTAGTCACTATAGAGCGCAGGCAAATTAGGATGCGTCAACCCCCCGGGACAGAGAATCTGCTTTAAGATAAGAGTGGAGTCGTTTCAAAATCTGCCTTGTCTTCCTGAAGCTTCCGTTATCGAGACGGTCAGACAGTTCAATTAGCGAAGTCTTTAATCACCCTTTAATGAGGTAAGCAATAGGATCTAATCATTTGAATACAACGGGGGTGATGAAAATGAAACGAATTACCGCAATTGTGCTTTTCTTGTTACTTGCCTTTGGAATCGCTCTTTCAATCAATGGCAGCGGTCCGGGCGACGGTGTGCCCGATGGCCCTGATGACGATGCGGGTTATGGAGCACCAGACGATTCCTGCGAGGGAAACGGTCCCGGTCAAGGGAAACCGGCACTCGATGAAGATGAGATGGTTATTGGAGAGATTTCATAAAAGGGTAAATTTCTCTGAATTTTGAAGCTTGAGGGGGACCGAAGAAAGTCGGTCCCTCTAAACTTTCTATATGAGCATTTTCGATCGACAGTTAATGCTTGCGGAAATTCCATTACTCTATCTTTGGAAAAGGAAGGAAACAGCCAAAAAGATGTCGCAAATCACAAGGCGTCCTAATTCTCGAGTCTAAAAGAATTATCTTAGGGCAATTCTCGCACTTGCAACTTGGAACTGACAACTGTTCTAAGAGCCGTGGTTGGTGGTACGCGGTTGGTGGTTGGTTGGAGCTAAAGGAAGAGAAGACAGCAATCACCCCGCGGAAGAATATCAACTTGTTTGAACCAACTCAATTTGCCATCCTAATGTGATCTTGATCAGGATCTAATCTTTGATCTTATAGGTGAACGGATTCACGGTCTGACCCTTGATTATTGGAGAATAATATAAGGACACTAGGGTTTAACTAACACTTCCTCGAAATTGCTTTGAATTTGAGAGAAATCAATCGGTGAATTGTAATTCAGAGATCCATGAGGCCTCAGTTTGTTATAGAAACCAAGATAGACGTTG
>NZ_JFHM01000021.1:0-25341 GCF_003664935.1 Mesotoga sp. H07pep.5.4
ATCCTTGCGGGGTAAATATGATACCTCAATATAAACACTTCCTATTGGGACCTCAATGTGGAACCGTCCGGAGTCAACATTCTTGGAATACTTTTCGGCGGAGATAGCCTTTATTATGGAGAAGTTGTTCTTCTAAAAAATGTTCATTACGAACAGTATGTGTCATATTCGACGGTTATTCGCCAGCCCGATCTAAGCAACTATACGGTAGGTGCTCTTTCTACAGACGGCATCTACGAAATGAAAAACTGGTGGATATTCCTGAGATAACGGCATTTGTCACCTAGAATAATTGCGCAGATTTCTTAATCTGCTGCTGATTCAAAGTCGCCTAGATTCTATAGCCTAATTGCGTGGTTTCTTTCAGGGTCCTTTGAATCACTCGTTGAACTCACTTTTTTTAATCCTGCTTTGCTCACCAGAGTATTTTAATAGCTGGTTCTGGCGGGAATCAGGGATGATATGTTGTTCAATAGAAGTACTCTCTGCTTCCAACTCCGTGATGACTTTAAGAAGCAGATCAAAAGACTTAACAGTTTTGTCAATTGACACTATGACTGAGCTTTTGGCAGTCCATATGCCTATGAAACAAGATAGTTGCTCTTGGTCTTCTACATATATGCTATTCAGCAGGCGTCTTTCTTACAACGGGTGGACAGTAGAGAGGATCCAGTCCTTCCGGTGCCGGTATATAGATTCGCAACGTCATGGTAAATTTCCCGTCGGGTGCTGGAAGCCAGTTAGATTCTTTGTCTGCGCCTGGTGAGTCATGCTGCAGGTAAAGAATCAATGAACCGTCTTCAGCATATTTGAGGTCGGACCTGTCGCCTATAGAGTATCTGTTCAGTGGGTTATCGACCATGAATTGATTTTCGTCGTACATCGTTATTGACCAGAAGCCCTTGGGATCGACTGGAGGCAACTCCTCCTTGCTGAAGGAGATCACGTAATTGTGCTTGGAAGCATCTAGTGGCTCTCCGTCACCGTCAAAGAAACAGCTAGGATAGTAAGCCTCTTCGAGATCGTTTCCATACAATCCCATATGAGCCGCCGAAGCTCTAATCAGATAGAGACCCTGCATCCTCTCTCTGTTCCCGAATATCCTTCCCGGTAAAGACCAACCATTTGTGATACTTCCCATTGTAGTACCTGGATGATAAATCGCCTGCCGCGCTTCGGCTATCGCCGATTCTATTGCCTCTCGAACGGGTTCGGAAAGTTTTGACTCATCGAATGTTTTGCCCGGGCCAACCCCTATCTTTGAGAAACTCTGGATGAGGGCTTCTTCAGAAGGATGAATTTGCAGCTGGCCGAGAAGAAAATTGAAGTAGCCTATGAAACCTGCCGAATCGGCGACGGTCTGGTCAAAAAAAGGAAAACTCTCCATTTGAAGCGCTTCAGGAGAAGGAGCCCCGGAATATTCACTCACAGTCTGCAGTGAACACTGCTGCTGAATCTCAATGACACTCTGCAAATCTCCTGGCTTTTCGCTATTGACAGCAGTCCTTACTACGCAATAAACATAATTTCCCTCGCTGTAGAAGACATCATCTATTCCCGAAGGGATCTCGCCTTCCCAGTAGGGGCCTGCCACCATTACTGTCACAGCGTCCGTCCCCGTGGTCCTGGAGCCCGCATATGCGAAATTGTGAGTGTACATATCTACAAGCTGCAGAGAGAAGTACCTGTCTTTAACTCCTGGAAGATCTACCACAATCGGTTCAGCCCTCAAATCTAGCCAGGCCGTTGAGTAAATAGTATCGTTGTTGGGCCGTACAACTGTCTTGCTATCCGGTCCGAAAAGAGTCTTGATCCTGGTAAATGTGTTGAATTTCCCCGAACTTACGGCTTCTACATACATCGTTCTGTAATTCTCTAGCATAGGGTAAGCGAAAATGTATGCGTCCTTGGCCAACGAGTTTGCTTCGGAAGGATCCGTGGTGAGTTCCTGTTGATTGGAGAAAACAACTGAAAACAACATCAGGAAAGCTAAACAAACAAATAACAGCCTATTCGAAATCATGCAGAAGCCTCCTCTCTGCTTTTAGCAGCGGTGTTTCGTACTGAAAAAGAACCTAAGATCTGATTCTTTCCACGCTATAAACCGTACTTGAATAGCATAATGTTTTCAGTGGCAAATTCCTATGCATCTGAAAGAGGGTATTCATAATCATTCAGTAATAGTCAAGAACTTCTTGTACCAAAGAACCTTCTTATTTTCGCAGAACCTATTTCCGTTTTTTAGGAAGAAGTGGAATTCACTCTCCTAACGCTTTGGCCACCTAAAATCTCCTGTTCAGAAAACCCGGAATGTAAAGTTTTTCCACCGCCCGGTCAATCAATAAGCAAAACCCAGTCCCGGACTTTCTTCCCTTGAACTTCACTAAAGAAATGAATGAAAGTTATTAAAAGAAACTAATCCTGCACACACACTTCAAAATGTCTGAATGAATATAGTTGGGTTCCATAATCTTCTGGGTTTGTAAATGCTCTCCAAAGCCAAAGGTGAAAGCGCGGCAGTAGTTGTGATATACCGTTTCCAGTTCATCGGACTTCCGATGGTTAATATATCGTGGCTGGATATTCAAACTCAACTGATGGGGATGTCTGCGGTAACCTTAATTCTAGCTGCTTCCGGATTGCGAAACTGGATGCAAACGGCAATATCATACTACAGAAGTGCCTTAGAGGAAGCGGATATGAAGAGAACACTTTAGTTTTTCGAACATCCTGCGGGGATTACATCATTGCCGGCCAAACAATGTCAAATGACGGAAATGTCTTGGGTAATCAATCGGTAGGAGCCTGTGTTGCTGGATAGTAGCAGTGGATGTTGCCGTCAATTTCCACCGGTAGAAATGCCTCGGCGGGAGCTGCTCTGATGACGCCAATGAGGCAAATGCTGTTCTGACGGGGGAGCAGTAATCGTTGGCCAGACAGTATCAAATGATAGAGATGTATCGGGTAACAAAGGACAGATCGATTACTCGATGGTGAAGATTGACTGCCTGGAATGGCAAATCGTTTATAGCAAATCTGAAGCCAGTCATCGGATGAAATCACTGAGTAATATCGGTTCTTATTGTTTTGAAAATAAGAGCTTATTCTGACTATCTCACTAGAGATAACGAGTTTCATACATAGCTATGTCAAAATGGGCGCGGCCTAGAGAGCTCTGCCTATTTCTTACATCGTAGTTCCGCTCCACTTGACCGATCTTCGAATTGGAGACAAGAAGTGGTTTAAACAGATTGGTCTTATCACGGAGAAGAGTTGTTGACAAACTGGGCTCGAAACCATTACCCAGAGCGATGCCCGGAAATGCTTGATAGCCTCAATAAACACTCTTCAAACAAACATCCTCGTCGAGACGGTTTTTGCCCGTGTTTTAAGGATAACAGTCAAATTTGAAATGATTAAGTTAGATTATATTAGAATATAGCGGAAAATAGTGGAAGGAGGGAAATGAAAATGGTTGTTATGGATGGAAGGAAGTATTATGAAACAAAAGAAGTGGCGGAGATCTTTAATTGTACGCCCTGGACTGTAAGAAAATGGATAAGCGAGGGCGCGCTCAAGGCAACTAGAATCGGCAAGAGGTATCTGGTCGACGAATGGACAATCCAGAAGAAACTTGATTGGAATGCAAAGGGTGGCGATGAAGAGAGATTCTTGACCGTAAGAGAAACAAAGAAAAAGTCAGAAAGCCGTGAAGTTGCTGAATCCGGATTGCAGACGGTCAGATTTGAGAAACTTTCCGAGGGAAGGTATGCAGTCTTCAATGAAGAAGGGTTCCTGATCGGAACCCTGATAATAGACAAATAGCGTAAGAATCGGGTAGAGAATGGTTCAGGATCTTTTTTGCTCTCATGCGGAAAACATCAACGGATTTTGACTACCGGTTTGGCACCAAGGGTAATTTTCTTCTTCCGTGAATCGCAAGCAGCGCATTGCTTATAAAAATGAGTAGAAAGCGTTTTGCTTTGCTAAAGCCAACTAAGCTTTTGGGAACGATCACCGTATACGCTGCATTGCCCCAAAGCAATTTCTGATCGAGCAATTGAATGTAATATGCCTACTTAAGCGAGAAACAAACTACCAATTTGAAATACGAGAGAAGCAACAATGAACGCAAATACAGTTGTGTAAACGGCTGTAAAGAGAGCCCATTTGACTCCAGCTTCCTCCCAGATTGCGCCAAATACCGCTACGCATGGCATGTATAGCAATGTGAAAAGCATGAAAGCGTACGCCGAGAGTGGTGTGAAATACTCACTCAAGGTCAGTTCGAGGTTTCCTTCTCCTACCAGCGTCTGATAAGTCCCGACCACTACTTCCTTTGCGAGAGCTCCCATTAACACTGCAACCCCGCTCTCCCAGTGATCAATTCCCATGGGTTTCATTAGGGGAGCTACAGTTGAACCAATTACGCCTGCATAGCTTTCTTTGGAGCCATACTCCACCCCAGCGGGGAAGGTTGCCAGAGCCCAGATCACCAGGACAACTATGAAGATAATGGTGCCGGCCCTCTTGAGAAACATAAGGCTCTTGCTTCCCGCAAATCTCAGTGTCTCTTTAACCATTGGCGGTCTGTACGGCGGAAGTTCAAGCACAAAAGGCGAGCTTTCCCCCTTGAGGATCGTACTCTTGAATAACATCGCCATTCCAATGGCGGCCGCTATTCCGATCACATAGATGCTGAACACGACGGTGCTCTGGTGTTTTGAGAAGAATATACCGGTGAAGGTAAGATAGATTGGCAATCTCGCGCTGCATGACATAAAAGGAGAAACAAGCATAGTGATCAGCCGGTCCTTTCTCGATTCAAGGGTCCTCGTAGCCATAATTGCAGGAACTGTGCATCCAAATCCGATTATCATAGGTATGAAAGATTTGCCGTGGAGCCCGATCTTATGCATCAGCCTGTCCATGACAAATGCAGCCCTGGACATGTACCCTGACGATTCGAAAACCCCGATCATGAGAAACAAGAAGAAGATATTAGGAACGAAGACCATAACGCTTCCCACACCACTGATAATTCCATCCGAAACAAGAGAAACAACTATTTCCGGTACGTTCCCGGCAAGTAGAGAAACTGCAGATTCAGATAGCCATTCGAACCCAATCTCTATCTGTTCAAGAAAGAAATTCCCGATGGTAAAGGTTACCTCAAAGGTCAGCCACATTAGAAAGAAGAATATCGGAATTCCAAGCCATCTATTGGTGAGTATCCTGTCAAGTTTATCTGTGAAATCGACCCGACCGGTGTTTTTCTTCACAAAGTTCGTGTAAATCTCTTGAATCGATCTGTACCTCTCCTGGGCCATTGCTATAGAAGCGTCTCCAACAGACTTTTCGAGGTCTGAAACGATTTGATCGACTGCGCCCTTTGTACCGCTTGAAGCTCTTTCGAGTAACGTTCTGTACTCTGGGTCTTTTTCAATGAGTTTTATGGACAACCATCTTGGGTCAAGCTCACTGGAAATATCGGAGTGCAATACCAGTGACTCTATCTTCCTGATTGCCTCTTCGATTCTCTGGTCGTGGAACTTTCTCTCTGTTCTCGACGAGACCTTCCCCACATATTCGAAAATCTTGTCCTTAAGATCCTTAATGCCGGTGCGTTTCAGCGCCGATATCATGACGACTGGCACCCCGAGCTCTCTGGCGACGCCTTCCGTGTCAATTGAGATCCCCTGGGCCTCCAGCTCGTCCTGCATATTCAGAACCACAATGACGTTCATACCCATTTCTATCAGTTCGAGAGTGAGATAAAGGTTTCTTTGCAGGTTCGTACTGTCGATTATCGACAAGACCAGATCGGGCCTGCTGGTCACCAGATAGTCACGGGAGATTCGTTCATCTATCGAAAAGGCATTCAAGCCGTATATCCCCGGTAAATCGACGACTCTTGCCTTGATTCCGCCGAAGGAAAATACTCCTTCCTTCTTCTCTATCGTAACTCCTGGCCAATTTCCTATCTTTTGGTGCATCCCTGTCAGAGCATTGAACACCGCTGTCTTTCCCACATTGGGATTACCAGCCAGTGCGATATCGATAACGTCTTCTTCTACCAAAACGCCCTTTGACGGCATTGTTCTCCTCCCCTCCATCTACAAAGCGGACTCTTTCGTCCACTGGTTCAACTACTATCCTGCTTGCGAGAGAATTGCTCAGACCCATCCGAGACTCCCCTATTAGAAGAATCAACATTCCCTCAGCCGAGCCCCTCATAACTTCAACAACAGCGTTTTCGATAAGACCAATGCTTCGCAGTTTCGATCTCTGCGTTTCGCATCTTGAAAGATCAACTATTCTGCAGCGGCCCCGTCGCACGTTGCTGAGAAAGAAACTATCAGATACTCTCGACGACAACGGCCCTCGCCTCCTCCTTACGAAGACTGAGTCTGTATCCCCGCACCTTTATCTCGATAGGATCACCCAGGGGAGCGATAGCCTCAAGCGAAATCTCTGTTCCAGGAAGCACTCCCATGCTCAAGAGACGTCTCTTCAACTCGGGATCGCCCCTGATGGCTTCGACCCTGTAGACCTTTCCGCTTTTTTGTTTGTCCAGAGTTCCTTGTGAGTCCTTTTCATAATCTTCAACGTAAGTCTGCATCTTTTTGAGGAGCTCAGGGTTTTCGGCGAAGAACCTCGTTACGGCTTCCATTTTCGTCAGCAATTCCTGATTCAGATGATGCTCGAGACCATGTGCAAGTTCGCCTGCTTTGCTACTCTCGATATACAGAACTTCTTCGAGAAAAGTCTTGAGAGAGTTGTGCTTCTCGAACAATAGACTGGCCTGCATCAGTCCTGCCTGAGTGAGTTTAATGTAACTGTACTTTTCGTAGTCGACGAGTCCATTTTTGCTGAGCTTCTTCAATGCAGAAATCACCGAGGAAGTTTTCACCCCAAGGATCTCAACCACATCTTTCACACGTGCAAAGTCCTTTTCGATCTGTATCTGGTACACAGACTTCAGATAATCCTCCAGGCTCTCTGAAATAGTCACTGTGAAACCACTCCTTTACATATGAAGATAAGATAGACATATCTACCATTAGTATATTGTTATAGTCCATCGTTGTCAAGACATCCCCGGAAGCTTTTTCAGGAGCTTGAAGTACCCAGTGAGCCAATTCTTCCTGCGAAGCAAACAAGGCTTGAGCAAATACCGAGGCGAAAGTGAAAGGAAGCGTTTCTATCCGGGGAAGACATGAAGCCTCATACGCTCGGGTCCGACACCACACAGACAGACAAAACGCATGAATTCGTCACCCTGAAAGGGTTCGAAGCTTGTGCAGATTGTGAGAGTGTTACCAGGCCCTTAGCATGATTTCGAAGAAAGTCTCAGGCGCTTAAGGTTCTGATCTGTAAAAGAATTCACGCTCTTTACCTGTTAGTTAGTTATTTGGCCTTGTTATTTCACCTCTGTCGATGAAAGAACACCCGGGTTTCATTCGCTCCTGTACGGCCCTTATTTCGTTAAGGTAAGTGAGAGTCTTTACTTGCTGATACGTACAAACCGAATTCTGACCCCGTTTTTTTAACCCTCATTACGTCATCCCGTAGAACCTGCCCCAATGAGCCTGCCCTGAAATGATCTTGTTCAGGGATTCTGTTTGGGGTCTCCTCTTCAGGGATTCTGTTTGAGTCTTCTCTTCAGTCATCCCGTAGTGCTCTTATACGGGATCTCTCAATAGAAACCGCTCTACGCTAAAGAACGAAAACCCGCTGAACGCTGCAAAGAGCCGTCCTTCGTCCCAAACCATGAACCCGTCCTTCGGGAAGACTGTTTCTTCGTTCCGACGCTGCGCGTCCAGGTTGTTCGTTCTTGGAACAGATCCCGGATCAAGTCCGGGATGACAGCGTATGGTTACTCCGAAAACGCCGAATTCCGTCATTCCGACAAAGCTCCTGGTCGGGATCTCGTCCTTGGTTCTTCGTTCCGACGCTGCGCGTCCAGGTTGTTCGTTCTTGGAACAGATCCCGGATCAAGTCCGGGATGACAGCGTATGGTTACTCCGAAAACGCCCAATTCCGTCATTCCGACAAAGCTCCTGGTCGGAATCCTGACGCTAGTGCTTCATGACTTCAACGGTCCTCGTTTCTTACAACTCACATCTTGGAACTCCCGAATCCTGAACAGGAGCTTTTCAGTTACTCTAAGGGAGAGTATCATGCCCCGAAAACATGTTGTATCATCCCGTAATATCCCCGCGCGTCATCACTTAAAGCCTGCGCCCAAATCCACTCACTTTGTTATCCCGTAGAGGATGCCCTGAAAGCTGCCCTAAAATGCCCCTGTTTGGGTCATCCCGTGATGGTTCTGCACGGGATCCTGTCATACATTATTGCTCTTCCTCAAATGATCAATATAGCGTAGAAGAAAATTAGCTTCGGAAAGATTCGTGGATTATCTGGAAGACTCATGAATATAATACAAAAACAAACTGAGTCCTTTTCAGAGTAATTAATTGGAAACTAGAAAGGAAGAGAGGTATGAAGATGTTTTGCTAACAATATACTATATAGTATAATACTGTAAAGTATACTAAGTAGGTGATCACTGTGTTTGTTGGAAGAAAGAGGGAGTTAGCCTATCTCGAGGAGAGATTTGAAAGGGGAAAACCGGAACTCCTTATTCTATACGGAAGAAAGAGAGTTGGAAAGACAGAACTCACAAAGGAATTCTTGAGGAAGAAGCGGGGGATCTATTACCTGGCAGAGAAACTGCCTGAGAATCTTCAACTGAAGAAGCTCTCCGAGAAGGTCATTGAATTCTTCGACGAAGACATAATAACCGAATTCTCCAACTGGGAGATGCTGTTCAAGTACCTTGCCTCCAAGCACGATCGATACATACTCGTGATAGATGAATTTCCTTACCTTATAGAAAGAGAACCGGGCATTATTTCGTCTTTTCAAAAAGGCTGGGACGAATACTTGTCAGACTCGAATGTCTTTCTCATTCTCACGGGTTCGAGCGTCTCCGTAATGGAGAACAGTGTCTTGAGCTACAAGAGCCCTCTATACGGCAGGCGAACTGGACAGCTTCTTCTAAACCAGTTTCCCTTCAATGAAATCGGCGAGTTCTTCGAGAAGAAATACGAATTTGACGATTTACTCAAGATATGGGGCACTCTTGGTGGAGTACCGTTCTATCTTGAGCAGTTTGACAGCGATCTTGACTACTACGGAAATGTCATGGAGAAGATATACAACCAGAACGAGGTGTTGTTTGCCGAAGCCGAGTTTCTTCTGAATGAGGAGCTCAGAGAACCGAGAAACTACTTCGCCATTTTGAGGGCAATCTCGCTTGGAAAGAGAAAACTGGGCGAGATAATAAACGAAACTGGTATCGACAAAAGTAGCATCATGAAATATATCTCCATTCTCAATCTTCTTGGCATAGTCGAGAAAGAAGTACCAGTGGGTGAAGATCCGCTTAAAAGCAAGAAGGGACTATACAGAATAGCAGACAACTTCTTCAGATTCTACTTCCGTTATGTTTTCTATTACAAAGATCTAATACTCACCGATCAGAGGGAAAGACTGTTGAGCATCCTGAAAGATACCGAAAACAAGTTCTTCTCGCTCACATATGAGGATTTAGCGCGCAGTGCCGTCATGCGGATTAGCGGATCGAATTACTTCGAAATCGGTCGCTGGTGGGATAGAAACGCTGAAGTCGATCTGGTGGGTATGAACAGAGAAGAGAAACGGATATTATTGGGAGAAGTTAAGTGGAGCGAAAGTCCCGTCGGCACTGATATTCTTGCAGCATTGCGTGAAAGGGGAAATCTGCCGCGATGGGATGAATTCAAAGAGAAGGAGTACGCTATTTTCAGCAGATCTGGCTTCACCAAAGCTCTAGTTGACGAGGCTAAGTCCGATCGATCTCTAATGCTTTTTCACGGGGACAAGAGAGTAGTCTAAAGATCCTGTGATAAGCACACCACTTTCCAAAAAATCTGTCAGGAAGAAACCTTTTCGAGAGTTTACCAATCTTCTGATGAGAGGAATAGAAATCGAGAAGCCAATAACCTTCGGTGGCGAGTCCGGACTTTGTCGGAAAGCAAAATGGGGACTTACGAGTTCAATAAGACCTGCTGATCGCCGGGAAGTGCCGTCCTTCGTCCAAAACCATGAATCCGTCCTTCGGGAAGACTGGTTCTTCGTTCCGACGCTGCGCGTCCAGGTTGTTCGTTCTTGGAACAGATCCCGGATCAAGTCCGGGATGACAATTAACGGTTATTCCGAAAAGGCTAGATTCCGTTCTTCCGACAAAGCTCCTGGTCGGAATCTCGATACTATTGCTTCACGGCTCTCCTCGGTGAACGGAGAACCGGTTTGTTTGATCTTCCGAGACCTGAGACCCATTTCGTTGGACTTTTCTACTCACAACTCACACTGGAACTTGCAACTGATCTTGGCACACTCCAACCACCGACCCGCTATCCCCACAACCCCGTTTGAGAGTTTCAATTCCTCATAGGTAGTCTGGAAGCTGTTAATCCACCTTTCAATCTGTCTGACATACAACGGTTTCAATTCCTCATAGGTAGTCTGGAAGCCTTCTTCCCGAATAGTACCTCATTCTTGCGGTTTCAGTTTCAATTCCTCATAGGTAGTCTGGAAGCCCGACTTCTCGAAAGCGACATGAAAGACGACTGGTACGTGAGTTTCAATTCCTCATAGGTAGTCTGGAAGCCTGGTCTCTCTCTTCCTGGATAGCGTCTCTTGTGTATCTGCGTTTCAATTCCTCATAGGTAGTCTGGAAGCTACTTGATTCTACCCCGTGCCGCATTGAGAAGGTATGTTTCAATTCCTCATAGGTAGTCTGGAAGCAGTAGGTTCGCCCTTGAGAAGTTGAACCTTGTCTAGTTTCAATTCCTCATAGGTAGTCTGGAAGCGCTGCCCTCGCGGGTAGAATCGTGTTCTTCGACGTGGTTTCAATTCCTCATAGGTAGTCTGGAAGCCATTCAGAAGGCTCTTGTGTTCATGGAGAACAATAGTTTCAATTCCTCATAGGTAGTCTGGAAGCTCGAAAGATTAAGTGATATGATTAAACAAAAGTTTTGAAGTGTTTCAATTCCTCATAGGTAGTCTGGAAGCAGGTTGGCATTTGGAATATCAACAAGGCCAAGGAGAGTTTCAATTCCTCATAGGTAGTCTGGAAGCGCAATGGAGAAGCTGACGTTAGACCTTATTAGCGCAGTTTCAATTCCTCATAGGTAGTCTGGAAGCGTTTCCCGTCGAGAAAGTGGCGACCGAGAAACAGCTGTTTCAATTCCTCATAGGTAGTCTGGAAGCGGCATCCTGAACAGAGTTATAGAGAGTAGCGCCACGGTTTCAATTCCTCATAGGTAGTCTGGAAGCCCATAAGGTCTATGTTTGTTGTGGTCTTCCCGACGTGTTTCAATTCCTCATAGGTAGTCTGGAAGCAATGGTTTTCCGCGGTTTGTAACAATTTTGGTACATGTTTCAATTCCTCATAGGTAGTCTGGAAGCGCAAGCGGAAACTTCACAAGGAACCAGTCAACGAACGGTTTCAATTCCTCATAGGTAGTCTGGAAGCTCTTCCCATGAGAAGTTCCTCCTTTGCTTACTCGAGTTTCAATTCCTCATAGGTAGTCTGGAAGCATACAGCCTCAAGATCGGTCCCTTCATGATCTGCATGTTTCAATTCCTCATAGGTAGTCTGGAAGCAACCCTCCATGTAATAGGGTAGTCGGGTTCGTGAGTTTCAATTCCTCATAGGTAGTCTGGAAGCCCACTTCAGTTTTCGGCCTTTCACGCTTTGGGATCCGTTTCAATTCCTCATAGGTAGTCTGGAAGCGAGTTTGAGGGAGGTTTGACTATGGAGTGGGACAAGGCAAGTTTCAATTCCTCATAGGTAGTCTGGAAGCGGCCAAGGTTGACAGTTTCAAAGTAGTATTATACAAGTTTCAATTCCTCATAGGTAGTCTGGAAGCTCAGCAATTCTGGTAAAGTCAACTCATCAGTTTCGGGTTTCAATTCCTCATAGGTAGTCTGGAAGCTTTCTACCATTACTTGCCCGTCCGAACCATCTTCTGCAGTTTCAATTCCTCATAGGTAGTCTGGAAGCCAATAGTTTAGCATCTGATTCATACATCAATTGGTAGTTTCAATTCCTCATAGGTAGTCTGGAAGCTAAATACTCCATCGTGATAGCTTATACCTTTCTGGTTTCAATTCCTCATAGGTAGTCTGGAAGCGCTATCAACGGCGTTACTGGTGCCACTGTAGAAACAAAGTTTCAATTCCTCATAGGTAGTCTGGAAGCTAGAAATTGATTATGGTGGAACAACTTACACGGCAAGGAGTTTCAATTCCTCATAGGTAGTCTGGAAGCAAAAGGAGTGGCCAGGGATCTTCTTTGGAATTGAGGGTTTCAATTCCTCATAGGTAGTCTGGAAGCTTCATTTCTGTTATCTCTTCCCTTACCTTGTGAAGTTTCAATTCCTCATAGGTAGTCTGGAAGCTTCACCGAACGGTTTGCGCCATGCTGATTCGTAGTTGAGTTTCAATTCCTCATAGGTAGTCTGGAAGCAAGCCGGACAGTGTCGTCAGTCGATCCGGTGTCGGGTTTCAATTCCTCATAGGTAGTCTGGAAGCCTTTGCCGTGGCGGGGGTGGCCGGATAGATCCATCTTCGTTTCAATTCCTCATAGGTAGTCTGGAAGCTCATAGTATATTTCGTCTCTTACATCTGTGCTTCCGTAGTTTCAATTCCTCATAGGTAGTCTGGAAGCTATTCAAACCACAGCCTCATAGAACGAAAGATTCAGGAGAGTTTCAATTCCTCATAGGTAGTCTGGAAGCTGCAAACAATCCCGCTTCAGTACAGTTCACAGCAACACGTTTCAATTCCTCATAGGTAGTCTGGAAGCTCATGATGTACATTCCTTGATATCAAAATCATAGAAGTTTCAATTCCTCATAGGTAGTCTGGAAGCAGAAGATTATTGCTGGCCTCAACTCACTGGATGTAGGAAGTTTCAATTCCTCATAGGTAGTCTGGAAGCAACCGGGGTACCCGTGAATCGTACTCAACGACACGAGTTTCAATTCCTCATAGGTAGTCTGGAAGCGAAGGATATCGACGCCGCACAAGCAAACATCAAGAGTTTCAATTCCTCATAGGTAGTCTGGAAGCAAAAGGAAGCCGAAGAGAAGCACTTCTCTGAGAAAGGTTTCAATTCCTCATAGGTAGTCTGGAAGCTTTCCATATGAGCCTTGCCCCATGTTGATTGCTTCCCCGTTTCAATTCCTCATAGGTAGTCTGGAAGCTGAACCTAGGGTGCATACTGTGACCTTGGACGGTGTTTCAATTCCTCATAGGTAGTCTGGAAGCCCGAATACTTCGCTGCGAAACTTGCCAGAGATTCAAGTTTCAATTCCTCATAGGTAGTCTGGAAGCTTGATTATTTTCACTGTCTCACCTCCTTTCATGGTGTAGTTTCAATTCCTCATAGGTAGTCTGGAAGCGATAGAAAGCCATTTATTCATCCCCCTTTCAGAGTACAGTTTCAATTCCTCATAGGTAGTCTGGAAGCTGAAGTACCTCCCTGTTACGTTAGGTTAGTTATTTCGGGTTTCAATTCCTCATAGGTAGTCTGGAAGCCATAGAGATGCGCTCATGGCTTTTCTATTACATTCCCCGAGTTTCAATTCCTCATAGGTAGTCTGGAAGCGAAGTAGAAGAAGGAGCAATCAGACATCACATTCGGTTTCAATTCCTCATAGGTAGTCTGGAAGCCGATTGATCATTTGAAGGATGTCATAGACAAGACTGTTTCAATTCCTCATAGGTAGTCTGGAAGCGAGTGACTATCCGGCTCTTTCGGCCGTCCTAAAAGAAGGGTTTCAATTCCTCATAGGTAGTCTGGAAGCCCAGAAGCAAGAACCAGCAGATGATTATGACGAAGAAGAGTTTCAATTCCTCATAGGTAGTCTGGAAGCTAGAAGCGAGTGAAACCATCTGATGCAAAGGGAATCGTGTTTCAATTCCTCATAGGTAGTCTGGAAGCTTTCACAGGGATATTCGCTGGTATTTCAACAAGAGAAGTTTCAATTCCTCATAGGTAGTCTGGAAGCCAAGGTTGCTGACTGGGTTAGTTCTCTCGTGAGCAACAGTTTCAATTCCTCATAGGTAGTCTGGAAGCCTCTTCTTCGATCTTCTCAATGCGTGATGATTCGCCAGGTTTCAATTCCTCATAGGTAGTCTGGAAGCGACACCAGCATGAGTGCCTTTGCCTTTTCTACACGCAGTTTCAATTCCTCATAGGTAGTCTGGAAGCTTATCTATGATTTCCGTCAAATTTCACAATAAATTGCCGAGTTTCAATTCCTCATAGGTAGTCTGGAAGCCAAATGTCGCATTGTGCTGTTCGAGTTTTCAATCGTTTCAATTCCTCATAGGTAGTCTGGAAGCGATAATCGCGGTCGTCTCTTTCATCATCTCTTACAGTTTCAATTCCTCATAGGTAGTCTGGAAGCTTGTGAAGATCTTCATTCATTCACCTCCTCAGAGTTTAGTTTCAATTCCTCATAGGTAGTCTGGAAGCTCAACCCTCATAGCTGCTGAACAACTAAACCGCATCTGCTACAGTTTCAATTCCTCATAGGTAGTCTGGAAGCTTGATCTTCTTCTGTTGTTCCTCTTCCCAAATAATCGTTTCAATTCCTCATAGGTAGTCTGGAAGCGAGAAGCAGGAGATCGACCATTCTCATGAGTTCCACAGTTTCAATTCCTCATAGGTAGTCTGGAAGCTCCCCGTGAGTCTTTGCAACTGGGTGGAAAGTTTTGGTTTCAATTCCTCATAGGTAGTCTGGAAGCGCTGCTCAAGCTCCCAGCCGGTTACATCAGGCGCGGTTTCAATTCCTCATAGGTAGTCTGGAAGCTCATTACTATATAGATTATAAAGGATTTTCAGCATTTTGAGGCAATATGAGTTCTTGCCTGTTTTTCAAAGACCATTTTCTCATGAATTGCACACAAAACTGAAGAGCTGAATTGACATGCTTCTGTCGATCCCCAGGTGTTTTCAATTTATCAGGGGTCGACGGAGAAGTAAATCAGGATTTGGATTTCCAGATTCCTTTTTCGCCTATCAAAAAAGTATGATCTTTACTGAATTTAGTACCAGGTGTCCAGCATATTTGAGCTGCTGAGATTTCTGCTCCGAATCTCTCTTCTCTAGTTGTTTCAAGTCCAATAAGAGGTTCTATGTTGCCACTTAAGGCAGAGCTATCTATTTGATTGTCGGCGAGCACGTGGGAGATTGCCGAATGAGATCTTGAGAGTTTTATTACTGGAAATTCCTCGTTTAGTTCAATATCATATCCATCTAGATCAATCTGAGCAACCTGAACGCAGCCTTTCGATTCATCAGTTTCCACTCGACCCCATCCATATGTTCTTTCACCACCTATTTGTAGCTTCGAAAGTGCATCTTCCCAATTCAAGGCACAATCTTTGTGTTCAAAGATATTTCCAATGAGATAGACTTGTTTCCCGTCTCTTGTTTTTGGAGCTATATACTCTGTTTCATGCAGACTGCCCTCGTCAGCTATTCTTGCACCCAGATCTAGCGCAGTGTTCACCGTACTTCCTATGTATTTCCATTCGAACTCATCTTTTCTTTCCCATGGGAGTAGATCGATTTTCTCTTCATTATCAGAGGGGTAGAAATAGCTGAATCTGAGAGATTTATCGACGTCTATTCCGGTTTTGCTGTAATCAAAGTCTCCGTAGTCTCTGGCAAGCCTAGCAGTCAAGGCTCCCCAAAGGGTTCTACCAGGAACATAGTATCTTGTTTGCTGAAGGTTTCCAATTTTTCTCCAGCCTATGTGCATCGGAGAAAGCAGTTTGAGAGAAACCCTATGTAATTCCCAGCTCATTAATTCTTCACCTTCGCTTTGGCACCATATCTAGCGTAAACGAGAGTCCTTTCCCATAGGTCCTTCACAAGGAAGAGAGAACCTGTGTTGTTGCAGATCTTCTCGTTGACCACGCGGAGCACGTCTTCTGGATTATTCATCTTCTCATTCAAATCTTCAAAGTCTATTCCCAGCGATTCCCTAACAGAACCAAGCATTTCTTTTGCTAATTTTTCTGCTGTTTCGGTCTTCTTCTTTTCTCTCGCATAGAGATAGAGTATGCAGGCGTAAACACCGTTACCGTGGAGTACCAGGAGAATATCATTAATGAGTTTCTCTAGTTCTTTTTTGTCCATGCTCTCTAGAGCAGCCAAGATTTTTTGCCCTGACTTTGCTGCAAAATAATCGAGATTTTTCATTGGTTGTCACCACCAGAGATAATCTTCATTCTACCGAAGCCCCTCGTGGTCATTCCGCCGATGCCCATGAATTCGATGATTTTGAAGCCAGCTCTTACGACATCCATTGGGGATTTCCAGCAATTTATCTTTCCGTTTTCTTTATATTTATCTTCTTTCATTGAGTCACTGAACCCTTCGATCTTATAATCGTCTTGAATTACGGCTGAAATTAGCCATGTGGCTCTTGGAATTGCTTCATATGTGAAAAGAGCTTGATCTTCGGCAGCACCGGTTTCAGGATTGATCGCTACGGAGGTCCTTGTTTCAAGGTTGTCATTGACTATTTGTGTGAACAGCTTATCTGATACTATATAGATCTTCTGTTCGACAACCTTCCACTCGTCTTTTTCTGCCAAGCCACCAAGTTTGGGCTTTTCAATTGTTATATTTTCTACATCAATGAATAGCCAGCCGATTTTGATCTTGCTGTTTTCATCTGTTCCGCCCAGGTGATAAGCTTTTTCTTCATCTGGGCCGAGGTCTTTCATATCGAAGCCAATTTCGTTCAGCATAGCTCTTGTAGTAACCCAGATCGTTCCTTCGGATGAACAGACCGGGAAAAGAACTATCCTTGCATCCGAAAAACTAACAACGCCGGCCTTGCTGGTTTGCTTAGAACCAGAGCTATTTATATACCCAAAAGTGTATGATACTGGATTCTCAGTACTCTTGGGCTTTTTGCTGCCAGCTGCATCCAGATCTCCCATAAGCATTGCAGCGTACATCTTCGCCGCGCCTGAGAGGCTTGTCCCTGGAATTATCGGTATGTTTGAGCCGGCTTCTCTTATTATCGTATTGTCTACTATCCCCAGATTAGTTCCGCCCGTACCTATGTGAATTGGGTCAAGAGTCATGAAAATGAATTTCTCCTCGCTATAGAGTTCGTTGCTCATTCCGCCACCTCCGATTTATCCTTCATTATGCTCATGTGAATTTCCAGAACATCCACAAATTTCCCATTCACACAAAAATCAACGAGTTTCTCTTTCTCATGCTTTGAGAGAGGTTGTTTCCATTTGAGATTTTCAACGACGTTCTCAACATAACTGTTGAAAGTATCGTCCTCATTTTCTGTAGAAAGGGCCCAGTCTCTTCGTTTTTCTTCAACGAGAGTGTTTAGCTTCTTTATCTGGCTGTTCGAAAGTTTTGTTGAGATAATTGCCCACACTCTTTCAATCTCATCCAGATCGTCAAGATAATATGGGCGCTGTTTTCTATCATTTGACCGCCTTCTACAATCGTTGGTGTAGCTGATCTCGAATCTCTGGGATGCAGACGAAAGATACTCAAAGTCAAAATAAGAAGGTGTGACTTGAACTATGTCGCCCTCTTTGAGTTCTGAAACATGAACTAGCCAGTTACCGGAAGGCCCCTTGAAAGAGAGGAGCCTTTTTTCAGGTTTGGCTTCGGCGTTCAAAACATAAAAATACGGATACCATACATCTTCTGAACAGTCTCCCATCTTTGAGGGGATTTTCCAAAATTGATTTCCTTGGAAAGTCAATTCGAAGTAATCTGAGAGCTCTTCGGGTTGTTTCATCAATATCCATGTTTTTTCTTCATTGTCGATTTGCATCATTCTGCGCCCGGCATCCATGATGGCAGGAAGAGCCGTATGATATCCCGCATACACAATTCCAAGATTCATGGGCAGGCGGTTTCTGACTTTTCCCATTTCCCTTTCGTATTTCTCTTTTATCTTTTTGGCAGCTTCAAGAGCCTTATCTGCCGGCACAAGAACCATAAATCTTTCCGGGTCTTTCGTTATTTCGATTACCGGGGTGTAATTACACGATTCGATTTCTATGCCATCGATTCTTGAACTGGCAAGGACTACTGAAGGATCATTGGAGTTGAAAAAGTCTATGTTCTTGCCTTTCAGCCCTTCAAGCAAGGCATCAACTAAATCTTTCCGACTGTCTGTCTTTATTTCAACAGGGAGCTTCTTGGCAAGCAATTCAAGATTCTCAATTATCACGAAGTTTTCGAGTCCATCAGCGCCTTTAGGATTCTTGTTCTCGTAGAATACAGTGAACTTGGTTTCAGTGAACTTGGTTTCATTGAACTTGGTTTCATTGACTTTGGCTTCATAGGCATTATTTGTTGGGAGGCTTAGATTATTTGTCCGAACTTTCAAAACAAGCCTTTCAGTTATTGGATCTATAACTTCTTTGATTTCTGCGAGAGCCTCATCCCAGAATTTACTTGTCGTCTCCCACACTCTACGAACCCTTGCAAAAGAAGGAGGTTTCCGCCAAATTGCGAGTGCCAGCTTTTCATTTTTTTCGAGTGCTTTGTTTTCTTCGAGATCTTCAGAACCTACCATAAAGTTATAAAGGCCATCAACTGTTTTGAGATCAGTCAAGACGTATTTTTTCCCAACACTTTTCAGACTTGGGATACAATTTAGTTCATCTGATGTTGAAAGCTCTCCCGTAAGTTCCTTGAATGAGAAGCCAATGTCTTTTTTTGGACTTCTAAGTGTTGAAAGATTGTCTGTATTACCTACCCAATTATCCAAATTGAAACTGAAGCTAAGCAGTGCTATCTTTCCCTTTGAGTCTGCAATTTCATCGATCCATACGGTATGATTTTTCCTGTTTGCCGCCCACTGCTTTCCACGACCAGTAATTCTCCTAGAACATTCTTCACAAAACTTAATCCCTCGTTTTCGAGAGTTAGCATCAATAGATCTTATGTTACAAGAAGGGCATAACTCTGCTGTTTCGGTCCAGAGTTCTTTGAGTTTCAGACAAGGAATATTGCCATCAGGCTTCTTTGATACAACAGAACCCAAATTATAGAGGTTTCTTGAAGGCCGTTCGGTTATATGAAAGAACGGAGTAACTTCCCAGTTAGTTGAAGTTGTAATCTCTTCGGAGATTGTTTGCTTTAGACTGAACCCTTTCTTCACGACCAAATCATCAATTGCCAGTTTTTCGCTTAGCTCTGGAATTAGAAAAGTTATCCCGTTTGTGTCTCTGTATATTTCTAAACCAAGAGGATACTCCACCTCGATTAATGATTTTGCTCTATCTAATGCTTCATCGATAAGCTTTCTTCGACTTATAATGTCTCCAATACCAGCTCCTTTTGCCACATAGCTTTCACCGTCAAAAGTCACGTGAAGATATCTGAAAGTGTATCTGTTGTCTTTATCGAAAGGATCTTTATATCCATTGATTAAGGATTCTGCAAGCTCTGCTTTGAAAAAAGCTACCGAAGATATTGTCTGGTCCCAAAGAGTAACGTCATTTATAGGTCTTCTAGTATCTCCTATTGCTCTACTAAAATGCCTCTGAAGTGTGCTGATAAACTCCTTTCTAAGTCCGTTCCACATTCTTAGGTTCTCTGCACTATTCTGCCCAGCCAGTTTTCGAATTACATCTAGCTTTTGTTTTATAAAGTTGTACAGAATATGTCTTTCGGAAGCTATTTCGTCAATGTCCAAGAAGCTATTTTCATGACCAAATGCGGTAGATGGGTATATGATTGCAATAGCCCTATTTTTTTGGTCTTCATATGCCTTATCATCAAGAATTCCTTTCTCGGTTCCTGAACCCCTTCCGTGTGCATCTCGATTCAAGCTCAGATAAGGATTTGTGAGGTTGCTTTTCTTATGGGTCTCAACGAATTCCCCGATTATTATCTTCTTGACAAACGATGTTTCAATTCCCCATTTATCAGTCAACTTTTCTGAGACTCCGTCAGTGAGATCCTTGACGAAAAGCTTACTCATCATGGGATTCTCAATGATTTCGGAGGGAACCACAGCATCTAGCTTGCTGTTTTTTCCGCTTATGAACTCTTCGTGATACTTCCCTATCATGTGCAACCAGCATGCAATTTCAGCAGTAAGCAAAACGTCTCTGTTTTCTGCAAGAACAGTCAAATCCTTATTCATCAGGATTACCTCCCGCTGTATCTGGTTGAGCGTTCATATCGGCTATTGCCTTTGTTAGGTCGATAAGCTCAGCAAAGCTCGAAAATTCTCCCGCATTTTGTGAAGAGTCCTTGACACGCAGTGAGTCCATATAAGATTTTCCATTTTCCTCATACCAGCGTTTGAATTTTGAGAATTCATCACCACTCAGAAAACCGTGCTCTGTCTTCTGCTTCTGAAACTTTTTATTGCTGAGTAGGGTTCCTGTTGCATTGTCAACCAGTTCACCTTTCACAGTTCCGTTTTCGTTGAGATATTTCCGGAAATTCTCAGGTAGTTTCATTGCCTCGTTTTCTCGCTCTAGATTTACAGACATGTCAGTATAAACTTTTCCGTTTCTTACATTGTTGCTGGCTATACCATATCCGCTTGAGGTCTTTGCTCCAAAACCATAAACAGTGAACATAGCTTCAATTCCTTTGGCGATTACTTTCAGATCTTCAAGCATTTGTTTGGCGGATTCCTCCTTTTCTTTTCCAGCAAGGTCGAACGGAACATAGAGCAGTGAAAATTTGCTATTTGTGCCCAAAGGAATGCTCTCAATAAGTATCGGAACGGTTCCGGCACGGGTTTTTCTATCGTGAGGATTTACGATTTCGTAGTCTACTTTATCGAAGAACGATGGAAAGAAGTGAAGACGACCTTGTCGAAAGCTTTCATTCGTCAGTCTCTCGTTTCCAAAGATTCGAGTGATTTGCTCGTCATCTTCCTTCATACCTTCATGCCAAAGCGCTGAACGAAGGCAGCCTTTCCATGTAGACCCGGGAATATATGGGCAATCGAGAATCTTCTCTCGCTTTATGGAGTTTTCAATAATCGTAAAATTCTCATCATCTTTGGAGATGTAGGGCTTTTCAAGAGTAAAATCAAATTCGATAATGAATGAGTAGGGAGGGAGAATATCTAGGGCCGTCGAATTTGTTTTATTGAATATCTCTTTAGCAAAACTGCTCCTACAGTCCGCATTTTTCCTTCTTCTCACATAAACTTGTTTTACGCAGTTTTCTCCATCAGAATACCCTATAGCTTCGAGGTACTTGAAAGTAATCAAGAGTTCTGAGTCGCCTAGTTTTCTAAGAATTTTCGAAAGTACATTCTCATTTGGTTTGTTTTTCTGGAGTTCATCTGTGAGTTCGCTCATAATGTTTTTTTCCCTGATTTCGAAGAAGGTGCTGGAATTACAGTCGAGAATCATTTTGTGTCACCTCACTTAGCATTTCACCAAAAGAAAAAATCTCCCCATCGCTATTAGTTTGATAATCTCTTTCAATTGCTTCGCGAATAATTTCCGAAACAGCTCTTGCTGTGAATCCCCAAATGCGCAACTTATATTTTTCATTCTTCTGGTCCTCTTTGTAGAAACTGCTAACAAACACTTTGCTTGCCGATTTATCACCTTTCGTTCTCCCAAAGATCTCTGCTGTAGCTTTTTTGGATCCACATTTTCCAAAGTATTCTTTTCGCAACATATATCTCAAATCAAAAGACATTGGAATATAAACATCCTTGCCTTTATTACGCAAATATTCCAGGTTCGCTGGCGGAAGAGATTTTCCAACTTCTGTTTCGATTTTCCAGTAGTTATTCAGCGAAAAGCCTTTCTTATCATCACTTTTCTTGACAAAGCAATTTTCCTTAAGGAATCTGTTGATTATCCGAAGTGATTCTTTTGTTTCCTCCGCATCGTCAGTGAGTTCAAAGAGGCCGTAACCGAATTGAGGCTTAGCCCCAAGAGAACCAAAGTTGCTCATAATTGAAAGGACAGCCTTGAGCTGCTTTTCAATTTGATTTCTATCGCACCTTGGAAAAACTCTAAGCTCAAGCGAACCGAAGAAGTCCCTATCATAAAGGTTCTTCTCAAAGATCTTGCTTAACCAGTTCTTGTTGATGTTGTTAGTTGTAGCCTGTGAAAAGGGTTCATTCCCTCTAACCGGCTGCTTGCCATCGACCGTTACAGACAAACTGAACATTCTCTTCCAGCCTGTAGTTCCAAAAAGATAACAGGCAGGACAAAGCTTCGAAATCCTTTCTTCACCGTCGTTTTCTTTGCCAGATAGTTTACAGCGATTATCTGAAGTTGGATCGCATACGTAATAGCCGAGACCTCTAGCAATAACTTCATACCACCATCTGATGCTTCCTATAATTCCCGTTTCATGTACCCGGTCCATCTTTCCATCTGACCCACCGGTCCATAGCGGGGTAAGGGTCTTAACTCTGAATGTGATCGGTCCACTCTCCATTTTTCCCACACCTCTTTTCTATGCAGCCCCAAAGTCAGCCGCTGATTCTTGCGTATTCCAAGTGTTTCGATGGCTAAGTAATCTTCTGACTTAAGTTTTAGGTACGCGCTGGATTCTTATCAAACTCATCCTTATAAATGAACGCTCTCCCGTTAGTTTCAACTGGCTCCTTTCACTGATTTCTATCATTCCAAATCCCTGTGCATTCTTTGAACCTAGTCCCCAGTAGTAGGCTATTGATATAAGCTCCGGACCTGCGTTAAGCTCAAAGCGGAAGTCCCAGGCAATTTGAGTGAAATCCTTGTACTTGACAATTCGTTGAGCAGGTCTTGAGACAAGTTTGAAGGAGAAAGATTCTCTTGCTCTGCCGGAATTACCCAATGCACTTGCCTTTCTGTTGAGGTTTTCCTGAATCTGAATTGCGAAATCTTTCTCTGCCGGATTGCAGAAATAGGTTTTCTTTCTCCCGTCTGCTGTCATGAGAGTCGAATAACCCTTAGTAAGCGATATTGTTCTCGCTTATTCGTCATTCTGTTCGGCGACAAATGCATCAAGATGATTTTTCGAGGAACGCAGTACGGAGCCTTACTTATCGCAAGCAACTGCAAAACCATTACCTCATTTCATCTTTGTATAACACCATTTGACAATTAATGTGAAAGTGACAACTTAATACCCCATTCAAGCTATCCATAATTGTTCCGGCAAAGACTTCACAAGGCATAATTTATATTCATTATATCTCTTGTAACAAATAAATCAAAATCCAAGCATATATTGTTTTTTTGAAACGATCAAACCAGTTTATTGATGAATGGATTCGGCTTTCTAGGAACCTGTGAAGCCCTATCAAGGCTTGCAGCCATCCCCATGTTCTGGAGTTTCAATTCCTCATAGGTAGTCTGGAAGCAATCGAAAATGATGCAATTAGATCTAGTATTTACGTGTTTCAATTCCTCATAGGTAGTCTGGAAGCCGTGAAACACGGGAGAGCTACTGCAACTGAACTAACGTTTCAATTCCTCATAGGTAGTCTGGAAGCAATCGAAAATGATGCAATTAGATCTAGTATTTACGTGTTTCAATTCCTCATAGGTAGTCTGGAAGCCACACAAAGTGGCACAGAAGATCCAGAAACAGAAGTTTCAATTCCTCATAGGTAGTCTGGAAGCCAGAAGAGAAAGTAGGCGAAAAGACATTACAGGCATGTTTCAATTCCTCATAGGTAGTCTGGAAGCTTGTCTCGGACTATGCGGATCCCTTCAGCTTGCCTGGTTTCAATTCCTCATAGGTAGTCTGGAAGCAGGGGCTCTCCTGGAAAGTTGGAGAAAAGATAAACAGTTTCAATTCCTCATAGGTAGTCTGGAAGCACACATGAGTTCAATACTCAGAACTAACCAGGAACAGTTTCAATTCCTCATAGGTAGTCTGGAAGCACTGCTATATCTCTAATGAGGTATAGCAGACTTATGGTTTCAATTCCTCATAGGTAGTCTGGAAGCGAGAAATCTGGAAACTTCCATATTTTCCCGATCGAGGTTTCAATTCCTCATAGGTAGTCTGGAAGCTCTTCTTGACTTGATCATCAGCGAAGAGATCAGCTAGTTTCAATTCCTCATAGGTAGTCTGGAAGCGCAATTTTCAATGATCAAGTGTTTGAATACGGGGTTTCAATTCCTCATAGGTAGTCTGGAAGCATTGATAAGGCTAAGAAATTCCCGGAAATTGCAATCGGGTTTCAATTCCTCATAGGTAGTCTGGAAGCACTTGACTGTATTCTATGCTATGCCTATAACTGCGTTTCAATTCCTCATAGGTAGTCTGGAAGCCTTATCAACATCTGCCAAGTCGTGAGAGTCAATGTCGTTTCAATTCCTCATAGGTAGTCTGGAAGCGATTCGGCGTTATAGTCCCATGCAACGCCGACTGCAGTTTCAATTCCTCATAGGTAGTCTGGAAGCATTGCCGAATCCGTAATAGGCGTGCTCGGCTGTAATGGGTTTCAATTCCTCATAGGTAGTCTGGAAGCGTTTTTGCCGCCATCTATCGCTCTGATATTACTAAGTTTCAATTCCTCATAGGTAGTCTGGAAGCGCAGAGATCGTCTCTCAGATTCTTCTTTAGCTTGTGGGTTTCAATTCCTCATAGGTAGTCTGGAAGCGTTTGAGCGCGTAGCCTGAGATGTTTCCCATGTCGCGTTTCAATTCCTCATAGGTAGTCTGGAAGCTACGCGATCAGATGAGCATTGTTCACCAGACGGCGAGTTTCAATTCCTCATAGGTAGTCTGGAAGCCGAAACATTCCAAATTCAAAAGGCTGGTATTACTGTTTCAATTCCTCATAGGTAGTCTGGAAGCCGGTGTTCTTAGCTCAATTTATCTCAAAAATACTGGTTTCAATTCCTCATAGGTAGTCTGGAAGCGTTTTTGCCGCCATCTATCGCTCTGATATTACTAAGTTTCAATTCCTCATAGGTAGTCTGGAAGCCGAATACGAGAAGAAAGAAGAGTTTTCCGACGCAAGTTTCAATTCCTCATAGGTAGTCTGGAAGCAGCAACTATACCTTGAGAATATTCTTAGACGGTAGTTTCAATTCCTCATAGGTAGTCTGGAAGCATGTTCTCTGGTGGAAGGGAGAAGATGGATTCTTTGGTTTCAATTCCTCATAGGTAGTCTGGAAGCTGACCGAGGAAGATATGAAGAAAGAGATCGAGAGATGTTTCAATTCCTCATAGGTAGTCTGGAAGGCTGTCCACGTTGTGGAAACCTAAACTATAGTGCGA
>NZ_JFHM01000030.1:0-39861 GCF_003664935.1 Mesotoga sp. H07pep.5.4
GCCGGGCGCACCAGATCCCGAAACAAGTTCGGGATGACGGTCTCAATAGCACTGGGGGTCGTTATGGTTCAAACACTTGTGTTCACGAAACCCTAGACTCGAGACCCGTTTTGTTGGACTTTTCTACTCACAATTCACAACTTGCAACTGATTTGTCGCTCTTCCAACCTCTGACTACTGACCTCTAATCTCGGTTTCTCAAAAGCCCAGATCCTGAACAGGAGCATTTCAGATGACAAAATAAGTCCGTCTGATCAGATTACTTTAATTTGCTTGCTCTTTTTCTTTGGTTTTTGCCTCCTGGTGCTTAAGCGCCAGCATCACTTCCCCGGATGCTCTTCCGGGCATCACTTCCTCGCGCCAGCGAGCCTCACTTCCTGCCGGAGGCAGCATCACTTCTGATCTTGATGCCACCAACCCCCAATCTCCGACCCCCAACCACGGTTCTTCCAACAGCAATGCTATCGCATTTTCTATCTGTATCCAAGTTTTCCCTCGGTTACTTAAATGGAACTATAGTCAAATATGATCGATAAGCAGCGGAATCTAAGGTTATGTATATTCATACTATACAAATTTACAATTGACAATACAAGGTAATAAAAACTAGAATTGTATCGTATGAAAACCAAGGAGAATTCAGAATGAATTTCGACGAAGCCGTAGGACGGTTGTTTTTGATTGGAATACCCGGTCCGGAAATCGATAGCGAGACCGAAAGGACACTTCGAGAAGTCAAACCCGGAGCGGTTATTCTCTTTTCGAAGAATATCGTTGATGCTGTTCAGGTAAGGGCTCTCGTAGATGACATTCAAAGAGTCCTTGGGTACAAGCCCGCAATTGCTATCGATCAGGAAGGCGGGATAGTAAGCCGACTGAGGGACGGCTTCTCTGTTTCGCCCGGAGCTATGGCAATAGCCGCCACTGGAAGCACTAAAAACTCCTTCGTTGTTGGAAGAATACTTGCCAGAGAGATGAACGCCATAGGTGTGAATTGGAATCTCGCTCCCGTCGTCGATATTAACTGCAATCCCAAAAACCCGGGAATCGGAGTAAGGAGTTTCGGCGATTCTCCGGATCAGGTTATAGCCTACGCAAGGGCCTTTGTAGAGGGTATGAAGAGTGAAAGAGTGATGAGCTGTTTGAAGCATTTTCCCGGCAAGGGAAGGGTAGATGTCGACGCTCATCTGGATTTACCGATTCTGGACATCCCCCAATCTTTGCTTTATGAATACGAACTGAGACCATTCAAGGAAATTCAAGCAGATTCGATAATGCCTTCGCATATATACATGCCTCAGCTTCAGGCGTCCCGGGTTCCGGCGTCGATGTCGAGAGAGATATTGACGGATCTTGCCAGGAACGTGCTGAATTATCGCGGGGTCCTTGTCGCAGATGATCTGGGAATGGGGGGAGTGAGCAACTACTTCACGCCAGAGGAAGCCGCTATACAGGGTCTGAGAAATGGAATGGATTATCTGACTTACTGCCACGATCCGGTTGTCCAGAGAAGAGTCAAGAAGATTCTGATTAGAGAGATAGAAAAATCGCCAGAGCTGGAAAAGCGTTTCCAGGAATCTCTACAAAGAGTTGAGAAGTTCCGGGTAGAGGCGACCAGTGCCGACAGGTTCTCGATCGAAGAGATCGCCTCCCAGGAGAGTCTGAATGCGATGCAGGAGATTTCCGACAGATCTATCACGGCCATTCTGGAAGACAGTTCTCTTCTTCCCCTTCCAATCGAGAGTGTGAGCGGAATATTCTCTGTAAGGCTTTCAAGATTGGTTCAAGTTGAAGACGGTCCCCAGAAGGGAGTTCCCACTGTGGCCAGAGAGATCGCGCAGATGGCAGACTGTCCGATAATTGACTTCTCGCCTAACATAACCGTCGAAGAAGCGGACAGACTGGCTGCCGATTCCCCGGGAAAGGGAGTAATGTTGGTCTTTACGGAGAACGCTCACCTTCACGAAGGTCAGAGAAAGTTGCTTTTGAAGCTTTCGCAAAGGACGGGAAGAACGCTGGTAATAGCATTGAGAAACCCATATGATGCTTTCCTGGAGGGCGTTAAGAACTGCATAATCAGCTACGGCTACGAAGCGGTTTCGCAAAGGAGCCTTAAGAAGATTCTAGACGGCACGATCAAAGCGCAAGGGAAACTTCCGATAAAGATACCGCAGGAGGTCTAGGATGAAGTTTGATCAACTGGAGACGGAGAGATCTAATCCCAGAACGAGGAATTTAGACGAGCTATCGACGTACGAGATGCTTAGAATTATGAACGAAGAGGATGCAACAGTTCCACTGTCTGTTAGAGAGGTTCTCAATGAAGTTGCCTCTGCGGTTGAGTTATGCGTCAGGTCTCTTGAAATGGGAGGAAGGATCGTATATGCCGGTGCGGGCACAAGCGGCCGTCTAGGTGTCCTTGATGCTGCGGAGGTCGTTCCCACTTTTGGCGTTTCGAAAGACCTGTTTGTAACCATGATAGCCGGGGGCCAGGAAGCCCTCGCAAATGCAGTCGAACAAGCCGAGGACAGCATCGAGTTAGGCGAAGAAGAAGCAAAAAAGGTAGATATAACTGAAAAGGACGCGGTAGTGGGGATCTCGGCTTCGGGACGGACACCTTATGTGGAAGGAATACTGAAGTACGCGAGAAAGCAGGGAGCCAGAACCATCTTGATATGCAACGTCGGGACTCCCCGACTCACCGAGCTTGCCGATGTTACGATAGCCGTCAGGACCGGCCCCGAAGTGATTACCGGCAGCACAAGGTTGAAGGCAGGAACGGCTCAGAAGATGGTCTTGAACATGATCAGCACTGTCACGATGGTCAAGGTCGGCAGAGTCTTCGGAAACTACATGATAGGGGTGAAGATCCTCAATCGCAAACTGGTGGATAGGGCAACCAGAATAGTCTCGGAGATCAGCGATCTCTCTTACGAAGAATCGGAGAAGATACTGGAAGCCTCAGGCAGAGAGGTACCTCTTGCGATTCTCATGGCCCTTACCGGTCTCGGAAAGGAAAAGTGTGAGGAATCTCTCAAACGCAACAGGGGTCATGTGCGTTCGGCTCTCAAAGAACTTGGAGGGGTGAGTTGATAGAAGCGGGAGCTCCGGTCTACTACCGGATATATAAAGAACTTAAACGACGGATAGGAAAGGGAGTCTATTCGAAGAGACTTCCGACCGAAAAGGAGCTCTGCAATGAATTCAACGTGAGCAGGCTGACGCTTCGGAGGGCTTTGGACGAGCTCAAAAGAGAGTCGGTTATCGAGTCTTCCAAAGGCCGGGGAACTTTTATTGTCGACGAGAAGCGAGAGGAGAGCATAAGCTCTCTTACAGGGTTCACCGAGGAAGCTCTCCGAGACAAGCAGAGGGCAAGATCCGTTGTCCTGAGTGATGGACTGGTAGTTCCGCCAGAAGAAATCGCAAAGCTCTTCAGCATCCCCGAAGACGCCATGGTTGTGTTGCTGGAAAGGGTAAGATATCTCAACGACGAGCCCTACGGAATTGAAAGGGCTTACCTGAACCCGCTGGCAGATATCAGGATTCTCAACATCGTGAACAGAGATATGAGCGAGGCATCGCTTTATAATATCCTGAAGAACGAACTTTCACTGGTTCTCGATCACGCGTTGGAGAACATCGAGGTCTGCAGACTGACGAAAGAAGAGGCGAAGCACCTCAAGGTCAACGAGAACAGCTATGGAATAAGACGCGAGAGACAGACATTTACCGACAAGAACATCTGTGTTGAAGTGGTGAGATCCGTATACAGAGGCGACCGTTACAGACTTAAAGTTGTGAGGAGAGTAGAATGACCAGAAAGATAATAGCGATGGATGGAGGCGGGACGAATCTTAGAGTCACTTGCATATCCAGCGAGGCCAGGTTCAGGAAGAACTATGGCACCGGAGTCAATATTACGGCTGTCAGTAGCGCGAATTTAGTATCGATCTTCTCGCTGGTTCGAGACGACGTTGGAATTCCCGATTACATAGTCGCGGCCTTCTCCGGCGCTGGAGACAAGACTCGCGAAGAAAAGCTGAGACAGGCGCTGCATTATGTTTTCGGCAATATTGAGATTGAAGTTATCATGGATATAGAAGGTCTGTACAGAGCTGCCGTCGGAGAGGCTAGAGGTGTCGTGGTCGTTTCGGGAACGGGATCGACAGTCTACGGTCATGACCGGGAAGGAAAGGCCGTCAAGTCCGGCGGCTGGGGCCATATCTTCGATGACGAGGGAAGCGCCTACTGGATTTCTAAGGAATTGATCACTGCCTCTCTGAAGTATAGGGACGGTCTGATTCCTCACGACCCCATCTTCGACAAATTGGTCGAGTTCTTCGAAATGAGTACTATTGAAGAGCTCGTAAACCTCACCCTCATGCCCGACATGAAGACAGAGATAGCGTCTTTCAGCAGGGTGGCGCTTGAAAACCCCACCGGGCTTGCAAGAAGAATCGCTGACGAAGGAATAGAGATACTCGCAAAGAGAACACTCAATGTCCTGGAAAAAACAGGCGAGGTAGAAACCATCCATACATTTGGTGGTTCCTTTGCCTCGGCCTACTATAACAATAAGTATTCAGAGATGATAAACAATCACAGGACAACGCTATTCACGGGCAATGTCGATGAGATCCTTGCCGAGCAGGCATTCGAGAAACTCAATAGATCCTGAACTCTCTTACTAGATTCTCGAACTCTCTCTGCTCGTCTTTCCACAACCCGGAAAGTTCGGCGGCCGTGGCTCCTTCCAGGAGCCTTTCTCTGTACTGCTCGTCGCCCATTATAAGGTCGAAATGGTACCTGCCGTCCCACATCTTGTTCAGTGGGATGCTGGTTCCGTGATAATGAACATCCCAGTCGAATTTTTCCGGCCAAAGCTTCATGAGAGTGGCGATAATATCTAGGGCAAGTTCCAAAGGTTTGATTGCGTTTCTATCAGTAACATAGAACTCGAGGCCATTACAGGGCTGGTCGTGAAGCTTGAATGCTCCCGGAATGAAACTCCTCTCTCTGAAGGCAACACCAGGATGATCGTGCTCTTTAAGTTCCTTATAGAGCGGTGCCGAGTCGATCCATGGCGCTCCTATGTATTTGAAGGGATGAACAGTACCGCGCCCCATTGACAGGTTCGTGCCCTCGAAGAGGCAGAAGCCCGAGTAGAGTATTGCGTGCTCGAGCGAGGGAATATTCGGGGAAGGTGTGCTCCAGAGATGACCGGTCTCATCATAGTACATATACTTCTCGTAATTCTCCATCGGAACTACTGTAAGATCGGCACCGATATCGAAGACCTTGTTGAAGTACTTTGCCACCTCTCCAACGGTCATGCCATATCTCAGAGCCAGGCCATACCCGCCGACAATGCTGTCAAGCCTCTTCTTTATTGTGGGGCCCGCGATCTTGCATGAAAGCGGATCTGGTCTATCGAGGATGACTACCTCTATCCCCCTTTTCGCGCACTCCTCCATTGAATAGACGAGGGAGTAGAGATAAGTATAGAATCTAAGACCTACGTCCTGAATATCGTAAACGAAGGCATCGATTCCGGAAAGCATCTCTTCCGTCGGTCTTATCACATCTCCAAAGAGCGAATAGATCGGTATACCATACTTTGGGTCCACCGCGTTGTTGACGCTCACTCCATCGGCTGCGGCTCCCGAGATACCGTGCTCGGGTCCGAAAAGCTTCACGATGTTGAATCCCCCGTTCAGCATGAGATCGACGTTGATTTTCAGATCTCCGTTTACGCCGCTCGAATTCGTCAGCAACCCGATCCGTTTCTTCTTCAGTATGTCGCTCTCTAAGAGACAGTCTATACCAAGCTTAACTTTCATACCCAGCACCTCACTTTATTGCTCCTTGCGTCATGCCCGTTATAAACTGCCTGGAGAACAACAGGAAGAGTATTATCGTTGGAGCGACGGCCAGCGTAAGCCCCGAGAACAAAAGATGCCACTGGTTCACATACTCCCCGAAGAAGATCGAAACTGCCAGAGTGATTGTCGCCTTCGATCTATCCGTGATGAAGATGAGCGGGAAGAAGAAGTCGTTCCATACGTTGACGAAGCTGACGATCGAGACTATCGACAGGGCAGGCTTGACCAGAGGAAGAATTATTCTCCAGTAAATCTGCATCGGAGAAGCGCCGTCGATTCTTGCAGCTTCTGAAAGCTCGTTAGGGACTCCGTCAATAAAATTCTTCAGAAGGAATACGGAGAACGGGATGTTGATTGAAGTGTAGATTATTATCAGTCCCAGTAGCGAGTTCGTCAGATCGAAGTTTCGCATCAGTATGAATATAGGAATAATAGCGAGTCTCGCCGGAAAAGCCAGACCCAGCATAGAGTAAATAAAGAGGAATCTTCTTCCTTTGAAAGTGTACTTCGAAATCGCGTAAGCGAACATCGAAGAGACAATTACAATACCGATGACGGATACCCCGGCAACGATCAAACTGTTCTTGTAACCCGTTCCTATTCCGGCCTGTTGCCATGCCTTCGAATAGTTTTCGAAGAGGACTTTCGACGGGAATGAAAATGGTTGCAAATAGATCTCTCTCATTGATTTGAGAGAGTTCATGATCATAATGAAAAACGGAACCAGAATGATCAAACAGTAAACAACCAGAAGGAAGTAGACTACGATTTTACCGAAAAGGCTAAGCTTCAGCATGATTCATGAACTCCTTTGTCTCTTCTCGACTATGAAGACATACAATATAGAGACGGGCATGACTATGGCAAAAATGAAGACCGTTACCGAAGCCCCCAGCCCCATATCAACGGCTCCGCTACCAAGTCCACCGAAGGCCGTTCTGTAGAAAAGCGTTCCGAGAACGTCTGTAGATCTGTAGGGACCGGCTTGAACGCCTTCCAGAGCATATACCATGTCGAATATATTGAAACTCCAGATGAAGAGGAGAATTGCTAGCGTTCTGAATGTGGAGAATGCCAGCGGGAATATGATTCTCCAGGTTATCCTCCAGTTGTTCGCTCCGTCGATATAGGCGGCTTCTATCAGTTCGGGTGAAATATCCAGAATCGCCGCCAGAATTACAAGCACATAGAATCCGAGATTTCGCCACACGTTTACAAGAATTATTGTTGTAAGAGCTGTGTTTGCCTGACCTAACCAGGGTTGGGCCAAACTCCCCAGTCCGACAGTTCTTAAGAGCTGGTTCACCAGTCCGGCCTGAGGATTCAGAAAGAGAACCCACATGAAGCCGACCAGAACTAGGGGTATCATATTCGGGATATACGTGATTACCCTGAATACTCCGGCTCCCTTTATCTTGCTTGCCAGCATCAAAGCGATTAAAAAGCCCAGTCCAAGTTCGAGAATCGTGAGCATTATGAAGAAGTAAACGTTGTGGAAAAATGCGTTGAACAACTCCTTGGAAAAGCTTCCGGAGAAGAGAGTCTGAAAGTTCTTCAGTCCGACGAAGGTTCTCGGCCCCACGCCCGACCAGCTGAAGAAGCTCAGAATTAAGCTGTCAAACAGCGGATAGATTATGAATATCGAATACAGGATTAGAGCAGGTAAGATGAAGACGAGAAGGTATCTGAGTTTTATTTGCATCTTCGTTCTCCTCTATAAACTCCTCCCCGCCTACCGGCGGGGAAGAGAAAAAATCTATCGTTTACTGATTCATCAAAGGTGGGTACCACTGAGATATTGCATCCTGAGCCATCTGAGAGAGTCCTTCGGGGGTAAGCTTGCCTGCGTAAAGAGCTTGCATTCCCGGGCTGAGAACGTCGTCGTACAGAGAAGGCTTCTGTGTCGTGAAGACAGATCCTACCCAGTAGACCCATGGAGAAGCGTTGTTGTTGTAGACATCCAGAACTTCTTCAAGAAGAGGATCCGGTGGAATCGATGCTCCGAGAACGGCAGGGATGTTGTAGGTGATTCCGGCGAATATCGTTCCGAATTCAGGTGTAGCACAGAACTTGATTATCTCCTTGGAGTCCTCGAGGTTCTTGACATTAGATGTCAATGCTATGGCTCCGTCGAGATACGTGTAGGCATAAGGTGTCTGATCCTCGGTAAGTGGTGGGACCATGAAATATCCGACATTTAGATCTGGATTCAGATCTTTCCATGTCTGGTAACCCCAGGCGCCGTAGAACACCATCGCTGCCTGGCCGAAGGCAAATGCCGCGTCCTGATCTACAGTCGTGTTTCCCATGAAACCGTCCTGATAGTAAACCTTCAGGTCGTTCAGTCTCTTGTTCAGATCGGTGAACTTTGGATCGAGGAAGTTTGTTTTGCCTTCTGTTAACGCCTTTATCCAGTCGGGTCCAAGCACACTGACACCACACATCGCGTGCTGCATCGTGAGTGCCCAAGCTTCCTTCCCGTAGAGGAAAAACGGTGTGATTCCCTTGTTCTTGATAACTTCAGCGTTGGCGACTAATTCATCCCATGTTGCAGGTTCCTCTAGTCCGAATTCTTCGTAATAGTCTTTGTTGTAGAATATTCCAACTACTTGGACTGCAAAGGGAACTCCGTAAACCTTATCTTGCCAGGTAACTGAGTTCAGAGCGGCCTGCGGGAAGTTCGACATATCCGTAAACTCGTCGATTGGAAGGTAAAGGCCATTCTCGATCAGAACCTGAGTCCTTCCTCCGGGAAGTCTTCTGGAGTATACGATATCCGGACCTTCGCCGGTCTGGAGAGCAAGGGCAACCTTCGAGTCGTATTCCGTTGGTGCGAATGCCGTGTATTCGATCGTGATGTCGAGACCTTTGCTCTTCAAAGCCGCTTCGACTTCTTCCCATACCTGAGCATCCTGCGTCCGCCAGCTCCAGATTGTGACTTTGCCGGCAAATGCGCTTACAGCAATGATCGCGACCAAAGCCAGTAACAAGAATTTCTTCATACTTTCCCCTCCTACAAAATAAAGTTGAGTACATACTTACGGTATAACACAATAGAAATATCACAGATCAAACAAAACCCGGTAAAGACCGCGCTTGCCGTTCATAGAAATAAAGAAGAACAAGAACTTATGCCCAATATTGTTAGTATGATTATACAATATGTACTAATCCAAAATAAAACTCCGAAAACCATTGCACAGGCAAGATCAGTAGAGCTCATTGCCAGAATTCAACACTATGCCGGCCTCAATGCAAGACAAAAGAGATCGATCCTGCAAAATTCCATTTTCCACGCAAACAAACTACCTTTACTGAGAAAATATCAGAAATTCTTCAATACAAGAGCATCCATGAAAACCCGCTAATTTGAGACTACTTACTCAAGAGTGTGGTTTAGGTGGGAAATTGACTTCATGAAAACAGACTAATCGGATAGAATCATGATATAAGTAGTAAACACGACATCAGATGATCCCGTCAACCGGAGTTTTGTGATCACTGCATTGTCTCTTGGAGGTGGCAGATGGAAAGGGTTATCGTAACTATTGAGGCCAGTATGGAAGGTACTGTTGATAACTTCCTGTTGATGAGACACAGAGATGTCGAGTACCTAAAAGAGGCGCTTGTCACGGATGATTTCGAAAGAATGATGGAGATTGTGAAAGACTTGAGTGAAGAGGGAAGATGCTGCGGTTTTGACTTCATTGCTTCGATTGGGACGAAGCTCTTCGCCGCCGCCTCTGAGAAGAACAAGCTGGCCGCCGAAATTTGCGTGGACCTTTTCAGCTGGTATATGACGAGAATCAGGACGGAAGTATTCGGAGAGTGATACAGTTTCATACGAAGAGAGGTCTTGGAGGTTACGATTGATTCTGAAACCCATGGAGCAGCCGGTTTTACCGGAAAGGATATCAGATAAACCTGCAATAGCCATTACCGAAGGTGATCCTGCTGGGATTGGGCCGGAAATCGTCTCGAAAACCATCGCCAGTGGAGAGATCTTCGAGATCTGCAGACCGATTGTGATAGGTGAGTTCGGGACTCTTCAAAGAGAAATAGACAGAAACCATTTAGGCATGAAAATAGAGACGGTCTCCGAGATAACCGATCAGACGGAATTCTCCCCGGGAACTCTCTCTTTGATCGACATGGCAAACCTCTATAGACTTCCGGAGTATGGAAAAGTCGATAGAGCATGCGGGAGAGCGGCTTTTGAATTTCTCGAGAAGGCGGTAGAGCTGGCAGAAGAGGGAAGAGTGTCTGCAATTACAACCGCCCCAATAAACAAGCTTTCTTTAAAGGCTGCGGGAATACCTTATGTGGGGCACACCGAGATTCTCGGCGCCCTGACGGAGACAATAGATCCCCTGACGATGTTCGAGATCGCGGGAGAGATGAGAGTTTTCTTTCTCTCCAGACACCTGTCGCTAATAGACGCCTGTAGAATGGTCAAGAAAGACAGGGTCTACAATTACATATTGAGATGCGAAGCTGCTCTGAAACGGCTTGGAATACAGCTGACGAAGCCGATCGGTGTGGCGGCTCTCAATCCTCATGGGGGAGAAGGCGGTCTCTTCGGAAGCGAAGAAACCGAAGAGATTATTCCGGCAGTAGAACTAGCAAGAAAGAAGGGCATAGATGTTGTTGGTCCCATAGGTGCCGATTCGATCTTCAATATGGCGAGGAAGGGTGTCTTCTCCGCCATCATCTCTATGTATCATGATCAAGGACACATTGCAACGAAGACCCTCGATTTCGAGAGGACGGTCTCAATAACCCTGGGAATGCCTTTTCTTAGAACTTCCGTGGATCACGGAACGGCCTTCGACATAGCCGGAAAGGGAATCGCCGATCCCACAAACTTGATCGAGGCAGTGAAAGCCGCGGCTCGATATTCTTAGATTCAGTCAATCTTCTTCATTGGGTGGTTTGATGTCGATTTAGGCTTCATGAAAGTCTGTTGTGATTGCTTGACAAGTATCATGCCCGGCTGCTTTTACTAAGGTCTTCAAACATTAGCAAATCGATTTTTCAAAAACCGAGTCCCTTTTCAGCTTTGGTTCAGGGTTTCTGCACGGGATCTTATTCCTACATTATTGCTCTTCCTCACATGATCAATGTAGCGTAGAAGAAAATAAGCATCGGAAAGATTCATGAATTATCTAGAGGATTCACGTAAATCTAATGCAAAAAACCGAGTCTGTCCTTTTTCAACAATATCCGCTTTCGTGATTTTTCGACTACCTGCTTTCTGAAGATTTTCCATGCTTCTTTCGAGTAGATTCAATCTGATGCAACGTTAGAGAATGCTGGAGAATAGCACCGCTTCCCTGAAGCGAAGCATGGAATGGTCTATAATAGAAGATCAAATACTTTTCCAGAAAGGAAGCTTCATGAATACAGTTGAAGGCCGAAGAGTCGATCCAATGGTATCCAGCGAAAACTCCAACGAAGGATTCAATGCGATAAGCCATATATTGGCTGCCGTTCTTGGTCTCGCAGGGCTGGTCCTGCTAGTTGTTTTTTCTGCCATTCAACAGAAGTGGCTCCATCTGGTAAGCTTTTCGATATACGGAACGACCGTCGTCGTTTCAATGACCTTGAGCGGTCTTCTCCACTTCTTCCTCTGGTTCAGAAAGTATTACAGGATCTTCGCGATCCTCGATCACAGCGCAATATACTTGCTTATCGCCGGCACCTACACCCCTTTCTGTCTCGTTGTAGTAGGAGGCTGGGTTGGCTGGACGGTCTTCGGGATAATCTGGGGACTTGCCATCCTCAACATCGTGCTGAAGTCTGTTTTCTTCTCCACTATGCCGCTATGGGTTTCGATGGCGGGCTATCTCTCGATGGGGTGGCTGTCGCTTGCCATGGTCTACAGTGTTTACATACGTCTGGGGCAATCGGCAATCCTCCTTCTGCTTCTCGGCGGCTTCTTCTATACTGTGGGCGCGGTGATCTTCATACGTGAGAAACCGAATCCCTTCCCCGGTAAGTTCGGTAACCATGAGATCTGGCATATCATGGTTATGCTTGGCAACCTTACCTTTCTCCTGATGATGTTTATCTACGTCTTGCCTCTCTAGAAACTGCCATCACATGATATTAACAGAATAATCGAATCATTCTGAATTATTCGGTTATAGATGTCCCAGAACGCCCATAGTCGTTCTAGAATTGCTTTGGACCTAAGTTACTAAGGTGTTAGAATAAATGCAAACGTTTCCGCAAACGTTTGCGGCATCGTTGGTGAATTTGGAGGTGTCCCGAATGGCTAGAATCACCATAAAGGATGTTGCAAAGTCACTTGAGCTTTCAGTATCAACTGTTTCTCGAGCCCTGAATGATAAGGGGGATGTTGATGAGAAGACCAGAGAGAAGGTTAAGAATAGAGCGAGGGAACTCGGTTACACGCCAAACATGATGGCGAAGGCGCTAAAGGGAAAGACGCTTGGGTTGCTCGGAGTAATAATTGATGACAATACTAACCCTTTTTACGCGGAAGTCGTTAAGGGAATGGAGAGAGAAGCTAAGAAGCATGGATTCCACCTTCTTCTTGTGAACACTGCTGCTGATTACGAGGAACAGGTCTTTGCGATCGAGTTCTTGCAGAACAAGGGAGTAGACGGAATCCTTATCGCTCCTGTCGATGATACGAAACCTGTCGAGATGGATGGTATCAAGGTACCTTTTGTAATAGTCGGTAGGCACTTCGAGAAGAGCGATTTCTGTGAAGTCTACAATGATGAGGAACTTGGGGGATACATCGCAACTCGACACCTGCTCGAAGCGGGACGCTCAAACATTATCACAGTTCAACCGGATATGAATATCTTCCCTACCCGGGGAAGAAGTCTCGGCTATAGAAAGGCGCTGCAGGAATATTCCGCTGAATCTGCAAATTCGGCCATCGAACTCAAATCTTCTCCAGAAAACGCCGGGAAAGTTGTTCTAGAGTATCTTGAATCCAGCGGAACTTGCGATGCAGTTTTTGCCTACAACGACATGTATGCTCTCGAGATAATCGCCCTACTACATTCTAAGGGTATAAGAGTTCCCGAAGAGATTGCGGTGGTCGGATATGATGACATACCCTATTCGGTCTATGTTTGTCCAACCCTTACTAGCGTTGCGCTTGATAAGGATTGGCTCGGAAGAACCAGTACCGAGATGCTCATCAAGATGATCAAAGGCAAGAAAATTAGAGAGAAGAGATATGTGCAGAAACCTGTTCTCAGAGTTAGAGACTCTGGGTAGGAATAACCGAACAAGGGAGGGGTTTTTTGTGAAGAAACTGCTTGTTTTCTCATTGTCAGCCTTACTTTTCTTCTCAGTCTCTGCTTTTGGATTAGTCACTCTCGAATACTGGACGGGTTTTACAGGGCCCGACGGTAGTTTCATGCAGGAACTTGTCGACAAGTTCAACGAAGAACACAAGGACGAGATTCAGGTAAACATGAGCACCATGCTATGGGCGGACTATAACACAAAGGTGCCCATAGCACTTGCAAGCGGAAAGGGACCGGATGTTGGTATTGCCCATGTGGACAACATCAGAAGTTTTGTGAGTCAGGGAATGCTTCTACCTTTGGATGAGTACCTTGAGATCATGAACATGAAAGAGGGAGACATAGTCTCTTCGGTTTGGGATGCCGTTCATGTAGACTCAAGTGTGTACGGAATTCCACTTGATGTCCATCCTCTCGTCTTCTACTGGAACAAGGACCTTTTCGAAGAGGCCGGTCTTGATCCAGAGAATCCTCCGACGACTCGAGATGAATTCGTTGAGGCCGCGAAGCTTCTTACGAAGGACACTAACGGAGACGGAACAATCGACCAGTGGGGCACAATGATTCCAGTAGGTTGGCCTAACTACTTCATATGGTTTTCTACCTTCTTCTCCAATGGGGGAGTGCTGTTCAACGAAGATTTGACGAAGGCCGCCTTCAGTAGTCCTGCCGGAATCGATGCAATGCAGTTCTTGGTGGATCTGGTTTTCAAGCATAAGGTTTCGCCAGAAAAGGTACAGGTCGACGCAGACATCGACGCTTTCAAGAGAGGTACCTGCGCAATGGAATTCAACGGAATCTGGATGCTGACTGACTACATGAAAGTTGAAGGTCTGAATTTCGGCGCCGGGCCGGTCCCACAATTAGGGTCTGAAAAGCCGGCAAACTGGGCCGGTTCTCACACTATGGTCATCTACAAACAGAGAAAACAGGACAAAGAAAGAACTGAGGCCGCTGCCAAGTTCATAAGCTGGATAAGCAATCACAGCTACGAATGGGCACTTGCAGGCCAGATTCCCGCTAACATCTCTGTTCAGAATAGTCCAGAGTTCCTGTCCTTGCCGTATCACAGCACAATTGCCAAAGGTGCTGAATACGTTGTTTTCCCGCCTTTCTTCCCAAAGTACGGCGATGCTACAGGCCCGATATGGGAAGCGTTGAACCTTGCCATTTTGGGACAAAAAACGGTTGAACAAGCTCTTAGCGACGCGGAAAGAATAAGCAACGAAATTCTTCAAGACTAACTGAACCTTATGTCCCTTCCGGAGAGGTTTTCCGGAAGGGACATTCATCGAGGAGGTTCTCTTGAGAACAAAGAAGGTTATTCCATATATTCTCATTCTGCCCCATGCGGTGTTCTTTGGCGTGTTTTTCATTTTCCCGTTATTCAAGAGTGTTTATATGAGCCTCACAGAGTGGGGATTGTTTCAAGGCATGATTAAATATGTCGGGTTGGATAATTACGAGAAGATCTTCGATTTCAGTGGATATAGATCGGAATACTTCTGGAAGGCAATATGGGTAACCGTTCAATTCGTTATCTATTCTGTACCCGTGCTTGTTTTTGTTGCAACCGGGCTGGCTCTTATGCTAAACAGCAAGAAGCTGAAGGCAAAGAGCCTGCATCTTACGGCGACTTTTGTTCCTACCGCGCTCTCCGTAACCGTCGTGGCTGTAATGTGGAGATGGATATTGAACAATCACTCCGGCCTGCTGAACTACGTTCTGAGTTTCTTCGGCATCGACAAAGTCCCCTGGCTCACAGATCTACCCTGGGTTTGGTTTTCTATTGTCATCGCGACAGTATGGTGGACAGTAGGCTGGAACACCGTGATCCTTCTGGGCGGGCTCAAAAAGATTCCCGATTCTCTGTATGATTCTGCCAAGGTCGATGGGGCAAATTCAATTCAAAGGTTTTTCTATGTAACGCTTCCCGGTCTCAAGCAAGTGATGATGTTTGTAGTCATAACTCAGGTACTTGCCGGATTCGGGTTGTTTGCTCAACCTCAACTGATGACTGGCGGTGGTCCCGGGAGGGAGACGATTCCGATAATGCTCCACATTTATGGAGAGGCATTTAATCCTTCGAGGCCGAGAATGGGTTACGCAACAGCCATGTCATTAATCACGGGAGTGATAGTAGTTTCCGTAACCTTCCTCCAGTACTATCTCTTCACAAGAAGTAGCAAGGAGGACCGGCGATGAGGAGAAGAGGTTTTGGAATAAACATAGTTGCTTTACTGATCTCTCTCATATTCCTTTTCCCGCTTTACTGGACTTTCCTGACCGCATTCAGAACTGAAGCCCAGATACTGGCCTGGCCGCCTGACTTCTTGCCAAGAAACCTTACAACTTCGAACTTCAAAGAGGTTCTGTCACATCCTCACGATACTCCAGTTTTTCGGTGGTTCTTGAACAGTGTGATCGCCGCCGTGAGCTACGCAAGCCTTTCAGTGTTTGTGGGGATTCTTGCCGCCTTCGCTCTTGCAAGGTTGAAATTCAGATTCAGAGATACTTATTTCAAGCTGATGCTGGTTTCCATGGCGGTACCTGGGATGATTCACTTTCTTCCCAACTATACTACGGTAGAAGCCTTTGGATGGACAGACAGTCTTATAGCGATAATCGTTCCGGGTCTGGCCTCCACTTTTGGAATCTTTCTCTTGAGGCAGTTTTTCATAAGCATTCCGAGAGAAATCGAAGAGGCTTCTATAATAGACGGGGCAAACATCAGGCAGCGAATCCTTTACATTATAGCGCCCCTTGCGAAAGAGTCAATAATCATTCTATGGGTGATGAACTTCATGTCCAACTGGAACGACTACTTATGGGCGCTTGTCGTTCTTTACTCTCCTGAGAAGAGGACCATGCCGGTAGGAATCTCGACACTTCAGGGGAAGTACGTTACGCAGTACGGCCCTTTGATGGCCGGTGCTCTCTTTGTTGCCGTTCCCTCAATACTAATATTCCTCCTGGTCCAGAGGTACTACATTAAGGGAATAGACATAAGCGGTGGAGTAAAGGAGTAATGCTCATGAAGAGACTATTCGTGATTTTTATATTCTTGGCGGTGGCTTTCAGCGGAATAGCTTCGTTTGTCAAGATATCACCTGCCGGGAAGTATTTCGAACACAACGGAAGAGCGATTGTTCCTGTAGGATTCAATGACGCAATAACCTGGCCTTCATTGATTTCTCTGAGCTATGGCAACAAGGAGGCCGCCGAGGAGTACTTCGAGAAGCTCTCCCACTATGGAGTGAATACACTGAGGATCATGTTTGAATATGCACAGGACAGGTCTGGTCTATCACTTTTCGAGTCACCGCTCGGAACATACAACGACACCGTAATAGGTATATGGGACAACATAATCTCTCTTGCCGAGAAGTACAATATCTACCTCATAATAACGCCCTGGGACCCTTTCTGGATGTATGAAAACTGGGATGTAAATCCTTACAACGCCGACAACGGCGGCCCGATATCTACAATGGCCGAGTTTCTTACAGATGAAGAAGCGCTGGAATGGCAGAAGGCCAGATTTAAGTTCATGATCGAAAGATATGGAGCAAGCGAGCAGATTCTTGCATGGGAGCTAAACAACGAAATCGAGTTGTGGTACGGTCACATCTTCTATAAGGCAGATTACTCAGTTGGCAATGAAGCGAGAAAATGGATCGAAGAGATCTCGACTTTCATAAGGGCGTTGGAGAGAGATCTCTACGGAGAAACTCACCTCCTGACAGTCTCGACTGCGAAGCCTGCCCTTACGGGTATTCTGTCCGGAAAGCTCTACAGATTCGATCACATTGATTTCTTCACTACACATTTCTATTTTGACACGATAAAGGATCCGAAGGATCCCATAAAGATCGCCGAAGACGTCGTAATGAACATAAATTACCACAATTATCTCTTCAACGATTCTATTCCATTCATGGACAGCGAGAGCGGACCCATAGATCGATGGCCTCAACCCTCAAGATTCGATACGGCCTGTTATAAGGCATTTTCCTGGGCCCACCTTGCTTCGGGAGGTACTGGAATCGGAATGCGGTGGCCATATACTTCTCCACACCTCATGCCTGATTATCTGCTGCAAGTTCTGAAACCGATCTCACAGTTCATAGAATCCGAAGGAATCGACTGGCTCGATTTCTCGGGAATCAATCTTGATAACGAAATCATCATTAGTTCAGATAAAGATATATTTCATACATGTAGCGGGAATAGTTTCGAAAATCTCACCTCGGTGATCGGATGGGTCGCTTCCAAAGAGACAATTGGAAATGTAGTTATTGAATCTTCTGCTCTTGATGAGGGCACTTACTTACTTGAGATTTGGAGCGACAGTTACGAAAGGGATGTCGATTCCTATATTTTAGGCTCTTTTGAGTTTGATTCGAAAGGCGACTTCTCTCTGCAGCTATCTATAGATCAATCCAGTTTTGCATACAAGATTTACAGGATAGAATCATGAATTGGAGCAAAGATCATATTTTCTTAGTTTAAGAAGGAAGGAAACGGAACCTTCTCACATTAGAGCGCCTCAAACATTGCAATGAATACTGCTAAAGACAGATTATCATTAGAGGATCGGGTGAGTATGATGAAAAAAGAGTTCATGTGGATAGCGGGAATTGAAGACACATTTGTGACAAAGACGGACAGGACTTCGGCAAGATCTCTCGATGAGTACGAGCTCACACAACATTACTCGAACTGGGAAGGAGATCTTGAGATTATCGCAGATACGGGGTTCAAGTATGTTAGGTATGGAATTCCCTGGTACACGGTGAACCCGGAAAAAGGGAGATTTGATTTCTCATGGACCGACAGAGTATTTGATTTCATGGGTGAGAGGGGCCTTATCCCAATAGTTGACTTCATTCACTACGGTACACCCCACTGGATGGACAATGGTTTTCTCAACAGCTGTTTTCCGGATTACATGGCTGATTATGAGTTGGAGGTTCTTGAAAGGTATAAAAAGTCAATTGATCTCTTCACTCCCATGAATGAACCGTTCATTACCCAGGAATTCTGCGGCCGCCAGTCAATCTGGCCCCCTTATTTAAGTGGGGACGACGGTTTTGTCAAACTCCTCATCGCGACGGCAAAAGGGATAATGAAATCAGTTTCGTCTATAAAGAGAGAACTACCTAACAAATACGCCCTTCACGTCGAAGCGTCGGGCATCTTCTTTTCTGCCGAACGAGAACTTCAAGAGGAAGTGAAGAAGATGAATGAAATGAGATATTTGACCTATGATCTTATACAGGGGAAGGTAGACACCAAACATTGTCTTTTCGATTACCTGTACAAAAACGGGGTTGGTAGTGAAGATCTCGACTGGTTCACAGAAAACAGAATAACGGTCGACGGATTCGGGGTTAATTACTATCCACAACTTAGTGTCTTCGAAGTCTCGAAAGAAAAGGGAAAAATACGCACCACGCCGTTCTATGGAGGGACAGAATATCTCGAGAAACTGATTGTGAGTTATCACGAGAGATACGGTGGCCCGATATTCCTTACGGAAACAAGCATAAACGGAGAGCCAGATCATCAGATTCTCTGGTGGAGAGAGTCGCTCAAACTCGTAGAAGATCTGATAGATAGAGGGATAGACCTGAAAGGATACACGTGGTTTCCCGCAATAGATCTGATAAACTGGGATTATCGTTATGGATCCGAGCCAGTGGAGAAGTATTTAGAACCCATGGGTTTCGTCAGTCTCAAGATGGACCCCTCCAGGCAGTTCAGGAGATCTACGGGAGAACTAGCAACTGTCATGAGGAACGACTTGCGAGGCGAAGAGTAGTATTCTCGAAGATTATTTTTGGCAGACATCAGAAAGCAGGTAAAGAACTATGAGAAGAAGAATAGATCTTGGCGGGGATTGGCTGTTCGAAATCCTTGAGAATGAACCAGATGACGTTGGTAAAATTGAGCCGACAAAAACCATTGAGATCCCCGGGTGTGTTGAGAGAACGTATCCCGAAGTTACATCCTCTCAGAGGTATCTGTATTTCGAAAGGGAATTTGAGTACGAAAGGAATTCGGATTGCAGTACAATTCTAGCGTTCGGAGCGGTGGACTATCTTTGCAAAGTCTTTCTGAACGGCTCCCGGTTGGGCAGCCATCGGGGCGGGTACCTGCCTTTTGAATTCGACATATCTGGAGTACTGTCATCACGCAACAGACTCCAGGTTCTTGTCTTCGATCCCATAGACGACAGGAAGATTAACTTCAGGCGTATTCCTCACGGAAAACAGAATGGAGATCCAAACTGGTACACGAATATCTCAGGCATCTGGCAAGGAGTGTGGATAGAAGAAAGACCCCCGGTCCACATATGTCGGCTGAGAGTTGACACCTCGTATTTAAAGAGGAGCCTGGAGGTCGCGTTCACCACAAATGAAGAATTCGACCGAGCATGCATAGGAGTATTCGACAAATCAGACCGGCTTTTAGCGTCTAAGAGAAGCGTAGACAAGAGTATTTCGCTTAGCCTTCCCAGCTGCCTTCCTTGGTCTCCCGAAACTCCCAATCTTTACAGACTTGTAGTCACTCTTGAATCAGGGAAGAGCAGAGATGTCATCGAGAGGAGGGTTGGGTTCAGAGACTTCGTAGCCGAAAACGGGAAGCTCTTCCTGAATGGACGCGACTTCTACATGAAAGCGGTTCTCGATCAGGATTTCTATCCCCAAACCCTTTACACGATTCCTTCAGAGGAGTTTTTAAGGGAGAGTTTTGCAAAGCTGAAGAAAATCGGTATCAACACGATCAGGCATCATGTGAAGGTTCCCGATCCTAAATATATGGATATTGCAGATGAGGTTGGTTTGATCGTTTGGCAGGATGCGCCGCACTTTGATCTCTTTTCTGATGAGGGAAGCGAGGAACTTCTGGAATTAATCGACGGTGCCGTGAGAAGAGACTCTCACCACCCATCGCTTTGTCTGTATTCGATTATCAACGAATCTTGGGGAATAAATCAAACAGATCCACGGCAGGTGAAATGGCTGATCGAAGCGTATGAGAGATTCAAGGAGAGATTCCCGGGTATCGTCTGGATCGACAACTCTGCCTGTGTGGGGAATTACCATTTGAAGAGTGATCTGAACGACTACCACTTTTACGTAAGCTCCATCGACAGACAGGATAAGTGGAACTCGCTGATTGAACTCTACTCTGAAAGCCCCAAAAGCTTCTACATAGGGGAACACAAAAATAATGCAGAAGGAAGGCCCCTTGTCGTTTCTGAATTTGGGAACTGGTCGCTGCCCCCTGAAATCTGGCTACGAAAGAAAGAAAAACCGTACTGGTTCAATCATATGTTTAACGATGTCCCCATGACGAAACCGGGAGGGGCTTTAGAGAGATTCGACAATAGCGAAATATCGAAGGAATATAGTTATCGAGAGCTTTTCGAGCTTTCCGTTGAAAACCAGGAAGAAAACCTGAATATTGAAATCGACAAAATGAGACTTCACGAGAACATAAGGGGATTCGTAATAACTGAACTAAGCGATGTCTTCTGGGAGTGCAACGGTCTTCTTGACTTCGATAGAAACTTCAAGATCGATCCCGAAAGAATGCGAGCAATTCTAGACAACGACCTTTTCGTCTCTCTTCTAGATAAAGAGGAATTATGGATCGGAGAAGAGGTAAACCTCAGAATCTTTCTTCTGAAGGATATTAAGAGAGAAACGCTCAGGATAAAGATTGGAGAAGAGATCCGAGAGATGCCATTATCTGGGGAGAAGGGTGACACGGTCAGAGTATCCCTGGAGACGGACAAATTCAGCGAGGGGCTGCTCAAGATTGAAATTCTGCTCGATAAGTGTGTTGCAACGCTCCACGCTGTTCTTTCCCGCAAAGATATTGCCGAGATCACGATCATCAATAATCCTCATTTCGGACTGCAGAAACCGCTTGACAGAAAATCGGTTGTTGTGCTCGATAGACCGGGCGCTTCCTTTGAATACAATGGATACAAAGCGTCAACAGTTGCGAAGGATGATTTGCTCTCGGGCGACTGGATAACGGGAATCTTCTGGAACTCGAAACTGCTCTCCGACGTATTTCCCGGTGGGTTGTTCAGGAGATGTCATCGCAGTCTAATAGAAGATAGGCCAATGATAAGCAGCTCGGGCTACAGCAGAAGGCTTTCCGGTGTTGTCTATGGATGGCTCACCGATTTCTACGGTTATATCGATATGGTAGATGATTCCATCTACCTATCCACTCTCCATCTCGACCCCAAAAGACCGCTGGCAAATCTGTTGCTTAGACGCCTTTCAGATCTTCATTCCATCTAAAGCCTCTCCATATGAGAAAAAACAAGAACGCAGTCTCCATCTATCGGAAAATTACAACTAAAATAATTGGTTCCTAGTACAAGAAATTGAAGTCAATCTAAATATATTTAAGGTAATGTTTGACTTTTCAAGTTAGAAGTTGTATAATGAATGTGGTTGAAAGTATCTTTAGGTTCAACTTAAGTTGTGGAGGTGGACCGATGAAATACTCTATAAGCAACTGTCCCGTCTGCGGGGGGAAAATGACGATCACTGAGTACAAATGTGATAGTTGCGGTACCACGATAAGGGGAAGATTCGAGCTTGACGATATTATGAAACTCTCCGCCGAACAGCTTGATTATCTGAAGACCTTTATCAAGAATCGAGGCAATCTCTCCGAGGTTCAGAAGGAATTGGACATCTCCTATCCGACGGCGAGAAACAGACTCGAAGATATAGTGAGGGCAATGGGCTATCAAGTTGTCGACAAGGACAGGGAAGAGGCGTCGAGAATCCTAGAGAGGCTTGAATCCGGAGAACTGCAGCCAGATGAAGCTCTCGAGATGCTCAGGAAAGTCAGAAAAAAGAAGTAGGTGATCTAATTGGATAGGGAAGAGGTTCTAAAAATCCTGAAGCTCGTTGCAGATGGTAAGGTTTCTCCCGAGCAAGGAAGGGACTTGCTTGAAGAGTTCTTTGAATCATATGAAGAAGAAAAGTCGGGAAGGAAATTCTCTATAGAGGTTGTGGATAACCATTCGGGGAAGGTCGAGGCCCATATAAGACTTCCCGTGAGGCTTGCAAAATTCGTCGGAAACTTTGTAAAGGAAAAGGACGCGAACTTCAAGATAGGAGACAGGGTTGTCGACTACAATCTGAAGGAAGTCCTCGAAGAGGTAATCAAGAGCGGCGAATCCGTTGAAATAGAAACCGGGGACAAGAGAGTAACGATAAAGATAGAGGATTGAGGGGGTATGGTCGTGGAGAAAAAGTTTGAATTTGACAGCGCCGGAATCGAGATTCTTAAGATCTCTTCAGCTAGCGCGGATCTTCAGATCGACCTTGTGGAAGATGGAAATGTGATTGCATACGTCGAAGTAGATTCTAATGATTATGTGCCCGAAGCTGAGAGTTCAGGGAAGAGGCTGAGTATAAAGTTTCAGAAGGGAACGAATATAAACATTCCCTTCATAAAGAATCTCTTTGACGGCGGAGCAGAGGTCAAGAGCGTAAGACTTCTCGTGCCTAAGTCTGTAAGGGAGTTAGACGCCAACAGTGCTTCCGGTGATATCGTCATAACCGACTTCGATCTTAGAAGCCTTAAGATAAGCAACGTCAGCGGTGATGTGAAGATCGAGAACTGCTCTGTAGAAAACCTGAACTTCAGTACGGTAAGCGGAGACTTGAACTTCATAGCCTCGAATTATAGAAGAGGTAAATTCGGCTCGGTATCGGGTGATCTCAGCATTAAGGGGCTTCCTCCTATGGAAAGGGAAACAATAGTTTCTTCAGTCAGTGGAGACGCCATTATCTCCTATTCGGGAGAGCCTAAGTTCGATGCCACAATCTCCTCTGTGAGCGGTGACATCTCATCTGACGTCGGACTTGTGAAGATAGATAAGAAACACTATAGATCGGGAAACGGAGAATCGCAGGAGTATCTGAAAATGAACAGTGTTTCGGGAGATCTCATCATTAGTACGAAGTACACGGGGACTCCAGCGAAGGAAGTAAAGGTTGAATCCAGAACCGTTTCTTCGGAAGAGAAGAAGGGCCACAGATCGGCCGTTGTCGAGGAGAACCTTCAGGATCAGGAGACTAGAAAGATTCTTCTTCTCTTCAAGGAAGGCAAACTTACAAAGGAGTACACCTTTGAGATGCTCGGTATCCTCGGATACTCTGAGCAGGAGATTGAAGAGATGCTTGAAGTGGACGAGGAGCTTCAGAAGTTTAAGGACTCGGTAGATGTAGTAATCAAAAACGAAGATGTTGAAAGTGAAAAGTCTTTTGAAGCTCTAGAAAAGCCAGAAACACCCGAAAAACCGGATACTCCCGAAGAACCGAAATCGATCTGATAAGGAAAAGAAGGTGATAATAAAATGAAATTCGGAGCACTATTTGCGATTTTTCTTGGAATGCTGATTATCCTTTCCGTCACGCATGTGATCCCCAGCTTTTCCTTTGCAATTGAGATATTCCTTGCGATTATCTTCCTGTATCAGGGATTAAAGGTCTTCAAAAGGTTCAAGCCAGAGCACATGGGAAGTCTGATCTTTGGAGGAATCCTCTTCGCAGATCTACTAATAGGCTGGAATGTTATAAAGGGCTTCAGGGGTTGGGGCTTTTGGGAGCTCGTAGTGGCCATGATTGGATCGTATATCGTTGGCTGGGGTATTGTTACTCTTTTCAAAAGAAGCTTCAAACTTGGAGAAACACCGAACTCTACGAGACAGGTTCTCAACGTTTCAAGGCCCAAAGAGTTCGAAGAACTGGAAATCGACATCGATGCCAACCTCACAAAGGTATTGCTTATGGATAACACCTCAAACGGCTTCGATGCAAATGTGAGTTACGATAAGCAGAGTTTCAGTGGCGATCTAAAGTACGATATGGACAAGGGAAAGGGTTCTCTAAGGGCCAGGTGTAAGGCAAGGTCAGGAGTATCCAGTGTCCTGTCAAAATCAAGAATGAATTTCGAACTCAACTCGGAACCGATTCTCAGGCTGGATGCTACACTTGATGGCGCCGATAGTGTCTTCGACTTCTCCAAACTAAATCTTGACAGCGCGAGAATCAAGACATCGCTCTCCAGGCTTTCTATAATACCTTCCCAGCTGAGAGACTCTATAGTAGACATAGATTGTGAGGTAACCTCCTTGAACATTAGGACACCCAAAGACGTTGGTCTTAGCATTATCCATGAAGGCGAGCTCAACTGGAGCAACTTCAACAACCTTATGGAGAGGGAAAAAGGGTATGTCTCGACCAATATCGACAGGGCCGTTACGACCTGCCAGATCAACGTGAAGTCAGATATGTCGAAGATCTCTATCGACTGGATATAGAAGCGTCATCTTCTCAGCCGGCCTTATGGCCGGTTTATTTTTTTGGACTGGTCCAAATGGCAAAGATCTGCCCCGTTTGAGAGTCGAAAGTCGTTTATTATTATATAATCAGGGTACCGGATACATTTTTCCGGAATTTTTGCTCGCGAATGAGGGCAGAGACAGGGGGCGTTCGGTGGATAAGTGCAGAATCGACCCGAGAGTCTTCAAAGTACCGATTGACAAGATGAGAGCCGGCTACTATTCTGACAAATACTTCACGAGACTTGTCGAAGTTCTCAAGAAGGCAGACAAGAAGTCAAGGGTGCTATATCAGCTCTTCCCGAGGAGAGACGCGACAATAGTGGGAATTGACGAAGCGCTCGCCATTCTTCGCTTTGGGACCGGTTATTACTCTAATGAAGGAGAGGCGAAGAGGCTCTTCGAAGAGGTGCTCGAGATTGAGAAGGCAGTGAACCACGCAGCATGGGAGATGGATCGACACGCCCTGGTGGAATTGACCGCTCAAAAATGGGACCTGAAGATGATGCTGAATGATCTCTGGGTTGACAAATGGCCCGAACTCGAAGTTCGCGCGCTGTATGACGGCGATGAAGCAAAGGATATGGAACCGGTTATGACGATAGAAGGCGACCCCAGATATTTCTCGTATCTCGAGACCATATTGCTGGGTGTCATAGCGAGAGCATCCTCAACTGCGACTGCCGTCAAGTCCGTCGTGAAGGCCGCCAGAGGCAAGGAGATACTCTTCTTCAGCGCGAGATTCGACCACTTCTGGACTCAGGCAACGGACGGATACGCGGCGCTCAAGGCCGGGGCTTTTGGAGTCTCTACCGACGCGAATGCCGACTACTGGGGCGTTGAGAGCATGGGGACGATTCCTCACGCTCTTATCGCAGTATATAACGGAGATACGGCCGAGGCCGCATTGGCTTTCGATCGTTATATAGAGGGCGGAGTCAACCGGATAATTTTGGTCGATTGGGACAACGATGTGATCGGAACGACGGTCGATTGCGTTGCACGCACGTATAAAGCCGAGACCGGAGAGGACTTCACACCTGGCAGGACCGATCCTTCGGTTGTCATAGGCCCGGGAAAGGGAAAGATATGGGGCGTGAGATTCGATACTTCTGGCAGTTTGAGAGACGTTTCGGTCGTCCCGAAAGACGCTTCTTCGCTGGGAGTCTGTCCCGAACTGGTCTGGAGGGCTAGAAGGGAATTCGACAGGTACGGAATGAAGGATTTGAAGATAGTCGTCTCGGGTGGTTTCACGGCGGATAAGATTGATCTCTTCGAGAAGCTGAATGTGCCCGTGGATGTTTACGGAGTCGGTTCGTCCCTGCTGAAAAACAAGCTGGACTTCACGGCAGATATCGTGGAGGTTGAAGGAAGACCCTGCGCAAAAGTGGGAAGAGGGAAGATAGAGACTCCAAGATTGGAAAAGGTAGCGAGTAACTATTGGAACAACGATAAAGAGGAGAGGTGTTGAAAATGGAAGCAAGGGGAACCTGGACAGTAAAAAAAGGGTTCGCTGAAATGTTCAAGAACGGCGTAATCATGGATGTCACGAATCCCGAGCAGGCAAAGATAGCTCAGGATGCCGGAGCCACGGCAGTAATGGCTCTTGAAAGAGTACCGGCGGATATCCGAAAAGAGGGCGGAGTAGCCCGAATGGCAAAGATTGGTCTCATCAAAGAGATCATGGAAACTGTAACGATCCCTGTAATGGCCAAAGCTAGAATCGGCCACATCGCCGAAGCGAAGATCCTTGAGGCTATTGGCGTTGACTTCATCGACGAATCGGAGGTTCTTACACCTGCAGATGACAAGTATCACATAGACAAGAGAATATTCACCGTCCCCTTCGTTTGTGGAGCAAGAAATCTCGGAGAAGCAGTCAGGAGAATCGCCGAGGGCGCCGCTATGATCAGAACAAAGGGAGAGGCTGGCACCGGAAATATCATCGAGGCAGTCAAGCATATGAGAACCGTTAACGAAGAAGTTAGAAAGGTCCAGATGATGAACGACGCCGAACTCGTCCACTATGGAAAGGAAATCGGTGCGCCTGTCGAGATTCTCAGCCAGGTAAGAGAGCTCGGAAGACTTCCCGTCGTCAATTTCGCCGCCGGCGGAGTGGCTACACCGGCCGACGCAGCTCTCATGATGATGCTCGGCTGTGACGGAGTCTTCGTCGGTTCGGGAATCTTCAAGTCGAAGGATCCCGCAAGAATGGCCAAAGCGATCGTCGAAGCAGTTTTGCATTATGACAATCCTAAAGCGCTGGCAGAGATCTCGGAGAACGTCGGAGATGCAATGGACGGACTCGAGATCGAGACTCTGGAAGTTCGAATGGAAGAAAGAGGCTGGTAAGGGTTGAAGATCGGGGTTCTCGGAATTCAAGGTGCTATACAGGAACATCTATCGATTCTCAGAAATGCAGGAGTGGAACCATCTTGGGTAAAGGATCGTAAGGAGCTAGACTCCGTCGAGGCGTTGGCAATGCCAGGTGGAGAGTCAACCACCATGATCAAACTCTTGAAGAGATTCGAAATGTGGGAAGCCCTCAGGAATAGGATAGAAGATGGAATGCCGGTCTTGGCGACCTGCGCGGGCATGATCCTCCTGTCCAAGAAGATTGAGAACGTCGTCAATCAGGACTCTCTGGGCGTTTTAGACATTAGCGTCAAGAGAAACGGTTACGGCAGGCAGATCAACAGCTTCGAGGTAGATCTACAGATCGACGAGATTGGTCCCGAACCATTCAGGGCAGTATTCATAAGGGCTCCAAAGATCGAATCGATCGGTGGCGAAGTGAGAGTCCTTACATGCTACGACGGATCACCGGTTCTCGTTCGCCAGAATAACATGCTGGCAGCCTCCTTTCATCCCGAACTCACTGGAGATCTGAGAATTCACCGGTACTTTCTAAAGATGGTCGAAGCGGCCGGACAGAGTATTGAAAAATGTGCAGAATGATAGCTTTCAAGGCAGATAAGAACATAGATACGAACTGGATTTTAGACATTCTAAAGGGCATCTCCGCGAGAGGCATTTCCAGTCCTCACAGTGACGGCTGGGGCTATGCCGTTCGTGGCGAAGGGAGAGAGACCTACAACAGTTCCGGCGCGATCTTTGATAGCGATAAGAAGCTCCCTCAGAGCAGGGTAGGCATTATTCATTCTCGAAAGGCATCGAAGGGATACACCGTCAATCTCGAGCACGTTCATCCCTTCTACACCACGGTCAGGGGAAGGAACTATGCCTTCTGCCACAACGGAACGATATACGACTTCGCTAGCGATGAAGGAACGACGGATACACAGAGATATCTCGAGCTTCTGGTCAGCAATCTCGAGATATATGAAACGAAGAGAGCTCTGGAAATAACTGCGGCCTTTGTGGCGGAGAACTACCGCTACACGTCGATAAACGCGCTTCTCACGGATTATGAAAACGTCTGGGCGATAAGGCAGAACGCAGAGAAAGATGACACGGAACACGCCCTGTTCCTTTACGAGAGGGACGGGGTGAGAATAGTCTCCAGCGAACCCGCCGAGAAATATGGCGATCTCCCCGGAAACTCTATCGAAATAAAAAACAACGAATCGATAGTCCTTTGAATATCATAAGAAATGCGTCTGGAAAGTTCTCCAGACGCATTTTTTGTTGAGAAAATTAGAAGTCTATCCCAACGTCCTTCATGACTTTGACTAGATTGATGTCAAGAGACTCAATTTCCGAATTCTCCAGACTCTTGAGAGGAGTTTTGACACCGCCCATTTTCAGACCCCTTCTTTCGAGAACATGTTTCATGTAGGGAATGTTTGCGCCGTTCCCAACTGCCATCGTCAGCTTTGTCAAGGACTTCTGATTATCAAATGCCTTGTCGAAGTCGCCGTCTCTTATAGCGTCCCGGACCTTGACGAAGAACTCTGGAAAGACTGCTCCGGGGCCTGAAACGCAGCCTCTGGCTCCAGCTATTAGAACCGATGCGAATGCCGCATCGCATCCAACGACCGTACTGAACGTCGATGGCAGAGCCTGAATAACGCTCAGCGAATTTACAAAGTCGCCACTGCTGTCCTTCAAACCGACAATATTCTTATGCTTTTCGTGGAGTTTGGCAATTACATCGACACTAACCGGGTTTTTTGTTAGAGAGGGAATGTTGTAAATGTACAGAGGAAAGTCGCTTACGGCGTCCACTATCTTGTCGTAGAAACTGAAGAGCTCCTCTTGCTTGTGGTTGAAAAAGAAAGGCGAAACTACTGCTGCCGCATCCGCCCCACAATCCTTTGAGTGTCTTAGCAGCTCGATAATATCTTCAAGTACTAAGGCCCCGCAATGAGATACAACCGTCATTCTTCCTTTGTTTGCCTCGAGGAACGACTCTAGAGTCTTCTTTCTTTCCGCCAATGGGAGGGATGTCCCCTCACCGGTCGTGCCGAGCACAAACATTCCGTCGACACCTTTCTCAGCCAGGAAGTCTACATAAGACTTTATTGCATTGTAGTCAACACAGGAACCATCATCATTCATCGGAGTTAGCGGAGCTACACCGACCCCTTCAAGTAGTCTTTTCACCATGATCTCCCTTCTGCCAATCTTCTGGCTGCGTCCTCCATTGCTTCAAACTCCTGAACCAACCCCATTCTGACCTTCTTTGAACCATTGACACCATAGGCAGTTCCAGGAACAACGAGAATTCCGTATTCTCTGTATAGTTTTTCGGTGAAACTCCAGGGATCAGTGCCTTCCGGAGTGGAAACCCATACATACATCGCCCCCTGGGGAGCGGTGAAAGTCAATCCCGATGCCTTTAGACCGTCAATAATCGCATCTCGCCTGCCCTGATACATTTCTCTGAGCTCACGATAATAGGAATTGGGGGTAGTCTTCAATGCTGCCACAGCTGCGAGCTGTATAGGGTAAAAGACATTTGAGTCGATCTTCGATTTGTAAAGCTTCACAGCGTCCAGAAGACGTTTCTCGGCTACTATTGCTCCAACTCTCCATCCGGCCATGTTGTAGGTCTTTGAGAAGGCGAAGTACTCCAGTCCCAGTTCGAGATTCTGGCGCGCTTCGAAATAACTGTTGACTTCAAGATTGTCGAAGGCTATTTCGGAGTATGCAAGATCACTCATCACGACAAAACCGTACTTGCCGGAAAGCTCGGAAAGCCGGTCGTAGTACTCTCTGTTTGCCACTCGGCCGGTGGGATTTGAGGGGTAATTGACGATTACCATTTTCGGCTTGTGCAACCTGGCAAGACTCTCGATTTCGTCTAGAGTAGCCATCGGATCAACATCGCCGTTGTAAGTGAGAAGCTTTCCTCCGGTGAAAAGAACGGCCTCGAAGTATGTTGGATAACCTGGATCAGGAACAAGAATCGAATCACCGGCATTTACCAGTGCATGCAATGCATTGAAAATAGCTTCCTTGATTCCGACAGTCACAAGCACATTTTCTTCGTGATTCAGCGTGACTCCGAAACGTTTTTTGTACCAGTCAGCGACAGCCTCAAGGAGCTCCGGAGCCCCGTGTTGCGGTGGATAAGTATGATAGGCAGGATTCGACAGGTTCTCCTTCATTGCCTCCACTATCCATTCTGGGGTGGGTCGGTTCGGAGCACCTATTGAAAGGTTAATCATTTTCTGCTTTGGTGGTTCTTTCTTCAGGCCGTTAATAAATCCAAAAGCATCTGGCCTGAAAAACTCAAGCTTGGAAGACTCGAGCTGAAACTTCATTTGTTACTCCCTCCCTCTAGTTTTTTAGATACGACAATTAGCGGATAACACACAAGTATAAAGAACGCAGACACTATGCTGAACGCAGTAAACGGACTCAAAGTCAGTTGCATTATCTGTCTGGAAGTTCTTACGATCTCAACCATTCCAACGAGTGAGACAATAGAAGTGTCCTTTATTGTCATTACTATCTGGCCGACAATTGACGGCATGGTACTCTTTATGATCTGGGGTAAAACCACATGGATTAGCTTCTGAAAGTAGTTCAATCCAAGAGCCTCGGCCGCTTCAAACTGTCCTTTATCTAAAGACATAAGACCGCTTCTGAAAACCTCTGAAAGATATGCCGTTGCCGTAACTGAAAGAACGACTATTCCCGTCTGAAACGCGCCCAATTCAATTCCAACGTACGGCAGCGCAAAGTAGATCGCATAGACGATTATCAAGAAGGGCGATCCCCTGATTATCTCTACAACAATGGCTAGAAGCTGCGATGCAACGGGTATTCGATGGAAGCGAATCAGGGCGATCGCAATTCCCAGCACTATACCGATTCCCAGAACGAATGGAAGAAAGGCCAGGTTGTTAAGGAAGGCGACTCCGAGTCTAACTATCTGCTGTAGTAAAGATATGTCTTGCATCATACCACCTTCTTAAGACCGAACCATCGCTTCGCATCCGACTGTCTCGATTTCTGATTTCTGCTTATTAGACCGCTCAGAAGAGCAAGAACCAGATAGATTCCGAAATACATTAACATCGGCACACCGAATGATTCGAATGGCATATAGGTTCTCGCAGCGATCTTTCGAGCGGTGTATGTAAGCTCGGGGATAACCAGAACTGCCGCAAGACTTGTGTCTTTTATCAAGTACGAGAATTGGCTGATCAGTGGTGGCAGGATGTTTCTGAAGACCTGAGGCAGTATAACCTTACGCATTGTCTGAAACCATGATAGACCGAGTGCTTTTGAGGCTTCTGCCTGGCCCTTGTCAATAGCTATAAGGCCGCCCCGTACTATTTCTGATATATAAGCGCCGCTGTTGAGAGAAAAGGCAACTATCGCGCTTTGAAAGGAGGTCAGCATAAGACCGGTTATCGGGAGACCGTAGTGGACGAAGTACAACTGGACAAGCAAAGGAGTCGATCTTATGAATCCCGTATATATTCCTACGGGTATTCTTGCAAACCTGGACTTCATAGTTGAAAGGATGCCGACCACCGTTCCAATAATAAGGGAGAAAGCACCACTCAAAGCCGCAACTTTTAGTGTTTCCAACAATGCTTCAAAGAAATCGGGAAGATACTGTGAGATCATTCTCATGTCAAGCATGACATCACCTAAAGTATCTTGCTCAGGAATTCCTTGGTTCTATCACTTCTGGGATTGTTGAAAAACTCATCCTTAGGGGTAAGTTCGATCAGCTTCCCTTCATCCAAGAAACCAATTTTGTTGGCCACCTGTCTCGCAAAGCCCATTTCATGGGTGACGATTATCATCGTCATACCGCCGCGCGCGAGGTTAGTCATGACATCTAATACTTCCTTGATCATCTCGGGGTCGAGGGCAGACGTGGGTTCGTCAAAAAGCATGAGTTTTGGATCCATTGCCAGGGCCCTAGCGATAGCAACTCTCTGCTTTTGTCCTCCGGAAAGTTGAGGAGGGAAGGCATCATACTTCGCAGATAATCCAACCTGATCGAGCAGTTTCTTTGCTTTCTCAACGGCTTCATGTTTTGGTACTTTCTTAACGAGTATGGGAGCCAGAGCGACATTGTCAACTACGGAAATGTGAGGGAAGAGGTTGAAATGCTGGAAGACCATTCCAGAGTTCTTTCTGACGAAATTCAGGTTAGCTCTCGTCTGTTTGATGTTTTTTCCCAAAACCTCGATCGAACCCTCCTGAAAGTGCTCGAGCATATTTATACAGCGAAGAAGAGTGCTTTTTCCTGCCCCGCTGGGTCCACAAAGGACCAGCACATCGCCTTCATATACATCTAATTCGACGTCCTTTAGAACGTGAAGTTTGCCAAAGAACTTGTTGAGACCTCGAATTCGAACAATCGGTTCCATCAGAATTCCCCTTTCGATTCCTAAAATGAGATGGGGGCTAGCCCCCCATCTCATCTTGAAATAACGATTTTCTTGATTTAATCAATAATGAAAGATGGTTCCCAGGCTTTGCCTACGTATTTCTCGTAAATCTTTCCGTATTCGCCAGTCAGCTTTTCCCACTTGAGGAACCAGTTGAACCATTCGACCAGAGAGTCGGAATCCTTGTCCTGCCTGAAAGCAAGTCCGTAAGTGTCGGGCCTCACATAACCGTCCAAGATCTTCAGATCCGAGTTCTTGTTTACTAGCTCGATACAGATCATCTCATCGTCCATGACCGAGTCGATTCTACCCAACTTGATGTCCGTCATCCATTCTGCAAGATTGTCGTACAGAGAAGCATCTTTGCCCCATTCCTGTTCAATGAAATCTGCGTGAACAGAACCCATTGTCGCGCCCATCTTTACTGAAGGATCGGCCAGTTCTTTCCAGCTTTGCAGAGGAGAATCCTTTCTGGCAATAGCAACAATTCCCGTAAGGAAGAACGGGTCAGAGAATCTTATAGACTTCATTCTCGTTAGAGTCATCGACATATTTGCAGCTATCATGTCGACTTTTCCCGAGAGCAATGAAGGAATAAGGCTTTCCCATGCCATGTCCTGCCAAACCAGTTCGACACCCATCTCCTTGGCTGCAAGTTCCATAAGCTCCACTGTGAATCCCGTTGGATTTCCCGAAGCGTCCCTATACTGCATCGGTACAGCAGTCATATCAGTTGCGACGGTAAGCTTTCCGCTCTTAACTACGTTTTCCAGTGTGGTAGCTGCAAGACCAAATGAAACAAACATACAGGCAACAACGATCAAAACAAACAGTTTTTTCATCTCAATTCCCCTTTCACGTATGGATTGCGTCCTAAAAAGTACGCATTGGAAATAGTTTGAATAGTTCAATAATATGGAATATAATTCAACAATGTGGTAACTACCTTTGAATTTACCAAAATGGTTACATCATTTGCAAAACCATTCAGGGACGTCTGGAAAGTATCTGGGTCAATTATGGCTGTTAAACGGAGATAATCTCTCTCCTGCGGGTCGATCTTCAAAGAAGGTCGTTGTTCCTAGAAGTGAAGGCAGAATTGAAACTCTCTGAGTCTCAGGTTTCGAAATCGATAAACAACTTGTTAAGCTTCTCTATTGTCTTTAAGAAGGGTTCCTTATACCTTTCTATTGCTTCGTCGGTCATTCTATTAGAAGGCCCGGCAATACTGACGGCATACTTTGCGACTCCGTGATTATCCAATATGGGTGCTGCAATGCACTTTATGCTTTCTTCCTGTTCTATTCTGTCATACGCATAGCCGTGTTCTCTTATCCACTCTAGCTCTTTTCTGAGCTGCTCCTTGTCGGTGATAGTATTGTCGGTTCTTCTTGCGAGGGTCACTCTTTCAAGATAACCGTCAACATAAGAGTTCGGTTGAAAGGCAAGCAATGCCTTTCCGACGCCTGTGCAGTACATTGAAGCGGTGACGCCAACCGTTGAGTGCGGGCGAAGTGCGTGAGTCGGATGGAGACATTCGATGTATATCACTTGGTCTCTGAATAGCGATGTAAGATGAATGGTCTCGTTAATTTCATTTCTGAGTTTCTCGAGGTATGGAAGAGCCACCTCTCTGAATTCGAGGTTCCTTCTCATAAGTCCGCTCAATTGGAGAATCCTGTTTCCGAGCATATAAAAGTTCCTGTCCTTCGTGAGGTAATCCAATTCTGTCATTGCTGCAAGAATGTGATGAACGGTGGCTTTGGGATAACCTAACCTGTCCACTATGTCGCTAAGTCTCCATTTGCTTTGCTCAAAGAACAATTCGAAAATCTCGTCGACTTTTTTGAAAGCTTTGAAATGTTCCATAATATTGACCTCACTCAATGACGTTGATAATAGAATATCAAAAAATGCTTTCAATAGCAAATCTCTTTTTGAATTACATTTCGAATACGGGTGGGCTAGTATGAGGCAACCATCAATTAAGACTGAACCACTGAACGGATACAGATCAAGAATGAGTCTTTTCTGAAGCCGCAATTCAACTCAAGATTGAGTACCCCACAAGAAAAGACCGGCCCTTTAGGCAAGTGTTCTTAAAGTCAATAACTTACTTCAGCTGGAACCCATGCTGAAATTGATGATCGCAAGTCTGTTGTCGGTGAAGCCGTCGGGGCTATCGGAGTTTTCGGAAGTGCCCTTAGCGGTTCCACCTATGAAACGTACATTGAAATAGGTTTCGAGATAATCCGTTAGAAGCAGGCCGGCTCTCAAAGAAGCATGCAGCACCGATCCCTCGAAGTCGAAGTCAGCTCCGTTAATAAAACTGCTGGAGGCGTAGAAGCCATCGATGTCTGTTGCTAGGTAAACCTTTTCATTCAGCCAGTACGCGCCCTTCACTTTGATAATCGGAACGGGACCGACATTTTTATTGTCGACGAACTTCGTTCCATCGAGAGACTCGAAATAGATATCTGCATTTCTCAACTGAAGTGAGAGACCGAGGGCAAGATAGCTGTTGCCCTTTCTCAAGACGTCGTAAGTGTAACTGATCCTGTAGAAGGGGAAGCCGTAGTTCAAGAGGATTCCGCTTCCGGCGGGGAAGGTGACTCCATCGACTATCAGGTCGTTTTTAAGCTGAACCTTTGACTGAACGGTGAGTAGCTGATACAGAAAGTAGACCGTATGTTTGCCGATGCTCAGCCCGGCGGTGTACCTTTGATATGGAAAGAGAACGTCCTGACCACCATCTTTCACGTAGTTCAGAACGGTTACCGTCTGACCGAACTGAATGGTGTGGAAGATCACTCCCGTAAATCTGATCTCGCAATCAAGCTCGAGTTTGAACCTGTTTTCTGGGTTCTTCAACATCCCTGCCGATGAAACAACTGCGATAAGAAGAACCACTATCAGAACCAACCTTATCTTCACGATTTCACCTCAGTTTATACTGATTACAATAACAGAACTTCCGGTTACAAAAGTGTCAGGTCATTCGGCGACTGTCGATCTCTTCTTCACTGCTAAAATTGTCGTAAAGGGGGCATATATGGAGAAGCGTTTACCTATTCTGGAACATAATAATGAAAGACCGGCCGTAATAGAACCAACGATGGTCATCTCTTCGGTCTCCGAGATGCCGGAACGAGCGATAATCCTCTTTTATCAGGGCGTTATAGAGACTCTCTTGAAGAAAGGACTTCTGAAGAAGATCATTGACAGGAGAAGCGAGGTCGGACTGTATCCCGTTTATGAGATCGAGTACAGAGGGGTCAAAGTCGCGATCTTGAATCCCGGACTTGGAGCGCCGTCCGCGGCAGGCTTCTATGAGGAGCTCATCGCCCTTGGAGTTAGAAAAACAATAGCCTGCGGCTCATGTGGAGTGTTAAAGAAGGATATCCTGAGGGGAGAGATTATCGTCGTGGAATCTGCCGTCAGAGACGAGGGAACCTCGTACCATTACCTTGAGCCTTCCCGCGAAATAGCTGTAGATACAGAGGTGTTGGAAAAGGTAGAGGCCTCACTAGAAGCTTTATCGATTCCATATATCAAGGGGAAGTCCTGGACAACAGACGCTTTCTACAGGGAGACGAAGAAGATAGTCAAGGAGAGAATCGACGAGGGCTGTATTGCCGTCGAAATGGAGGCTTCGGCCCTTATGGCCGTCTCGAGGTTCAGAAATGTCGTCTTTGGACAGTTACTTTCCTCGGGAGACGACATAAGCGGCGAAGAGTGGGACAGAAGATTCCATCCCGAGGCCGACAGTCATAAGGAGCGTGTCTTCTGGGCGGCTATCGAATGCTGCCTCAACCTATAGACCATTCTATTATCTTTGTTCTTGCCGGTCTTTTACGAAGAACACAAGGTTAATGTGAGGTGATTCTGTGAACGGACCGAGAAGAGTTTCCGAAGAAGAGTACGAGAAAGCTGTGGAGATCCTTACCGAAGCCTTCTTTGAAGATCCCATGATCAAATACGTGTTCAAGGACAGAGAAAGAAAAGAAATAAGAAGGCTGTACGGCGTAATGACGAAAGCTTACGCTCCATCAAGCGATATCTATTTCGATTCCGAAGAGTCTAGCGGAGTGATCCAGTGGATTGACTCTGAAAAGGAGCCCGGCGTAATGGCATGGCTCCGAAGTGGGGCAATGAGAATGATCGGTTCGCCCATTAGCTCGCTCTTTCGTCTGATGAAAACAGGGATGGAGATTTTTAAGACTCAGAAAGAATGCATGAAAGGACACAATCTGCACCTCATCTTGCTGGCCGTTCTACCTCGAAAACAGGGAATGGGAATAGGAAAGAAGCTGATGAACCTCTTTATTCAGGAAGCAGACTCCAGAGGGCTCCCATGTTATCTTGAAACCCAGAATCCTTCAAATCTGCGCTTCTACGAATCCTTTGGATTCTCAGTCGTAAAGGAAATCGAAATATCGCCCGAGCTGAGATCATGGAGCATGGAAAGACCAAGCCCGCTTCAAGAGCACAACAACCGCTGATCGCTGATGAAAACCGCGTTGCCCGTCAACGGTCCACCGTCCCCGCCAAGAAGCACCGGTTCTTCGTTCCGACGCTACGCGTCCAGGTTGTTCGTTCTTAGAACAGATCCCGGATCAAGTCCGGGATGACAGTGTTAGGCGATTACGAAAACGCCACATCACGTCATTCTGAACTTGATTCAGAATCTCGATGATCTAAGAATCGCTGCACGCTTAAAATCAAGAACACGCTGGTCGCTGATGAAAACCACGTTGTCCGTCAACGGTCCACCGTCCCCGCCAAGAAGCACCGGTTCTTCGTTCCGACGCTACGCGTCCAGGTTCTTCTGGTCAAGTACATCCCGTCATGAACTTGTTTTCAGCATCTAGCTCCTGGTTTTTGACCTTAACCAAGAACGAAGAACAGATCCTCGCTCTGGAAGGAACGACTTCTCCTCGGCGAACGGTGAACCGTCCAACGGTAATCCGGCTTCCGTTGCTCTTCCAACCTCTGACCACTAACCTCTAACCACGTTTCTTTCTAAGACCAGATCCCGAAACAAGTTCGAGATGACAGCCTCTCAATAGCAATGAGGCCGTGATAGTCAACCACTTGTACTCACGAAACACAAGACTCGAGACCCGTTTTGTTGGACTTTTCTACTCACAACTCACAACTTGGAACTTACAACTGATCCCTTGCTCTTCCAACCTCTGAACACTGACCTCTACCCTCGGTCTTTCGAAGCCCAGATCCTGAACAGGAGCGCTTCAGGATGACAGAATAGGTTCGTTCTAATCAGATTACTTTGATTTGCTTGCTCTTTTTCTTTGGTTTTTGCCTCCTGGTGCGTAAGCGCCAGCATCACTTCCCCGGATGCCCTTCCGGGCATCACTTCCTCGCGCCAGCGAGCCTCACTTCCTGCCGGAGGCAGCATCACTTCTGATCTTGATGCCACCAACCCCCGACCTCCGACCCCCGATCACGGCTCTATCTCAACAAAACCGTCTTCATGGTGAAAGAATCAAGAATCGCGATGGTGACATCGAACTCTTCGTTGCTGAATTCGCTCTCAACGAACGGAGTCTGCAAGGTTATTTCAAGCAGTTGAGTGTCGGTAGGTTTTTCGGCCGGCAAGAAGTCGACGGAATTTTGAACCACGAGTCTCAACGGGTCCTGGTTTGCGAAGAAGTAATCGATAAAGTCCTGTCGTTCCTCTTCCGTAATCCCGTAAGTGTAGGTCGCTATCTGTCCTGCCGAGGTGTCCACAGGAATCCAGCCGTAATTTGGCAGGTAGAACTCGGCCCAGAAATGCGAACCCAGCTGACCGGAGAAAGCTTGAAAGCCTCCCGGCGCCCTTGCCGGTATTCCGATGGATCTGCAGAGAGCTGAGAAGATCATCGACTGGGTCCCACAATCACCGTAACCGTGTTCGAAAGAGTAGAGGCTTTCCGAAATCCCGGCCGCCTCTATTGAAGCGTGGGCCATAAAAGTGTATTTGATGTTTTCGACTACGTAGTAGTATAGCTTTCTCGCCTGAAGGAAGGGATTGGTCTCATCTCCAACAACGCTTCTGGCAAGCTCCTCAAATCTCTCGTCGTAGTAGATGCTTCCTTCGGACTTCGTGTAGTCCTTGTAAAGCGAGCTTTCCTTGTCGTATTCGCCTATCTGATCTGGATCTATATCGAACTGTTGCTGGTAGTGAGTAAAAGTGTATTTCACGGAGACGTCTAGATCCTGGGCGAGACTCGAAAGATCGAATTCGAAGAGGACATATGCTATATCGCCGGTAGTTCTGGGAAGGCCGACCACCGCTTCCTTTGGGGTCACCTCTAATACAGAGATGTTCTCTTGAACTGCCGTCTGCAATGGAAGGGGGAACCAGATTCTCAGCGAACCCTTATCCGGCAGGAGAGATCTTTCGGTATGTACTTTGTACTCCACAAGGTAGTTCTTCGGGTTGAAATACGGGCTGTGAGCTGGCTTGAAGGAGGCAAAAGGTGTCTGTTTTGGTCCGTATTCTTCCAGGAGGTATCTCACGAGTAAAACATTGCCCGCCGACCACTCTGGCTCCCGCTCTACCAGTTCTGGGTCACGGGTGAAGAGGTTGTGCTCCAAGTCGGAGTAGTACATCTCTACACCGTCCACGATAGCCCTCTGAATGTCTCTTTCAATAATGAATTCTCTAACTTCTTCATCGCTCTTGAGCTCGGGATAATGTTTCACAATTATCTCTTTAGCCTTTTCGAATGTCAGCGAGAATTCCAGGGTGCTTTTCAGTTCGTTCTGTCTTCTCAAATACTCGTCGGACCGCTGAAAGAAATTGCCGAAAGCAACTGTGGAAATTAGAACGATCACAAGAACAAATTTCAATTTCATAGTTTATCCCCCTTTTCTATTGCCTGATTTGATACGACAAAGCAAGTATATAATGATTGACTTTCAGAATTTAAACACTGAATGTAGTCTTATGATGAATATCTTTGCCTTGTGATCTCAGAGAGGAGTAAATTACAGATCGGAGCACTCTAATATTAGAGGCTAAACAGTCAATCGCTCTTCTGGATTTTTATTTGGCCAAATGCTGTATCTGTTAATCTGAAGTTCCCCGACAGCAAATGAATGAAACTCTTTCCGAGAGAGGAAAAAGACACATAAATGAATTGAAAATGTAGACAGTGAATAGTCAATTTGTAATTGACTTTGCTCTTTCCTTTGTGCTATCATCATATTATGAAGAGCAAACCTAAAGGCCTTTATTTAGCTAGGATTGTGAGTAAGTACAAGGACAGAGAATACTTCACTTATCTTCTGAGAAGAAGTTATCGCGAAGATGGTAAGGTGAAACAGCAAACCATTGCCAACCTTACTGAATTGCCGGAAGTTACTAGAGAGTTAGTCAAAGAGAGTCTCCAGGGGAGAGTCTTTCTTCCTTCCGAAGAGGCTATAGAGATTACTCGGTCTAGAGCTCATGGTAATGTTGCGGTGAT